>JABFSN010000029.1 GCA_013140575.1 Phycisphaerales bacterium | reverse complement strand
GGCTACCTGGTGTCGTTGGCGGAGAGCGTGCCGTCGGCGGCGCATGCGGAACATTACGCGCGGATCGTGCGCGACAAGGGGATGCTGCGGGATTTGATCCGGTGTTCGGGGGAGTTGGCGGAACTGGGTTACGCGCAGCATCCGTCGGCGGAGGAGTTGCTGGACCATGCCGAGCAGAAGCTGTTCGCGGTGACGGAGCGGCGGATCAGCCGGCAGGCGAACCGGCTGCGCGATCTGCTGGAGCCGTTGTTCAAGCAGATCGAGATGCGGGACGAGTCGTATCTGTCGGGGATCGCGACGGGATTCACGGAACTGGACGAGTTGACCAGCGGATTTCAGAAGGGCGATTTGATCATCGTTGCGGGCCGGCCGTCGATGGGGAAGACGGCACTGGGGTTGACGATGGCCGACCATATGGCCGGCAGTACGGAACCGGCGGTTCGCGTGGCGTTCTTTTCAATGGAGATGAGCAATCAGCAGGTGGCGCAACGGATTCTGTGCAGCCGGGGCAAGGTGGATTCGCATAAGTTTCGCCGGCACATGCTGGACGAGGAGGACATCAACCGGCTGGGGCATGTTTGCGACGAGTTGGCCAAGGCGCCGTTTTACGTTGACGACACGCCGGGGATGACGGTGCTGGAATTGCGGGCCAAAGCGCGGCGGTTGGCGCGGCAATACGACATCCAGGTGATTTTCGTGGACTACCTGCAATTGATGCGGGCGAGCGGGACCGAATCGCGGCAGCAGGAGATAGCGGCCATCAGCGCCGGCTTGAAGGCGCTGGGGCGGGAACTGAACATTCCGATCATCGCGATGGCGCAGTTGAACCGTCAGGCCGAGGGGCGGGAAGGGCATCGCCCGCGGATGAGCGATCTACGGGAATCGGGGGCGATCGAGCAGGACGCGGATGTCGTCCTGCTGATCCATCGCGAGGAGTACTACAAGCCGCAGCAGATCGACGTGCAGGGGATCGCGGAGATTATCATCGCGAAGCAACGGAATGGACCGACGGACACCGTGAAACTGAATTTCAACAGGCGCCTGACGCGATTCGACAATCTGTTCCAGGGGAGCGTTTCGGGGGCGGATGGGTACGCGGCGTCGGAAGAGGCGCCGTTCTGAACGGAGTGCGCCCCGGGGCGGCGAGTTGTCCAAATATGGAACCCACAATCGAAAGACCGAGATCCGTCCGCCCTCCGGGCGGAGGTAATGGAGGGGGCGTTTTCCAGGGACTGAAGTCCCTGGCTAGGATCGTGCGCCCTCCGGGCGCGAAGTGGGTCACAGGTAATTGTATTTTCAGGGCAGGCGCTGAACGATGAGTCTACCGACCATTCGCATGCCGGCGCCGCCGGGCGTTTACCGCGAGCGGCGGAAGCGGTTGGCGGCCAGCATTGATCGGCCGATGGTTTTGTTCGCGGGATGGGCGCGGGCGCGGACGTATGCGGCCAATGTTCATCCGTTCCTGCCGGGCAGCACCTATCGTTATTTCGGGGGACCGCCGATGCAGGGGGCGGCGTGGTTGATCGAGCCGGGCGCGGACGGTGAAGGCGGATGCACGCTGTGCCGGGGGGTTGCGACGTTCGATGACACAGTGTGGATCGGCGAGGGGCCGACGGACGGGGCGATCGCGAGCGCCGCGGGGATCGGCGTTGGGGCGCTGGCGACGCCGGGAGGGTTCGAAAAGCTGGTCGGCGGACGGGATGCAAGCGTCATTTGTCCGGAATGTCCAGTTGCGATGGGTTGGTGGGGGCGTCTTGGATTGAAGGACGCGACCGAGTCCGAGCGGACCGCGATCATCGACATGCGTCTGTACAAGGACGCACATGAACTGACGGCCATGCGTCGTGCGGCGGAAATCGGGGTTTGGGCTCATCAAGCGGCGCTGGCAGCGACAGGGGACGGTCGCTGGGAGGCCGAGCTGGCTGGGGCGTTGATGTCGATATACGTGTCCGCCGGGGCGGAACCCAGTTTCACGCCGATCGTGACGGTTCATGGCGAGATTTTGCATCGCGACGGATATCCCGACCGGATGCGCAAGGGGCAGCTGCTGCTGGTGGATGCCGGGGCGATGGAACCGGATGGGTATTGCAGCGACATCACACGAACGTGGCCGGTGAACGGCAAGCTGACGGGCCGGCAGCGTGCGGTTTATGAGACGGTGCTGCGGGCGCAGCGGGCGGCGATCGAGGCGTGCGTTCCGGGGCGGCGGTTTCGTGAGGTGCACGATCTGGCCGCGGGAGTGATTTGCGAGGGGCTGGTCGATGCGGGCGTGTTGAAGGGGCGGGCGGACGACCTGGTTTCGCGGCGGGTGCATACGTTGTTTTTCGTACACGGGTTGGGGCATCTGCTGGGTCTGGACGTTCACGATCTGGAGGATTTCGGCGATTCGGCCGGTTACGCGCCCGGTCGGACGCGGCGTGCGGCGTTCGGCGACAAGTTTCTGCGGTTGGACCGGGATTTGGCGCCGGGGATGGTGGTGACGATCGAGCCGGGCGTTTACCTGATACCGGCGTTGTGGGGGAATCAGGAGCTGACATCGCCGTTCGCCGATTGCGTGAATCGGCCCGTGGTTGACGAGATGCTGGCGGCGGGGTTCGGCGGAATTCGGATTGAAGACAACATTCACGTTCGGCAGGCATCGGCCGGTGGGCCGGAGAATCTGACGGCGGCATTGCCGACGGATGCGGAGGCGGTGTGCGCACTGGTGGGGCGTTCGGTTTCGTGACCTGTCCTTCAATTTGAGAGTATTCCGGCAACGGGTCGTGCGGCGGGCAGGTGCATTTGACGGGCGCACCAATTGGGCAGTGGGCTCCGTCGGACCGATGATTTCCACCACTGATCGCGCATGACGGGGTTGGCGCTTTTCGCGGTGCCTCGTCCGCCCCTGCCCGGAGGCGGGCAATCGCGGGAAGGGATTCCCGCAAGTATGGGTGCGAGAAGGGATTCTCGCACCAGCGGACACTGGCAAGCGAGTACGCTTGCCAGTGCCACCCAACGTCCCGTTTAGTAGGCAGGCGGGCGATCAGGCGAACTGCGCTACGGCGTGCGCCGGGCGATCCAGATGTCCGTTCGGAGTGGGATGGCAAACGGTTCATTTCCGAAGTGTTGACGAATCAGAGCGCGCAAGTCGTTTTCGAACCGGCCGCGGGCGTCCCGGGACAGCACGTTGCGAATGTAGGAAGCGCTGCGGGTGAATCCGACGAACGCATCGGCGTCCTGCGGCCATAGGTGATCGATGCGTTCGTATTGGGCGGGGTCGAATCGGCCGGAGGCGGCGATTTTGCCGGGCCAATCCTGCTGGCGGTATTCGCGGTCGTAGGACGGGTTGTAGCGAGCGACGAGGGATTCGAACGCGTCGGTGAATGGGCAACGGGAAGCGTCGCGGTTGTTCCATATCAGGGCCAGCACGCCGCCGGGCGTCAGGATGCGTGCGATTTCGGCGAGCGCGTAGGGTGGGTTGAACCAGTGGAACGCCTGGGCGGCGGTCACGAGGGCGGCGGCGCCGTCGCGTAACGGCGGGTGTTCGGCGACGCCGCCGACGAGGTGAATGCAGCCGTCATGCGTTGAATGGCCGGGTGGGCGCACGTGTTGCAGCAGCGTACGGCTGGGTTCGACGGCGAAGACGGTCCAGCCATGTTGGGCGAGGCGCCGCGAGAAAATGCCGGTTCCGGCGCCGAGGTCGGCGGCGCGGCGTGACGGAAGCGCGTCCGTCGCGCGGTTCAGCAATTCAAATACGGCCGACGGGTAATCGGGTCGGTGACGCGCGTAATCCCCGGCGCAATGGTCGAAAGCCGGGACGGGCGGGTTTACGGGCATTTCCTGAATCCGATTAATCGCCGCAGCAACGGGTGGCGCGTCGCCGATGCGGTGTGGGATTCGGCCACGGCAGCGGTTCGCGCGTCCGCGGTGGTCATCATAGCATCGGCGAGCGTTCTGTCAGGCGGGCGATTGCGAACATGCGGAGAGTTGCATGGCCTGCCGGTCTGCCGCCCCTGCGGGGCTTGTTGATCGGGGTAACGGGCCCGGGGGCTAGCGCCCCCGGCTACTAACTTCCGCCCCGCCGGGGCTAACCGAGGCGCGAAGTCCGCACGTCGAATGGCCGTTCGCGACCACGCGAACAATAGGGTCGGCGAATGACGGCCCGTCGCAGTCGTCGGCCCGATGCCGGCCGGTTAGAATGCAGGCACGTGTATAGCGTTGCCTGCGACGGTTCCTCCGCCCCTGCCGGGGCGGGGTCGCCGGGGCGATCGAATCCACGGGTTGCGCGATGCTGCGCAGCGCTCCACCCGTGGCTACAGTCCGCCGCCCCGCCGGGGCGGAAACACGCACACGTTACAAGACGTCGCTACTCGTATGCGAATGTCGCGGCATAAACGAACGAATCGGAACATGCGTCGATGAACCAATCGTTGGGGGATCGCGTAATCAATCGCCTGATCGGGCTGCACGCCCGGCGGGTTCTGGCGCGTTTGCGGGCGGACGCACGTCGCGCCCCGGTCGTTCAGGACCGCCTGCTGATGTCGTTCGTTCGGGCCAACGCGGCAAGCGATTATGGTCGGGCGCACGGGTTCGCCTCAATCCGCGGATACGGCGATTTCGTCCGGCACGTACCGATTCAGGGGTACGCCGAATTGTCACCGTGGATTGAACGGGTGCGGCGCGGCGACGTGCGGGCCATGTTCGGCGCGCGGCAGCGCGTGCGCATGTTCGCGATGACCAGCGGCACGACGGATCGGCCGAAATACGTTCCGGTGACGGACCGGTTTCTGTCCGACGTGCAGGCGGGATGGCGGGCGTTCGGCATCAAGGCGTTGACGGATCACGCGAACTGTTTCGGTCGGCCATTGGTGCAGGTGACGTCGCCGATGGACGAGGCGCGGGCGCCGTCGGGCGTTCCGTGCGGCGCGATCACGGGGCTGATGGCGTCGGTTCAGTACAAGCAGGTGCTGCGCTACTACGCGGCGCCGTTGTGCGTCGCGTACATTCCCGACGGGCTGGCGCGTCGGTACACGATCATGCGGCTGGCCGTACCGCGGGATGTGGGTTGGATGGTGACGGCCAGCCCGGCGACGGTGCTGCAACTGGTCCGAACGGCGGAGTCGCACGCCGACACGATCATTCGCGACGTTCACGACGGCACGCTGACGGACGACATGGCGATTCCGGGGTCGATTCGTGACGAACTAATGCCGCGATTGCGGGCCGATCCGGTCACGGCACGGCGACTGGAGACCATTCGGCAACGCGCGGGCCGGTTTCGCCCGATGGACTATTGGCGGTTGGGGTTTTTGGGCAATTGGACGGGCGGCACGATGGGGTTGTATCTGCGGCAGTTTCCGGAGTATTTCGGGGACGTGCCGGTTCGGGACATCGGCCTGCTGGCCACGGAAGGGCGAATGTCCATCCCGATGGCGGACGGCACGCCGGCGGGCATGGCGGCGATTTCGCACACGTTTCTGGAGTTCATTCCTGTGGCCGAACGGGGCTCGGTTGCGCCGACGGTCCTGCGGGTTCACGAGTTGCACGAGGGCGAGGAGTATTTCATCCTGCTGACGACATCCGCGGGGTTCTACCGATATGACATCAGCGATTGCGTGCGGGTGACCGGTTTCGAGGGGCTCGTGCCGTTGATCGAATTTTTGCACAAGGGCGACCACGTGGCGTCGGTGACCGGGGAGAAAATCACCGAGCATCAGGTGGTTCAAGCGTTTGGCGAGGCCGCGGCGGCGGTGGGCGCGGACGCCGTCGAGTTCGTGTTGGCGCCGGCGTGGTCGGACCCGCCGTTTTACCGGTTGTACGTGGAACGCGGCGGCGCCGCTGAAACCGACATGCAGCGGTCGGCGAAACTGGCCCGCGGCGTCGATACGCAATTGGCGCGGTTGAACATGGAATACGCGTCGAAACGATCGGGCGGACGACTGGGGCCGATCGAGGGCGTCGCGGTCCGGCGAGGCGCGATGGCGGGCATCGACGGAGTTCGGGCGACGCGGTTTCGCAGGGCGAACGAACAGTTCAAACATCAGTACTTGTATACGCGGCCGGGGGAGGACGACGAGTTGCTGACGTGGGTGGACGCGGCGTCGCGCCGCGTCGAGGAGCCGGCGCTGTCCGGCGCACGAAAGGAGGCATGAGGTCATGTCCGCACGGGATTGGGAATCGGTGTTGCCGTTCAACGAATTTCGCCGGGAGATGGACCGGGTGATCGATAATTTCGTGGGCGGCGTCGGTCCGCACCTGCCGTTCCGCGGCTACGGTCAGCCGGCGCTGGACGTGTGGGAAAGCCCCGACGCGTTGCACGTGGAGGCGGACCTGCCGGGATTGACCATGAACGACGTCACCGTTCAAGTGGTCGGAACCGAACTGTCGGTCAAGGGCTGTTGGTCGCCGCCGCAATCGGACAACGTCACCTATCACCGGCGGGAACGGCGTCACGGTGATTTCGCGCGCATGGTCACGCTGCCGCAGGACGTGGACACCAACGCGGTCAACGCCGTCCTGAAGAACGGGCTGCTGTGCATCGTGCTCCCGAAGCTGTCGACTGCGAAGGGGCGGAAGATCCCCGTTCAGGGAGATTAGGACGGGGTCGCGATTGGATGGGGTGAACGATTTGGAGATGGACAGGATTTACAAGATTGACAAGATTTGGGGGGATTGGCGGCCGTCGCGGTGAACGTGGAATACGTTCCGGTCATGTCAATGACCTTCATTTCGGATTCGGAAGTCATGCGGCGCCGGAGGGCGGATTTCACGCCGCTACGAGCCCCGGGGCCGGCGGGTAAAACCCGCCCTACAATCGCCGGGGCCATAACTGCTCGCCAGATCCCGCCCGTATCGCCTGCTTGACGAGTCCGCCCGGCGTGTGGAGAATGGGTTATCAGCGGGTGACGTCGGCGACCGACGCGGGTGGACGGAAGCCCCGTCCGCCCCCAACCGACCTGCCATTCCGGGTACACGCCCGTAGCCGCGAGCGAGCGCTCGCGGCGCGATGAACCAACCCAGCGGAGTGAATGCAGATGGCCCAAGCGCGAACACAGGGCGGCGGATTCACGGCGGCCCACGTTTGGATGATCGGATTCGTGTTCCTGTGGTTGGTGTCCACGGTTCTGCTGGTGTGGCTGTACACCGAGCAGGAGGCCATTGTCAATGAACGCGACACGCTGCGTCGGGAGAACACCAAGCTGGTTCGCGGCGGCGACAAGGGTCTGCCGCAATATGCCCAGGCGAGCGAGAACGGGGCGTCGATGGCCGGTCTGCTGGAGCAGGCGCGCAAGGAGATGATGGTCCTGGCTGTCGGCGAGGAGCTGGCCGATGCCGCCGCCGCCCGCACCAAGGTGGACGACGAACTGCTGAAACGCATCGTCGGCGACAAACTGGTCGATGATGTCGCGCCCTACCAGACCCAGCAACTGCTGCCGGCCATGAAGGCGCTGTACGAGAACTTCGCGGGCGAACACCGTCAGCGGCGCGACGCCGTGGCGCGGGCGGACGCGGCCGAGCAACAGTCGGCCGAGATGACCCGGGCGCACGAGGAGATTCGAACGGCGCTCGACGCCGCGGCCGATGAAGTTAAAAAGAGCATCGCCGAATTGAAGGCCGAGCACACGGCCTACATCGCCGGGCGCGATCAGCAGGTCGACGGTTTCGTTAAGGAGATGGACGACCTGCGGCAGGAGCATTCGCGCGACTTGCAGGCGCGGAAGGACGAGGTGGAGGGCGAGCGGAAGCGGCTGGAAGATCTGCAGGTTCGCTACGCGGAATTGCAGGCCAAGCTCGGCGAGTTGCAGGTCAAGCCGGGCGAACGCCTGACCGCGCGACGCGAGGATGGTCAAGTGGTGTTAGCCGTTCCGGGTGACGAAATGGTCTACATCGGGCTGGGGCAACGGCATCATCTGACCACGGGTTTGCAGTTCGCGGTCTATCCGGCGGAGGGCATCCCCATCGACGGCCGGGCCAAGGGACGGGTCGAGGTGGTCAAGATTCACGAGAACACGGCCGCCTGCCGGATCGTCGGCATGGCCCGTCAGGAGATCATCGTTCGCGGCGATCTGGTGGCCAATCCGGTCTACGATCGCGATCGGACGCTGCAATTCGTCGTGGTCGGCTGGTTCGACGCCGACGGCGACGGGGTGCAGGATCCGACCGGGGGGGATCGCGTCAAGAGCCTGATCGCGCAATGGGGCGGCGACGTGGTGGACACACTGACCAGCCGCGTCGATTTTGTGGTGGCCGGCGCAGCGCCGCCCGTTCCCGCGGCGGTCGCCGGAACCGAGGCCCGCGATCGGGACGCCGGCGATCGCGACCAGGCGCGCCGCGCCGCACGCGACGTGTTTGATGCCACCGTGGCATCCGCGACGAACCTGTCCATTCCCATTTTGACGCAGGATGTGTTTCTGCAGTTTCTGGGGTTCCGTTAGAATCGGCGCCCGGCCGACGTATCATCGACGGCGCTTCGGCAAGTGGCGCCGAGGTTGCGGAATCCGATCGGACTGCGACCGTTTTTTCCCGGCGAGGCAATGAAGAAGCCCGGCGACCGGGGCGACCAAGGTCAGCGCAGATCGGTACGCCACTTGCGCGGGGTACGTGTTTAGCGTTTCCGCCTGTTGCTTGCCCGGGGAAGACATGAATGTAGCCCCGTGTTTCAACACGGGGTATGCCGACGTCGTGATGGGGTCGAGTCCCGAAGGGACGGCTGAAGCGCCGCATTCGGCATCAGCCGTCCCTTCGGGACTAGCCGAATCGAGAGGGTGGCGTCCTCCCAGCACTGAAGTGCTGGGCTACATTCATGGCGTCCCTGCGGGACGCTATAGATGTACGGCGTGGTGGGTGCTGATGCCGTCGGCATTCGGTCGGCGCCGATTCGTCGGCGGCCCGTGGTGAAATCAGATGCCAGGCGATGACATTTCGTTCCGCGAAGAGCCGGTCGGACGATCGCCCGCGCTGGACGTGCTGGTGCTGCTCGCGTTCAGCAGTTTTCTATCGCTGTGGGGTCTGGTGGGCGGACCGGGCCTGGGCGATCACGAGGCCATCGTTCCGCTCGGTGCGCGGCAGATCCGCGAAACCGGCGAGTGGTTGATTCCCGAGGTCAACGACCTGCCGTTCATCCGCAAGCCGCCGCTGGCGTTTTGGTTGGCGGCGGCCGCGTCGTATGTCGTCGATCCGCCCGTGGTCCAGCCGCCGGTCAGTCCGCTGGCGGCTCGATTGCCGTCCGCACTGGCGGCCATCGCCACGACGCTGGTCGTGTACGGTCTTGGCCGATCGATGTTTGGTCATCGCATCGGCATGGTGAGCGGCGCGGTCATGGCGGCATCGGCCGGCACCCTCTTTTTTTCGCACAACGCGCAGGTCGAGATGGTGCTGACGCTGTTCGGCACGATGGCGTTCGCGGGATTCTGGTGGGGCACGGAAACCGCGTCGCGCCGGTCGCGGGCGATCTGGCTGTGTTACGCGAGCCTGTCATTGGCCATGATGGCCAAGGCGCCCATGCCGCTGGGGACGGTCTGTCTGCCGTTGGCCGTCTGGTGGTTTTTTGTGAAACCGGCGGTCCGCGACGCCGCGCCGGTCGGGGCATCACGACCAACCTATAGCGCCGGCGTGTGGCACCAAATCGTGCGGGTCGGCCGGCTGCGGCCGCTGTCCGGGATCATCTTGTTCGGTCTGTTGTTCCTGCCGTGGCCGATCTACGTGTATTCGAATGTCGAAAACGCGCTCTATCTGTGGAAGATTGAATTCGTGGATCGCTATTCCGGTGAATTGAGCGGCAGGTCGCAGCCGTTCTGGTACTACCTGCCCATCGCGCTGGCGTTGACATTTCCATTCAGCCTGTCGCTGCCGGAAGCATTGGCCGCACCATTCCGCAACGTCTATCGCGAGCATCGCAAGGGTCTGCTGTTCGCGCTTACCTGGGCGACCATCCAACTGGTTTTTTTGAGCATTTCGGCATTCAAGAGGCCGCATTATTTGATCGGGGCGCTGCCCGCGTTCAGCCTCCTGTTGGGACCGGTGCTGGATCGGCTTTTTATTGCCGCGCGTGCATTCGACAGACGTCGCCTCCACTTGGCGGCGGTGGTCATCGTTCTGGCGATTCCCGTCGGTCTGGTGCTGGGTGCGGTGTTCGTGCAACGCGAATACGCCGACGTGATGCGCGCCTATCTCGTCGGCGGGTTGTTGGTCGGCGTCGGCGCCGTCGCCGGGACCATCGCGTTCGTCCGGCGGCGGCGGGCGTTCAGTCTGGCCACGCTGTGCGTCAGTTCGGGGCTGGCGTTTGGCATAACCTGGGACGCGATCGGACTATCACGGGCGCTGAACGGTCAGGTCGACACCATGGCCGATCAACTGCGGGCCGAATCCATCGGCGCGGAAGACCGGCTAACCTGGGTCGTGGGAAGACCCGACGCCCGGTTGGCCTACAGCCTGGGACGCGAAATCCAGCCGCTGTTCAGCCCGCTGGAAGTGGCGCCCTTCCGCGAAGGCCGCGCGACCATTCCCGAATCGCTGGTGACCGCCGGCGCTGACCGTCTGCGGCGGCTTCTTGCGGCCGCGCAGGAGGAGTATTTCATCATTGACGCCGATTTCTGGGACCGGCTGCGGCAGAACGACGGCCTGCCGGCGCGAGAAGTCCTGCGCGTTCCCGGCGATGAAATCGACGACACCGATGACGACTGGGTGGTCATCACCAATCCATGGAACACCGGCGAAGAGGAGGACCGCAGCGGCGGCCGCAACCGGGCGGCCGAGTCCACGTCCGCGGGCCAGCCAGCAGGCACGCAATAGGCAGCCGAGCGTACACTGGCCGGGCAAGGCCAGACTGACCGGATTCACAATGCTTGCAAATATGGGCAGGTCACTGTCGCCCATCGCATGCCGCTCGCTCAATTCCCCGTACAACAAGGGGTGGCGAGGCGCGGTTCGGCATCAAGTCACCATGAAAGAGGATTTCCTCCGCCCCTTGTGGCGCGAGGAATGGGATGCGGGTGCGGGTTTTGAGTCGGTATCGCCCCGGCCGGTCTTGAGTGATAGACAACAACTTCCCAACGCGACCGGGCAGTCTGATTCCAGGACGAACCAGATGGTCATGCGTATCCAAGCCCACAAAAATTGGCAATCAGTGACACTTTACGCGCGATTGAAGGTTGTGTTTAGGGGGTACCCTATTGACATCCGATGAACAATCGGTAAAACTTTCATCGTTCACTCAACGGCTGGGTGCCCCCCGCCCCCTTGGAGCAGGAACGGCAGGACGGTCACTTGAAGCGACAATATCATTCCTTTGCTAATGTTTATGGCTGGCTCCAAGCGTTCCCTAGCCCTTTGGTCATATTTCGTCGATCAGGCCCAACAATCCTACCGTGTTTGCTGGTGTCTGTCGGAGGGAGAACCGAACCGACACATGAAGAGCCCTCCAGAAAGCTAGGTGACGAATGGCGCAGGTAATGGCGAGCGCCCATAACGAGTGTAGTTTCCTGAACTGCGAGGGCTATCCAATCACATACGGCGAGGGGAAGTGCTGGAGACACATTGCGCTTGAGGATCAGCCTCGCATAGTAGCTGCCATCTGCCAGCAAGCTCGGTCGCAGGCGCAAAGGAAAGGCTGGTTCAAATTGGTTGATTTCAGTGGCCAGGATCTTTCGGGTTGCATTTTTCACGAATGCACCTTTGATGGTGCGAACTTTAATAAGGCCAAGATGCAGCAAGGCATGTTTCGCAAGTGCTCGATGCCGCAGTGTCGATTTCGCGAAGCAAACATTGGTGGCGCTCGCTTGACTGACTGCAACCTCCACGGTGCGGACTTCTCATCAGCAATTCTTGTGGGAACCACGCTGAATAACTCTGACCTGTCGCGTGCCATTTTCTCGAATGCCGACTGGTCCAAGGGTGACGCCACGTATACCGTGTTGAACAACGCGGTATTGATCAATGCTACTCTTCTCGAAACGAATTTTCGAAAGACGCAAATGAACTCTGTGCGACTCGACACATCAAATGCCGCCAACGCGAAGTTCTCCAGTGCGATGATGGTCGGAGCTAGTTTTGCGGGGGCGAGTTTAGAGAATAGTAAACTCGTTAATGCAGATTTGCGAGACGCCACTCTCTATGGAGCCAAATGCATGGGCGCGGATTTTCGTGGAGCCCATGTTCGCGGCTGCAAGTTGCAGTCAGCAGACCTTTCAAACGCGACGTTTAGCGAGGATGCGCTTCGGTCGACTCACTTGGAGGATACGGTTGTTACAGGCATTGACCTCGATTACGTAGGAGTACCTGGTGTCCAAGTGTATGGGCACGGTGGTATCTTAGTAGCTAGGTGGCATGAACCGAGTGTGACACAGACAGTAGATCTCTGGGCCAAGTGGATAGGCGTTCCTCGTCTCTTCCGTGCGCTTCGACTCCAGAGCGAGACCTTGGCAGGCAAGCCCGATCCAACGGCACCATCACTGGCAATCGCATTAGCCGCTCTAGTCGTGGCACACTTGGTTGGGTACGGTGGATATGGAGGCGGTGTGCTCATTGCTAGTTATGTTGTGGCACATGTAGTTCTGCGCTCGTCTCGAATCTCAATCGGCAATCTTGGCGCACGGGAGGCCGTCGATTTGTACCGGCGAATATCCTCCCTCGATGATCCCAGTGCTGAACTGTCAGTTGCCCCCGCCAGCACCGCTTCGCCAGGATGGAGCGGATGAAGCCGCAAGATCCCTTCGCAATTCCAATCCCACAATCTGTTCAGCGATTCTGCGAAAGACTCGCTAGCTCTGCATGGCCACTTGTCATTGCCACCTTTTTCGCATCTTGCGCGTATTTATTGTTCATGTTTGGCATTGTTAATAGACTACTCAGTCACTTTCCAAATGCCGTGACGACAGTGACGCCCAACAATTTTTCCGGCGCGGTCTTCTTGTTCATCCTTAGTAGCGCGGAAATTGTTCGGCGCCTGATGGAGCGGCGAAGGAACGCCGTGCGGGATTGGTGTATGACCTTTGACGCGCTGTGCAAGATTGGCCTCATTCCTGAGAGCGTTCGGGCAGACCTGACCCTTTTTGTTATCGCACGCTCAACTTCGATCGGGCTGCCCGGGCTAGGAAGAAAACCGAGTTGGAGCGCCGCCCGAATCTCACGTTCACTCTCGTCAGCTGAGGATGGGACATCGATCTCAAGAGTGGCACTAGCTCCTCTGGTTGCTGCCTGCCAAAGTATTCCGTTGAATGGCGGCAAGATTGAAGACCGCGATTGCGCACAGGTCACGCTCGCGATCGGTGAGACTCTTGAGTTGCTCGGTGATCGCAACGCCGCAGAATACACATCGACCCTTGGATACGAGATGTTGCGTGTGGCGTGCCCAGCCGACGATCCCGTCCTTCAGCAGACGAGAGTCCGCTTGATTGAACGGTACAAGCCCGCCCTCGATGCCGGGAAGGCCTCAAACGTCCCGAGAAAGAGCGTGAAACGCAACGAGGCATAGCCAACCTCACCACTGCTTTGTGTTGGGATGCGGCACTTTGGAATGCAGCGAACTCGGCGCGTGAAACCCGCCCTACGCGAACCGGCGGCGCGCTCCGCGCATCGCACCGCGCGGATCATATCTGATAATCGGGAATGATGGTCTGCTGCTTGCCGTCGTGCAGCCGCGAAACGCCGTCGCGACCCTTGATGCGCAGGTCGGGCGGGGCGAACGTGACCGTCGATCGCGGCGGCACGCTGCTGGTCAGGAACACCGACCCGCCGATGACCGAATCGTGGCCGATCACCGTTTCCCCGCCCAGAATGATCGCGTTGGCGTAAATGGTCACCCGGTCCTCGACCGTGGGGTGCCGCTTGGCCTCGCGGATGATGCGCCCGCCCGCGTCCTTGGGAAACGACAACGCCCCCAGCGTCACGCCCTGGTAAACCTTGACGTTGTCGCCGATGTGCGTGGTCTCGCCGATCACGACGCCCGTGCCGTGGTCGATAAAAAACGACCGGCCGACCGTGGCCCCCGGATGGATGTCCACGCCGGTCATGCGATGGGCCCATTCGGTCATCACCCGCGGAATCAACGGCACACGTAGTTCGTGCAGTTCGTGCGCCAGGCGATAGACCGAAACCGCCAGCATGCCCGGATAGGCCAGCACCACCTCGTCGCAACCCGTCGCGGCCGGATCGCCGTCGACCGCCGCCTGAACGTCGTCGGCCAGCCGCGCCCGCACCCCGGGAAGCCGATTCAGGAATTCGCGGGTCAGTTCGTCGGCCCGCGCTTCGCAGGACGGGTCGTGGGTGGCGCCGCCGCGACTGATCCGGTCGTGATAGCACAGGCTGCGATAAACCTGCCGATGGGCGATGAACGCGATTCGCGGAATCAACTCGCCGACGTGATAGGCCACGTTGTGATCGGTCAACCCCTGCCGGCCGAAAAACCCCGGATATACCAGTTCCAACAGACGCTCGATCAGTTCGCCGATTTCCGTGCGCGACGGAAAAAACGACTGCCCGATGTGCCGGGTCCGTTCGTCCGCCCGATAGCTGCGGACCACGCCGTCCACCAGCCGGGTCAGATCGTCACCGATTTCGAATTCACCGTTCATGCGCAATCCATCGACCGACGACGCGAGCCGCTAACCCACCGGTTCCAATCCGTCCACCGTCCACGTCACCGGCTGCCCCGGTCTCGGCTCGACCACGCGATCGGTCAGTTCCTCGCCCAGCGCTTCACGCAGCGCCGCCACCGTCCCCCGCAGAATCGGAAACGTGCCAAAATGGATCGGCACCACGTTTCGCACGTCCAACAGCCGGGTGGCGATCGCCGCACCCCGCGGGCCCATCGTGAAATGATCGCCGATGGGCAGCGCCGCGATTCGCGGTTGAAACAATTCCGCGATCAGCCGCATGTCCGAAAACACGTCCGTATCGCCCGCGTGATAGAAACCGGCCAACCCGGGCACGCGGACCACGACACCGGCCGGCATTCCGGCATACAAGGGACCGTTCTTGCCGTCGATGCTCGACGAATGAAACGCCCGCGTCATGCTGAACGTCACGCCGTCGATCGTCTGCGTGCCGCCGATGTTCATCGGCGAAAAACGCGCCTTCGGACTGTCCATGCCCAGCAACGCACACAGTTCGACGGCCGCCACGACCCGCGGATTGTGGCGTTCGATCAGATGGGCCGCGTCGCCGGTGTGATCGCTGTGCCCGTGGGTGAACACCAGAAAATCGCACCGCGGCGGATCCTTCATCCCCTCGGGGCATGACGGATTATCCCGCAGCCACGGATCGATCAGCACCACCCGTTCGTCCGGCAGCGTCAACCGAATGGCCGCGTGCCCCAACCATGTCATGCTCGCCTGGATTGACATTTTGCGCCCCGTTCAACGCGAGGGACGGCATCAATCGTTCCGATCCGCATCGGCCGCGCTCCGCCGGATCGCGAGGGTCACTTCGCGACCGTCGCCAGCTTGTCGAGGATCTCCGCGTGCTCGGGAAACTGACCCGTCTGCTGTTTGCTGTAAACCAGCGACCCGTCGACGCGAACGTCAAAAATGCCCCCACGTCCCTCGATCATGGTCACGCCGATTCCGTGTTTCTTTTTGATCGCCTCCGCCAAACTGGCGGCCTTGGGTTCGTAGTTTCACTGCATGCAATACTCAATTGACACTTTCACGAATTGATTTCCTTTCGAATTCGCCGATGGCACTGAACCGCCACGGGTTACACGTTGAATTGTACCACATTCCCGCGTCGCAATCATCGGCGCAACGTCGCCGGCGCCTCGCGCCCCGTCGCGTGTTTTTTTTCGGCGATGGTCTTGTTGATCCGTTACAATGCTGGTCTGGTATCAACAGCGTGGATTGCCCTATAATCCGGGTTTGCGGTTGTCCCTGACGGGTGCCGCCGCTTCAGACTTGAATTAGCCCTGCCGGGGGTTGGGTTCCGATTACGAATCAGTCGATCGAATCGGTCGGCCGTTGACGTCCGACTGCGTCGCTCAATCTGGGAGGTACCGGGTGATACGATTACGTCGCATCATGTGTCTGGCCGCCGTGGTTTCATTCGCGGTTCGTGTGTCGGCCCAGCAACCGGCAACCGACCTCGATGCCTTCACCCAACAGCTCCCCCAGGCGCGCGTCACGGTCGACAACGGCCTCGTTTCGCAGGTGTACGGTCGCGCGCTTTCGACGGGCCGGACCCCCGCGGAATCCGCCGACGCATTCCTGAATCAAAACGCGGCCGCCCTCGGCATCGACCCGAGCCGGCTCGACGCCGCCGGCGCGTTCGATTTGATGGACGGCCGATTCCGGCTGTTCACCTATCAGCAGCGAATCAACGGCATCGACGTCCACGATCGATGGGTCAAGCTGCTCGTCCGGCGTGACGCCGCCAACTCGCTGGTGCTGGTGAATTCATCGGCCGTGCCGCCATCCATGACCGTCGCCCTGCCGCGGACCCCGCGCGCCGACGAGGCCGTCGCCATCGCCGCGGCACGCCAGAATGAGCCGTCGGCTACGCAATTCACCCGGCCGTACCTCGTCTACCTGGCGCCCGATGCCGGCGCGCCCGTACTCGCGTGGCGCTTGTTCGGCGATAATGGGCAACCGACCGCATTCGATCGTTGGGAGTTCTTCGTGGACGCATCGACGGGCGAATTGACCGAAAAGCGCCCCGGGTTGTACCACGCCGACATCACCGGCACGGTCAACGGGTTTCAATCGCCGGTGCCGTTCCCCGATCAGGCGAACAATCCGCCGGCCGCCCTGCCTGTGTTCGGCGCCCGCGTGCGGGCCATCGGCGGCGGGACAACTTACGTCGGCGTCAACGGCAGTTTTGTGCTGCCCAACGGCGGCGCTTCGCCCGTCGACGTCGTCGTGGACCTCGTCGGGCAATGGGCCACCGTTTCGAACGCCGCCGGCGGCGGAACAGTGACCGCCACCCAAAACGTCACCCCGCCCGGACCCGTCAACTTCGTGTTGAACCCCACGCCGACACAGCAGTTGACCGCCCAGGTCAACGCCATGACGCGCATCACCGTCGTTCACGACTTCGTCAAATCGCTGAACCCCGGTTTCACCGGATTCGATCTTTCCATGCCCACCAGCGTCAACCAGAATGACACGTGCAACGCGTTCTACACGCCCGGCAGCCCCTCGTTGAACTTCTTCCTTTCCGGCGGCGGATGCCCCAACTCCGCCTACGCCGGCGTCGTTTACCACGAATACGGGCACTTCGTCGTCGATTTTTCCCCCGGCGGACCCGACAACGGCGACTATCACGAGGGCATGTCCGACGTGGTCAGCACCCTGCTTCAGAATGATCCGTGCCTCGGTCACGATTTCTTCGGCCAGGGGTCCGGATGCCTGCGCAACGTCGAAACGTCCGACCGCCAGTTCCCCTGCAGCGGCAGCGGCCATTTCTGCGGACAGGTCATCGCCGGTGCGTTTTGGGACATGCGCACCGAGTTGATCGCCACGGAAGGACCGGCCGCCGGTTTGCAACTCGCCCGCGATTTCTACATCGGGCAGATTTTCAGCGGCAACCACCAGATCGCTCCGTCCGTGGTCACCGACGTGCTGACGCTCGACGATGACGACGCCGACCTCGCCAACGGCACGCCGCACTACGATGAAATCTGCACCGGTTTCGCGGCCCACAGTCTCGCCTGCCCGCCGTTGATGCTTTTCACGTTTGATTACCCTTCCGGCCGCCCCGCGCTCTCCTCGCCCGGCGGCGGAACCACGTTTCCCGTCGACATCACGACCCTGAACGCCACCCCCGATCCGTCGTCGGCAACCCTGAATCATCGCATCGGCACGACCGGTTTGTTCGCGGCCGATTCACTAACCCATCTTGGCGGTGATTCGTATCAGGTCGGGTTGCCGGCCGCTCCCTGCGGCGAATCGATTCAATACTATTTGAGCGCCGACGGGCAGACCGGCGGTACATCGGCCGATCCCCCGACGGCCCCGACCGTGTTTTTCCAGGCCCTGTCGGCCGGTTCCGCCACCTACGCCGCCGACCTCGATTTCGAGACGGCCGTCGGCTGGACCGTCGCCAACGTCGGCCTGACCGACGGCGCATGGAATCGCGGCATCCCCGTGGGCGGCGGCGTCCGCGGCGATCCACCGACCGACTACGACGGTTCCGGGCAGTGTTTCCTGACCGACAACGTGTCGGGCAATTCCGACGTCGACGGCGGCACCACGACCTTGCAGTCGCCCGATTTCGACATCAGCGCCATGACCGATCCGGATGTGGTCTACGCCCGCTGGTATTCCAACAGCGCGGGCGACTCGCCGTTCACCGACGTGTTCAACATCGACGTGTCCGGCAACGGCGGCGGCAGTTGGGTTCCGCTGGAAGCCGTCGGGCCCGCCGGCGCGGAGGTCAGCGGCGGCTGGTTCGTCAAGACCTTCCGCATCGCCGATTTCGTTCCGCTGACGACGCAGTTCCGCATCCGTTTCGCCGCGTCCGATCTCGGCGCGGGGTCCATCGTCGAGGCCGCCATCGACCAGTTCGAAATCCGCGACATTACCTGCTCGTCGTGCATCGACGGGCAACTGAATCAGGGCGAAACGCGCATCGACTGCGGCGGCCCCTGCCCGCCATGCGATTGCCTGGACGACATAGACTGCGCCGACGCCCAGTTTTGCAACGGTGACGAAACCTGCGACCCGTTCGGCATGTGCCAACCGGGATCCGATCCCTGCAACGGGTTCGCGTGCGACGACGACCTCGACGAATGCCTTCCGTGCATGATCTTCGCCTACGGTGACGTCAACCACGACCAAAACATCGACATCTTCGATATTCTGTGTGTTCTTGATGGATTCGCGGGCGTCTTCGCGGATTGCACCGCTGACGCCGTGGACCTGGCCCCCTGCGCCGGCGACGCGACGATTGATGTATTCGACGTGTTGGCCGTGTTGGGCGCCTTCGCCGCCGACCCGACGCAATGCGCCGACCCCTGCGTGACGCCGCCGTTCGAACCCGGCGATTCACCGCCCGTCAGCCGCGCGGCAAGCCGTCCATGAACGTCCGATACAGCCGCTGCGTCACCGGTCCCGGACGGCCCGTTCCAATCAACCGTCCGTTCAACCGCGTGACCGACAGAATGTCCACCGACGTGCTTGAAATGAACGCCTCGTCGGCCGACGCCAGATCATCGACCGATAGCCGCCGTTGCTCGTTCGGAACGTCCGCCCGTTGGGCGCATTCTAATACGTACCGCCGCGTAATCCCGTGCAGGATCGGTTCGTCCACGCTGGGCGTCACCAGCCGCCCGCCGCGGATGGCGAACACATTCGCCGACGTGCCCTCGCGAACCTCGCCGTCCGGGCCGACGAACAGGGCGTCGTCGTAACCGTCGCCGATCGCCTTGTTCTTGGCCATCACGTTGGGCAACAGCGCGATGGCTTTAATGTCGCAGCGCATCCATCGGAAGTCGTCCACCGTCACCACGTGCAGCCCGCGTTCGCGCTGCCCCGGATCGAGGGGCGCCCGCCGCTTAAACGTCATCACCACCGTCGGTTTCAAGCCCTTGGCGATCACGTGCGAACGCGGCTGGACGCCCCGCGTGATCTGCACGTAAATCAACGACTGATCGAACCCGCTGCGCCGCAGCCCCTCGTCGATCGCCCGTTCCAGCCCCAGTTCCGCCCAATCGGCCTCCAGCGATATCGACGCCATGCTTCGCCGCAGACGTTCCAGATGCTCGCCCAGCCGGAACACCCGTCCGCCGAGCGCCACGGCCACCTCGTACACGCCGTCCGCGAATTGAAAACCGCGATCCTCGATGGACACCACGGCCTCCGCGAGTTCGCAAAACCGCCCGTTCACGTACGCCAGTTCACCCATCGATTGCCGGCCTTCCCAAATACTGCCGAACGTGGTCCAGCCATTGTTGGCATTGGTTCTTGCGGTCGTCGCCCTTCAACCGGTCGACGCACGCCGACAGGTGTTTCTCCGCCGCCCCATACTGCTGCAGGTCGCGCGCGTAGATGATGCCCAGCAACAAACGAATCTCGTCCGTTTCGGTTCCCGTGCGATAGCAGCTCAAATACCGTTCAAACGCGCCGGCCGCCTGCGGCGTCCGCCGCCGCGCGTAAAACCCCTTGGCGATTTCAAGCTGATCCCGCGCCGACAGGCATTGCCCGCTGTCCAGCGTCGTCAACTCCTCGTACAGCGCGATGGCCCCGTCCATGTCGCCGCCCGTCAACCGATCGCCGATCCGCGTCCGCAGGTCGCCAATCCTATCCAGACGCGCTTCCTCCTGTTTCCGCTCCGCCTCCGAAAGCGGCGCCCGACCGACCGTTCCGTACGTCGCCGCCCGCCGCAGGTCCGGATCGGCCATCGTCGCCCGATACGCCCGCCGCCGGTTCCATCGGTCCACCAGCCCCAGCAGGTCGAAATGGTCGCGCGGCACGACCTTGATCAGCAACATGGTCATCGCCGCCACGAACCCGAACGCGTACCCCCCGATGTGGGCTGCGATCGCGACGTCGCCCGCACCGTGAATGCGCGGGGCCACGATGTTGTCCCACAAAATGACCTTCACCACGATCAACACCATGGCCGGCACTTCGACAAAGGTGATGAAAAAGAAAATAAACAGAACCGTGACCCGGCTCCGCGGAAACAGCACCAGATACGCCGTCGTCACCGCAGCGATCGACCCGGACGCGCCCAGCAAATGCGCGGTATTGCCCAATAGAAACGTCAACGCCGCGAACACGCCACCGGCCAGGTAGAACATCCCGTACGCCAGATCACCGAGCTTCGCGTTCACGCTGTTTCCGAAAACCCACAGGAACAACATGTTCCCGGCCAGGTGCCACGGATCCGCGTGTACGAACTGGTAGGTGAAAAACTGATGCAGCGACGGCCACTCGCCCTGCAAAACCAGGTACCGCTCCCGGAATCCGTCCAGTTGATCGCGCGCCAGGACGTTGAACGCCGCGAACACCAGCACATTGACCGCCAGCAACGCGTAATTCATCACCGGCGTGCGCCGACTGACCATCTCCGTTCGTATGGGAATGAAAATCACGCCGACCCGTCGTCCTTCCCGATTCGCATCCCGACCGCGATCGACATCAGATCGTCATCTTCGGCGCTGGTGTTCCAGCCCGGGGCATCGGGGCCGATGTCGTTTCCACGAATCGCATCCGCAGGTCGTACACCACGGCGTCCAGCACGCGCTTCTCCTCGGCCTCCAGATTGCCCGCCGTCTTGTCCTGCAACACCTGCAGCAGATCGATGAAGTACTTCGCCGCCGGCAGATCGGCCGGCAGACGCTCCCCCGCTTGCGTCATCATCCCGCCCATCGCCACCGCCGCCTGCATCCCCAGCAGGTTGATGATCTCCGCGAAAGACGCATCCGGCATGCGGCCGCGTTGCCCTGCTTCCCGCGTGGCCTCGTCCAGCCGTTTCTTTTCCTCGGCCGCTTCCTGTTTCCAGTCCGAATCGACGATAATCTTGGGTCCGCCCGGCTGATCGCTCATGTCCCGTTCCTGGTTAGCTTGGTTCGTGACGCATCCGATGCACGCATGAAATCGCGGCAAACCTACTCGCGTGGCCTTTCTGGTAGCCCCGAAGGGGCGACAGTCAGTAGCCGGGGGCGTCAGCCCCCGGACCTGTCACCCCTGGCGAAATAGCCCCGGAGGGGCGGCAGACCCGCGGGCAACGCCACGATTCGATCACGCAAACCCAACGGCACGCCGGAAACTACCCGACGTCGCCCCGACCGCCGCGCCGCCTCCGCGAAGCCATAGCCTACCTCGATTCCACCAATCTGACTACGGTGCCAGCGTCTCGCGTAGACGCTGCAAATCACTCCGTCGCATCATCGCGAAAAAATAATCCCGACGACGGGCCGTCGCCGCCGAATGCAGCAATTCGCGCTCCCGCGACACGGCCTCCACCGCATCCGAAACCGCCGACCCATTCAGGCCGGCGATCGACTCGTTCAATTCCCGGATTCGCCGAAATACGTCGCGGCGCCGACCGCGATCGCCCCGTGCGTCACGTCGCCATCGCTCGGATTCCGCGACCGCCGCCGTTCGCATGGCGATCAACCGTTCGCCTTCGTCGCTGGGCGGCACGTACCGCTGCGGATTGAATCGCGCGTCGCGCGACCGATGTACGTGTCCGGCCAGCACAGACGCGTCCCGTCGCGGCGTCGGACCGTCCAGCATCATCGTCGCCGACACGCACCCCATCCCCGGCGGAACGACGTTGAAATACCATCGAAAGATTCCGTCGGTAATACGGTCGTATTTCGCCCCGCCGATTCCATGGACGAACAGATCGCCCGCGACCAGGCGCGCCCACAACGTCAACGCCAGCGCCCGCGGACGGAATAGCACCCCCGGCATTCCATCCAGCGCGTGCCGCACACCGTCCCATGACGCCATCGCCGCGTCACTGATTTCACCAATCGGCTCGTGGCCGCCGAACAGCACCGTCGCGCCCCTCCACGGCTTAACCCACAGCCGCTTGCGTTTCCCGCCGGGTCGGTACGTCCACACCGGCAGTTCCACGCGATTCAACGCAAATACCAGGTCCGGAATCGGGCGCTGCGTGCCCCGTACGCGGTTGGCGCGGCGATATTCCTCCAACGCTGCGTTATAGCACGCCGCGAACTGCTCCGCGTTCGCGACCATCTCCCCGAACAATGGTCCCATCCAGACGGCGCTGATTCGCCGGTCCAGCATCGTGACTCCAAAATCGCGCTCCATCGTCCGCCGCGCCCCGGTCATCTGATCGACCCAGTCCGCCGCGTCGCCCATCGCCGACAAGAACCCCGGCAGGCACGACCCGTCGAACCGCGACCCCATCGCCTCCCGCACTGCCGCCGCGAATTCCCGCCGTCGAACAACATCCATGGCCGGAATGAACTCGTACGCCGTACCCGCCGGAACGTGCGCATAGGGCACCGGCGACGATTGACGGTTGCCGTCCATGGTCGGCACGTCCAGCGCCGTCGACTTCGCCACGTCGCTGTCCACCACCAGATTGACCGCGTTGCCCCCCACCGCTGCGGCCACATCGTTCGCCACCACGTGTTTCGCCCACACCCCCGCGTGAATGAATTCCGGCTGGTGCCCGACCGTCACCACCGGCCCGTCGCACGCGCCGCACAACGCCCCCCGCGCCTCGGCCCGGCAGTCACGCAAGTCACGATCCAGCAACCGAATGGGATACGAATCGATCAATCGCCGGTTGGCCTCGGCCAGTGCCCGCAACCGTCCGTGATCCGGTTCGATCAGCACGTCGCCATGCTCGGGCGGCGTCACCAGTCGCGAAAAATCAAACATCGTGGTCGGCGCCCGATCAGGAGTGCTTGGAACGGTCGCGGGCGATGAACGGATCTGCTCCCGCGCTGGGTTACGCCGTTCGCAGTTCACAGTCGTCCGGGGTGTTCACCGCCACCGGCGCCGCGCCCAATTCCGTTTCGAACACGCGGACGTAATGGGCCAATCGGGAATCGGCATCGTCGAGGTGCCCGCCGAAATATCGATTGGGGTCGTTGTAGATCAGCCGCACGGGCACTTCCACGATCCGCAGCCCCGCCCGCCACGCCTGCACCCAAAACTGCAGCGGCATCGCGTAACCGGGAACCGTGACCCGAAATCGATTCAGCATCCCCACCCGATACGCCTTGAACCCGCAGAACGCGTCCGTCAGCGACATCCTCAGCCGCTCGTTCAACATCCGCGTGATCCGGCCGTTGATCGCCCGCCGATCGGCCGGTGGTTGATCGTCGTTCGGGTTCGGTTCCAGATAACGCGATCCGCTGATGATGTCGTACGCATCCCCCGCCGCGACTTGCTCGAACGCGGGAATCAACGACGGCTCGTGCTGCCCGTCGCAATCCATTGTGATCAACCAGCGATACCCGTGACGCCGGGCGTAACAAAACGCGCTCGCCAGACTCGCCCCATAGCCCCGGTTTTCGGGATGCCGCACCACGGCCGTCAACCGCTCGCGCGCCAGCAGGCGCGGCGTGGCGTCCGTCGAACCGTCGTCCACGACCAGAATCTCCGACGCGTAACGACGCACCTCCCGGACAACCTCCGACAGATACGCTTCCTCGTTGAAAACGGGGATCGCCACCAGGAACCCAGATGACATGGTCAAGCGTCTCCCTAACGAACTGCGTCACGCGGATGGTTTCACCGACGCTATTATGGTAGAATGCACGCCCGGAAAATCAACCGACCCGGATGGCAGAACCACGGACCGAACCGCCCGTTTCGGGCTTCCGCGATGTGTCAGTACGTTTTCACCAAACTGTTCAACACCCCGGACCCGATGTCTATGCCATGACCGGACAAGTCCTGACCCGTCGCCGGCCCACCCCCAGCCGCAATCGCCTGTGGCGCCTGATCGCGGTGCCCTCGTTCGCGGTCATGCTGCCGGGTTGCGCCACGTGGCAAGCGCAAATGGAAAACCGCCGCGCCGAAACCATGGTCCAACGCGGCGAGAAGCTCCTCGCCGATGAACAGCTCGATCAGGCCCTTGCCGCGTTCGAGGAGGCCGTCCGTATCGACCCCGCCCAGGCCCGCGCCCACTCCTACATGGGCGACATCTTCCGCCGTCTCGGCGAATACGGCCGGGCCATCGACGCCTTCTCCAACGCCGTCCGCGCCGATCCCCGTTCCTTCAAGGACGTTTTCGCGCTGGCCGAGTGCTACCACTTCGTGAAGCGATTGAAGGACGCGGTCGAGGCCTATTTGGCCGCCATCGACCTCGATCCCAACC
This sequence comes from Phycisphaerales bacterium, assembly GCA_013140575.1. Lineage (GTDB taxonomy): Bacteria > Planctomycetota > Phycisphaerae > UBA1845 > UBA1845 > JABFSN01. The sequence continues at coordinate 9,962 of JABFSN010000029.1, read as the reverse complement.
ACTACGCCGCGCACATGAGCCTGGGACTGTGTTACCAGCAGCTCGGCGAAGTGAAGCTCGCCGTCGAACGCTTCAACAAAGCCATCGCCATCGAGCCCAATCGTTCGGAAGCCTATCTGAACCTGGGCGTCGCCCTCGATTCCGAAGGCAAGTACTACGCCGCCATCGCCGCCTATCAGACCGCCGTCGAACACGACGGTCATCGCCCCATGATCCTGGTGAATCTCGCCCACACCTACATGAATCAGAACCGATTCCCCATCGCCCGGGCCACGCTCGAACAGGCCATCAAATCTGATCCCGCCCTTCCCTCCGCCCACGAGGCCATGGGCTACTGCCTGTTCCGCATGCAGAAATACGAGGAGGCGACGGCCGCCTACAACACCGCCCTGTCGCTCGATGCGCGGCTGGCCAAGGCCCACGTCGGCGTCGGCGCCATCGTCATGCTCGACTACGTCCGCGACAAGAACCGCACCGACGATCGAGATCGCGCCCTGGAACACTGGCATCGGGCGCTGGAGGCCGATCCCGACCAACCGCTCGTCCGCGACCTGATCCAAAAATACGCACCCCAGCCCGCCGACCCCATCAACGCCCTGCTCGGTACGCCTGCCGTCGAACCGCGGCAATAATCCATCCCCGCGCGATCACGCCGGCCACCCGCCCAGGGCGATGTCCGTGGAAAACCGAACCTCCCGAAATCCCCCAACAAAAAAAAAACGGAGGAGGAGGGATTCGAACCCCCGGGACAGTTTCCCGTCCAACGGTTTTCAAGACCGTCGCCTTAAGCCGCTCGGCCACTCCTCCATGCGCGTCGACTATGTTTCGCGTGGACCGGGCCCGGGAATTCCGTCTCGGGATAGTCGCCCATTGGCCCCGTTTCTGCGTCGTGCGGCGGAACACGTCGCACACCGCCGGATCATCGTTTGTACGCGCCCGGACGGCCGGTATCAACCATTCTGATGCGGGTTGTCACCGGCGCCTTTTCGCGGTGTAATCGGCCCGCATGAGTGAATCCAACGTCGATCGGTTCGACCCGCGACAGTACGAACTCGACCCCCGCGGCGGGTTGTGGCCGGGGGGCGATCCGTCGTTCGCCCCGCCGTCCGCCCCCCGATGGTCCATTGTCGCCATCACCGGATTCGTACTGTCATTCCTGCTGGCATTGGCCCCGCTTGGCGTTCTGCTCGGCATCGTGGGCATTTTCCGCACCCGCGGCGGGCGGCGAAAGGGAATGGGTCTGGCCATCGCGGCCATCCCCGTCGGTGTCGTGGTCAGCGCATTGGTGGGGATGTTGGCCCTGTACGGGGTTGTGCTATTTGACATGCAACGGGAAGCCCTCCATGTCGGCGCGGTGCTTCGCGCGAGCCGGACAACGGTCATGGAAAAGGCGGATGCGTTTTACAAGCAATTCCCGCGCTTCGAGTCGTTCGCCCCGCGCGATGTGTTCACCGAATGGTTGACCGGCGTGATCACCAAAAACGGATCGATGACCGCCTGGAAACCGTCGCAAACGCCGCTACAACCCCAACTCGACGGTTCGTGGGAACTGCACTACACCGGCGATTTCGTCAACGGATCGGCCGACGTGGCCGTCACCTTCTTCGCCGCCGACTGGCGGCAGATGGACCTCCGCGACCTGGCGGTGGACGGCGTGTCGGTCGTTCCGAAGCTGCGGGCGGTCGACGTCGATTCGCTCGATTCGGCGAAGACACCGCCGAGTGCCGATGACGGTGGATAGAATCCCATCGGTCGCGCCCCGTCGTGACCCGGTCGTCGCACCGCCTGGGAAAGGTCACATTCGAGGAGCCCATGAACAAGCTGCTTCTTACCAGCATCTGCAAGCCGATCGGTCCGCGCTACGGAGATTCGCCCTCGGTCGGCTACGAACTGCTCCACGGTCAGGTCACCACCGCCCAGGGACTGTTCAGTCCGCGAGCCGTGCACCTTCAGTACGGCCTGGAGTTCATCGCCGCAAACCTCGACACGCCGTCGACCGTGTTGAACTACCCATCCCGAAGGCAGTTGATTCGGGAGCTGAAGCAGGGCTACGAGTTCGTCGGGCTCTCGTTCGTGCTCAGCACGTACCACCGCATGATCGAGATCGTCGCCCTGATCCGCGAGCACAGCCCCGGCAGCAAGATCATTCTCGGCGGTTACGGCACGGTCATCGAGGACGAGCTTCTGCAACCCTACGGTGACTACATCTGCCGCGAAGAAGGCGTCGGCTTCATGAAGGAGCTGCTCGGAGAGACCCCCAGGAACGGTCCTTTTCGCCATCCCGTCGTCGTTTCGAAACTGCGCGTGTTCTCCGTACCCGTGACCCGGACCGGGTTGGTCTTCGCAGGGCTGGGCTGCCCCGCCGGATGCGATTTCTGCTGCACGTCGCACTTCTTTCGACGCCGCCACATTCGCCTGCTCGAGCGCGGCAAGGACATTCTCCGCACGATCGAGGAATACCAGCACATCAAGGAAGGAATGAAGATCACCATTCTCGACGAGGACTTCCTCCTGAACAAGCACCGCGCCCGGGAGTTCGCCGAGGCCGTCCACGAGAGCGGCAGAACGCTTTCGATTTTCTGCTTCGCCAGCGTGCGGGCCCTCTCGCAGTACACGGTCGAGGAGCTGGTGCGCATGGGCATCGACGGGCTGTGGATCGGCGTCGAAGGCCGACGCTCCGGCTACGCCAAACAGTCGGGGGTGGATATCGCGACCCTGTTCGCGGATTTGCGTTCGGCCGGCATCGTGACCCTGGCTTCCATGATTGTCGGCTTCGACTACCAGACGCCCGAGATCATCCGTGAGGAGTTGGATTATCTTCTCGATCAGCAACCCACGCTGGCCCAGTTCCTCATCTACGGGCCGACTCCCGGAACGCCCTTTTACGATCGCGTCATCAGTGAAGGCCGCCTGCGACCCGATCTCGCCCAGGACCGCCCGCGCTATTTCAAGCGTTGCACCGGATTTGACGCCATGGTGACGCACCCAACGCTCTCCGACGAAGAGCTGCGGCAGCAGCAACGCCTGTGTTTCAAGGAGGATTTCGAACGCCTTGGCCCCTCGATCGTGCGCTCCCTGGAGTGTTGCCTCAACGGATATCACCGCTGGCGGCACCATGACGATCCGCGGTTACGCAACAAGGCGGCCGACTTCGGCCGGGACTTCGTTCGGGGTCTGCCCATATTGCCGGTGGCCGCCGTGCTGGGGCCCAGCCCCGCGGCGCGGCGCGGCGCATGGCGCTTGCTGCGCCGTGGACTTCGCGAGATGCCCGTGCCGTGGGTGCGCACGGCCGTTCTGACGGCGTTCGCCTTCCCGGCCGCGCTGTGGACGTCACTCACACTGAGATTGCACGTCTTCCAACACCCTCGGCTGCGGCGGACGAACTACCCCGGCGACGGCCTGCCGGCGCTGTCCGAGAGACAGTGTCAGAAAGAACCTCCGCAGCGGGGAACGCGTCATGTGTCCGGAGGGGCTTCGGGAACGGAAACGGCGTCAGAAACGGAAACAGTCGAAACGCTGTCAACGGTGGAGACGTCGCTGGGATGAGTGTCCAGCCGGGAAGGCGGAGATGGGTCGGATTCCGGTAAACGCCCCGAAAGTCCGAAAAAAAACGGCGTGAGCGACGGATTTGGCTTGAATTCGGGGCTGGTCCGCCGTACGATCCCCGCTCGGCTGGTGAACGCAGTGCGAGCGCGGGCCGAACGAGTAATGTCGGCTGACAGGTGGTCGGGTCATCCGGTCGGATCCGAACGGCCTCTTCCTTTCTCTTGCGCCGGACGAGGGTCATGCCATGATCGGGAACCGACTGGCGGGTCGAGTGGGATCTGCCCGCGCGTTGACCGCGATGGGTTTCATTAGCCTCGCGCCTTGCGTCTCTTCCGCGCGGGCGGAGGATGCCAAACCAACGTCACACCTGCTCTTCGTCCTCGCCGACAAGGAAGATGAAGGGTATGACGACCTCGCGAAATGCGAACGGCTCACCGTCGAGAAATACCGGGAGCTGGGCACAACCGTGACTGAAGTTTCGCCCGATGATCTCCGCGCCTGGCTCAAGATCGAGGGCAAGCCGTTCGTCAAGGCCCATCGCAACATGCAGCTTTTCTGGCTCGCCCGGGCGAAAGGGGCACAGGCGTACGGCGGGTTGGCGTCCATGACCGTGGGCAACGAGATGGCCGTCGGCTTCGGCGCGAAGGAAGGCATCTATTTCCACCCATGGGGTGTGACGCTCACGGGCTGCGACAACCGTTCCTCCATCGACCTCTCCGGCGGCAGCGCCGTTCGCGCCATTCCGCTCAAGCTGGGCGGAGACCAGGATCCTTGGGGGCTCACCCGCAGGATTGAAAGCCGCGTCGCCACATCGGCTCTGCCCGAGGGGGGCTTCAATCCATTGAAGGACAGGCCTTTCCTCGGCGTGCGCACCGAAGGCAACACGCTGGTCTCGGTGATCGATGGCTCGCCCGCCGTGCTGGCCGGCATCGCGATCGGTGACAAACTGATCAGGGTGAACGGCAAGGAAATCGCAAACGTGGGCGACATCGCCGGCGCGCTGGTGAATGAAAAGCCCGGAAACGAAATCGATGTCACCTATGAACACGAGGGCAAGCAGACGACCAAGCGCGTCGCGCTGGCCGATTACCACGAATTGGTCACCGTGAAGCAGTCACCCATCGGCAAGCCGCTGGCGGACCTGCGGGGGGTCGACGTGCAAGGCCGCGAGGTGAGCCTCGATCAATTCAAGGACAAGTTGGTCATGGTGGATTTCTGGACGACCTGGTGCGAGCCGTGCAAGGACGAAATGCCTGTGTTGCAGGCGACCTGGGAGAAATACAAGGATGACGGGGTGGAGTGGCTGGGCGTCAGCGCGGACACCGACGATGTGGATCGGTTGTGGAAGACCATGGTCGAGCGCAACGGCCTGGGCGGCGTGCAACTGCGCAGCCCGCAGTGGGCCGAGACCATGCACGTGAACAGTTATCCAACCGTGCTGGTGGTGGACCGCCACGGTGTGGTACGGGCCAACGTCCGCGGCGGACAGCTGGCCGAAACGCTGGAAGCCCTGATGGCCGAAGGCACGCCGACGTCGGATGCGCCGAGTGCGGGCGATTCGCGATAGAATCCATCCTGCCCATCGTTCCGGCAGGTGGCGGGAGTGTCCGTAGAAGGATTTGGAGACCGTTCCCGATCAGCGCGCTTGCCAGGCAATACCCGGGAGGGTCTCCGACCCGGAATCCCGGCCGCGGAGTGCGCCTGCGGCAACCGAAATCGCATGGTGACGCTCGCGGCGACGCGTCCAGCTTCGACCGAAGCGGTCAACACCGTCCGCATTCGAACGATTCGTAGCTCAATCTCCGCGCCGCATGCCCTGGCAACCAGCGGCAGTGCCGTTCGGTTCTGCCACATTCATTCCGGGCAGCCAGGGCATCAGCCGGCGGACGGATTGCCCGGCGCGTTCGATGGGGCGGGCGGCGTCGTGCGACCGGTCGCGGGTCAATGCAGGGGCGCCGTTGCGGGCCTCGGTGATCCATTCGCGGGCGAACGCGCCCGATCGAACGTCGTCGAGGATGCGGCGCATGGATTGTCTCGCGGCATCGGTGATGATCCGCGCGCCCCGCGTCCGGCCGCCGAATTCGGCGGTGTTGGAAATCCGTTCCCACATGCCCTGCAAACCGCGTTCGTAAACCAGATCGACAACCTGTTTCAATTCGTGGACACACTCCAGATAGGCAAGTTCCGCGTCGTAGCCGGCGTCGACCAGGGTGTCGAACGCGGCCTGCATCAACGCGGTCACGCCGCCGCACAGCACCACCTGTTCGCCGAACAGGTCGGCCTCGGTTTCGGCCGCGAACGTGGTGCCGACCATGGCGGCGCGGGCGGCGCCGATGCCCCCGGCCCACGCCAGCGCGGTGGCTAACGCCCGACCCGTCGCGTCGCGCTCGACGGCGACCAACGCGGGCAGGCCGCGACCGTCGACGTACAGCGAGCGCAGCAGCGTGCCCGGTCCCTTGGGTGCGACCATGATGCAGTCCACGCCGTCGGGCGGCTTGATGTAGCCGTAGCGGATGTTGAAGCCGTGAACGAATCCCAGGGCGCCGCCGGCGCGCATCACCGGTGCGATCTCGCGGTCGAATACGTCGGCCGCGGATTCGTCGGGCAGCGTCAGGATGACCAGGTCCGCACGCTCGACGGCGTGCGGCACGGTCATGGGATCAAACCCTTCCTGAACCGCCCGATCGTAGCCCCGGCCGGCGGGACGCTGGCCGATGACCACGCAAACGCCGGAATCGCGCAGGTTCAGCGCGTGGGCGTGGCCTTGATTGCCGTAACCGAGGACGGCCACGGTGCGATCGGAAAACAGGTTCGGATCGGCCGCTTGGGGATCGTACAGGTGCATGGTCATGAAGTGTACAGGCCGCGGGTACTGGCGGCCAACGGGGCGATCGCGCGGCGCGGGATGTGCTCGTGGCATGTGCTTCATAATCGCGGACCGTGGACGCGCTTCCCTCGGACGTAGGTTTCGATGGGACCCACGTTGGACGCGAGGATGTTGTCGAGCGGGTGGCGGGGACCGTCGGCGGTCAGGGGGATGATCGTGAAATCGGCGGATTTGCCGACTGCGAGGCTGCCGGTTTCGTCGGCCAGCCCCAGCGCCCGGGCGCCTCGAACGGTGGCCATCGCAAACAAGACGTCCGCGGCAGGGCGGGGGTGTGGGGAGTGGCCATCGCCATGTCCGGCGCAAAGGAAGCGCAGTTCGTCCAATGGGGATAGCGACGGCGCCGAGGCCAAACTGTCCGTACCAATGCACACGTTGACGCCGGCGAGGAGCATATCCACGAACCGATGGGGATCGTGCCCGAATGCGGCGTGCGTTCGCGGGCAGTAGGCGACGCTCGCGCCGCGGGCGGCCAGCAATTCGATGTGCGCGTCGTCGACGTAATTGACGTGGGCAAGGAGCGTGCGCGGCGTCAGCGCAGCGCACGCGTCGGCCAGCACCACCGGATGCACGCGCGGGCAGGGAACGGTGTCGTCCCACAAGCCCAGGTCGGTCAGGAAGGCACGAAACGGTCCGCCGCCCGTCTCCACGAATTGAACTTCATCGCGCGTTTCGGCCAGGTGCATGCACAAGCGAAGGTCGTTCTCGGCCGCGGCGTCGGCGCAGGCGCGGATGCCGTCCGGTTCGACGGAATAGGGGGCGTGGGGCGAGACCGCGATGGTCAGATGTTCGGAGGCGTGTTGCCCGTCCATCGCGGCATGGAGGCGGTCCTGGAGAATGCCGCGGCCGGCGCCGACGGCGATCACTTCGCCGAATGACACCACGCGAATGGGGCCGTGTTTGAGCACCGGTCGAACGACGTCGGGTCGGGCAGTGATGTCGCCGATGGTGGTGACCCCGGCGGCCAGGCTCGCTCGAACGCCGCCGCGGACGGCGTCGGCGATGGCGTTCGCGTCGGAGCAATTCCGGCGACGGACGTCGATCAGCGTGTTGATCCAGCGTACGAAATCGGGTCCGGGCGGAACGCGGCCGGCGAGGGCGGACAGTTCGAGGTGGGTGTGGGCGTTTACCAGTCCGGGGATGATGGCCGCGAGACCGAAATCGATGACCGGGTCGCCGGCAGGCGGTTGGACGGCGTCGGCATGATCGACGGCGGTGATGCGGTCGCGGTGAATGCGAACGGCGCCGTGGCGGATGGGCGGTTGGTCGACGGGGACGACATATTGGGCGCGGAGGATCATGGATCGGAGAGTTTAATGGGGGGGGAAACTTCCCGCGATGGTGCGCAAGGGGAGTGGCGCGTTCGCGGCATCGTTCTGCGTCCGATAGTTTCGCGCCGTTCGCAGATAAGGGCCCGGCCACACGTCGTTTCATCAATTGAGGCCGATGACGGATTGCCCATCGCCGTCCACCGACACCGACAAAGGTGCGATCTGGAGCAATCAAACCCCGGAATTGGATGTTTCCACCAAAAACGTGACGGGGCATGATTGTCCGCCGGGCGCGGTTTTCCGTTGAATCGAAGTTTTGTGGACGTAACAATGAAGCATGGTCGCGGCACGCGACGGCTGTCCTGCCGCGTGCGGCGTCGTGCCGGCAATTGGCCGTTTCGGGGGATCCGGGAGAATGCGCATGAACAGGGCGGGTTGCGGTGTACGGGCCTGGTCGCTTTTCATCGCGACGATGTCGGCGGGGCTGGTCGCACCGGCGGCGGTCCGGGGTCAAAGCTGCGACGGGGCGACGCTGACCAACGACGACCGCTGCGAGGTGGGTTGCGCGCTGAATCAGTGCGCGTGTTTCGTCGAGGGGGAGATGGCCGCGGTGCAGTTGCAGGCGCCGGCGCATTGGTATCCGCTGCAAATCCTGGAAGTGCATATTTTCTGGGGGTCGTTCACCAACAACGGTCAGCCGACGGTGGCCGACAGCATCCGCATATTCAAGGGCAACACATTCCCCGACCCCGGTCCGCAGATCGCCGTGCTTGAAGGTCCGCAGTTGACCGAGGGCTTCCTGAACGCGTTCGTGCTGGAGCAGTTTCTGCCCAACGACGTGATCATCGAGTCCGGCAAGTTCAGCATCGCGCTGGAGTTCGCCGACAACAATGTCAACGATTTCTTCGCGGGGACGGTTTTTTCCGACCGGCGCGTCCAGAACGGCGGCAACGGCTGTACGCCGGGCAAGAACATGATTTTCGCGTTGCCCGCGCCGGGCGGCATCTCGCCGGGTTGGCACGATGCGTGCAACCTCGGCGGCGGCGTCGGCGTCAGCGGCGACTGGCTGATCCGTGCGGTGGTGCGGTGCATCGATGGCGATCAGATTCGCACGCTGACGGTGACGTCCGATCCCACCGGTTCGCTGGTCAATACCGGGGATAGTTTCATGGCCACGCCGTTCGATCTGACGTTGCTCGAGGGGCAGGCTCGCGTGTTAACCGCATTCTCCTTTTCGGGCGACGGTCAACCGTTCGTCCGCTGGGATGTGGACGGGGTGTTTAATTCCAACAGCCAGACCATTGAAGTGACCATGAACACGGGAGTGGATCGCACCGCCCACGCCGTTTACGGGGCGGCCGGAAGCCCGCCGGAGATCGTGCACATCGAGGGACTGCCCGGCCAGACGCGTCCGCATTCCGGCTACATCGATCCGCGGGGCGAAAGCACCAACGGTGTGACGCAAAACATGGGAATCAGCCAGGCGACCGTCGTGTTTAGCGAAGCGGTCCGCAACATCGGTGGGCAGGCGTTGAGCGCGGCGGCGTTCAGCGTGACGACGACGGGCGGAGCCGCGCCGACGGTGATGAGCATCAACACGTCGGCCAACCCGACCGTGGTCGTGAACCTGTCCGGACCGATTCCGGTGCGGCAGTGGACGACGATCCGCGCGGCCGTCGAAGATTTGGCCGGCAATGATATTCCCAACGAGGGAAATCTCGGATTTTCAGATGAAAAGGACCGCGTGGACATCGGCTTCCTGCCCATGGACACGACGCAGAGCGGCTTGACCGCCCCCGAAGACATGATCCGTTTCCGGCAAATCCTGGCCGCCGAACCCGGCGGAACGGTCCATGGATTGGGGTTGGCCACCGATTTCGCCGACGTCGACCGCAACGGTCTGATCCAACCGGTCGATCTGATTCGCTTCCGCCAGGGATTGGTGGGCACGCCGCCGTCCACGCAGGCGTGGCTGTCCAAAAACCTGCCCTCCCGACCGTAGCCTTCCAGCGCGGGGATTCGGCGATCACGTGGCGCGATCGAAACATCGCCCCGGCCGTATTCAAAGCCCGCCACGGGCGTGAGCGGCAACGGCGATGGTTTGCCCCTAGTGTTCCGTCGCAGCTAATGATCCGGGTCGGGTGGCACGGACAACGGTACTCCGTTGTCCGTGTGAAACCCGCCAGCGCGTTGAAATCGCAGTCGAGGCCGAAAGTCGGAGATCACGGGCAAGCGAGTACGCTTGCCCGTGCCACCCCGAA
>JABFSN010000102.1 GCA_013140575.1 Phycisphaerales bacterium | reverse complement strand
GGACAACGGGACAGAACATCGTGGCGGCGTTCTCGGAACCGGTGCGGGACGTGACGTTGTTCGTTGTGCCGGCGACGGAAGGGGCGGGATCGCGGGTGGTGATGGTGGCCAATGGGAAGATCGTCAGCGACCGGCAGGTGAACGTGGCCACGAAGGTGTCGGGTCAGATCGTGGAGCTGAACGTGGAGCAGGGCGACACGGTCGAGCAGAATCACGTGCTGGCCCGCGTGGAGGATGTGGTCTACCGGGCGCAGCGCGACGAGGCGGCGGCCGTTGCGGCGCGGCGGAACCTCGAAGTCGCGCACGCGGGCAGCGAGCGCGCCCGGGCCAGGGCGGCGATTGTGCAGGCCCGGGCCGATCTTGAGCTGGAGCGGCGGAATTACGATCGGCTGGAACGGCTGCACGCGTCCGATCAGGCGAGCGATTTCGAGTTCGACAACGCGCGAAACAAGGCGGAATCGGCGGCGGCGGCGCTGGACGTCGCCGTCGCGGAGGAACAGGCCGCGGCGATCGCGGTGAATGTCAACCAGGCGGAAGCGGATGCCGCGGGGGCGGGGCTGCGGCAGTTGCAGCAGCGGCTCGATGACTGTGCGATCCGGGCGCCCATTCCAGGGGTGATTCTGGAGCGCAATGCGCAGGTGGGCGATTTTCTAGCGGCGGAGGGGGGTCGGGGGGCGAACGCCAACGCGCAGCTGGTCAAGATCGCGGACATGACGCTCCTGCGCGTGGAGATCGACGTCAGCGAGCGGGACGTGCAACGGATTTACGCCGGTCAAGCGGCGCGGATCACGCCCGACGCGGCGCCGGGGGCGGGGTACGACGGCGCCGTGATGTGGATCGACCCGATCGGGGACTACGCGAAGGCCACGGTCCAGGCGAAGGTGCGGATTCACAAACCGGGCGCGGGCCTGCGCGTGGACGGGTCCGCGAAGGTCGAATTCCTCGATCGAGCGACAGATGGTGGCACTGTTCCGGCGGAGGGCGCCTGGATACCGAAATCGGCGGTCCAGGCGGCGGCGGATGGTGCGTCGGGAACGGTTTACACGGTGGCGGGCGATCGGGCGGTGGCGACGCTGATCGCGATCGGGGCGCGGACGGAACAGTCGGTCGAGGCGCTGAGCGGCGTGCGACCGGGGATGCAACTGATCGGCGACCACCTCGAGGACATGCACGACGGGACACCGGTGCGCGTCGTGCCGGCTGGGCCCGCGGTCGCGCGACCGTCGCGATGACGGTTGCCATGTCCGGCGTTGAGTCCGGAGGATTCGTTCGTAGTAAACAAGAACACACAAAAGGGAAACAGAGTTTCGTCCGCCCTGCGGGCGGAAAGAAATGGGGAATCCGTTCCATGGGCTGAAGCCTCACCCTTACCCACAAGTGGACTGGCACGGGGCGCATGTCCGCCGAAGGGGTCATGGACGCGGTTTCGCGGAAACGGCGGGCTTGCGCCCGCCGCTCTGATGCGCGCGCTACGCGGGTCGGAACGAGTTGTGCGTAATGATGAGGCTGAAGCCCCTGGCTAAGACCGTGCGCCCTACGGGCGAGGATTCGCGAGAGTTGACGAAATCAGTTTCTTTGTTCCGTGGTTCTATTTAGGCGACGGGCGGAGATGCGGCATGTACGAGATCGTAGTCGAGGGCGAGTTTTCGGCGACGCATCAACTGACGCTGGCCGACGGTTCGGTCGAGCCGTTGCACGGGCATGACTGGCACGTATGGGTGCGGCTCGAGTCCTCGCGGCTGGATGCATGGGGCATGGTGGCGGACTTCATGGACGTGGAACGCGCGTTGCGGGCGGTGCTTCAGGAACTGCACCACGCGGACCTTAATGGCCACGCCTGGTTTGCGGGCGTGAACCCGACGGCCGAACAGGTCGCCCGGGTGGTGTTTGAGCGCATGTCGGCCGCGGCATGGACGGACAAGCTGCGAAGTGTGCGCGTTCGCGAGGCGCCGGGATGCACGGCGGCGTACACTCCGCGACCGGCGTCGGCAAGTTGACGATAATGAGTGGGGTCTGTAAAATTCGCAGGGCGATCGAGTTCGTTAGCGAGTAATCGGATTGGCCGCGATGTTGTGTCAGAAGTGCAGGAAATCGCCCGCGACGGTCCACCTGCTGGACATCGTGCCGCCGGACGGCGAGAAAATCGAGCGGCATTTTTGCGAGCGCTGCTCGGCCGAGGAGGGGCTGGCGACGCCGAAGCAGGAGACGATCAGCAGCATGCTGGAGGGGTTCATCAAGCAGTCGGCGGGGATCACCGCGGGTGCGGACCTGTCCTGTCCGGATTGCGGGATGACGTTCCGCGAATTTCGGAGCACGGGACTGCTGGGGTGCCCGAACGATTACAAGGCGTTCGAGAAGCACCTGGCGCCGTTGATCGAGCGGGCGCATCGCGGGGCGACACACCATGTGGGCAAGGGGCCGGCGCGGCTCGACGAAGGGGCGCCGGGCGTGCATACGCAGTTGGCGAAGCTGCGTCGGCAGTTGAAAGAGGCGATCAAACTCGAAGACTACGAGGAGGCCGCGCGTCTGCGCGACCGGATTAAGACGTGTGAATCGGCGTGACATTCGACGAACTGACGCGACAGACCGGTGAGTGGCTGAAGGGCGAAGGTCCGCACGCCGACGTCGTGCTATCGTCGCGCATCCGACTGGCCCGCAACATCGCCGGTCAGCGGTTCCTGTCCAAGGCGGGCGAAAGTGACCGCAAGCAAATCTATCGCGCCGTGGCCGACTGTATTGCCGACGTCGAGCTGGGCGGGAATACGCTGATTCTGGACATCAACGACGCGGACGAGATCGACCGGCAACTGCTGGTCGAACGCCACCTGATCAGCAAGCAACATGCGGCCGGCGAAGGTGCGCGGGGCGTGGCCATCAGCGAGGGCGAGCGCCGGGCGGTGATGATCAACGAGGAAGACCACCTGCGGATACAGGCGCTGCGCAGCGGGCTGCAGATCGGCGTGCTGTTCGAGGAGATCGACGCGCTGGAACGCAGGATCGAGCAGAACCTCGAATTCGCGTTCGACAAACGATTCGGTTACCTGACCGCGTGTCCGACGAACGTGGGCACGGGGATGCGCGTTTCGGTCATGCTGCACCTGCCGGCGCTGAAGCTGACGAATCAGATCGAGTTGATGTTCCGTGCGGCGAAGGACATGCGTCTGGCCGTCCGCGGACTGTACGGCGAGGGGACGGACGCGATCGGCGATTTTTTCCAGGTGTCCAATCAGGTGACGCTGGGACAGAGCGAGGAGGAAATCGTCGAGGAGTTCGGCTCGCGAATCATACCGCGGATCGTTCAATTCGAACTGGCCGCCCGCGAGGCGTTGTTGAGCGAACGCGTGAACCTGCTGGACGACAAGGTGTGGCGGGCGGTGGGCACGCTGGGGAACGCCCGCGCGGTGAGCAGCGACGAGACGTTGTTCCTTCTGTCGCACATTCGCATGGGCGTACACATGGGCCGATGCAAGAACCTCGATCTGCGCAAGGTCAACGAGATGTTCATCTACAGTCAACCGGCGCACCTTCAGAAGCTGACCGGCCGGCGCCTCGACGGGGCCGAGCGCAGCGTGGCCCGCGCGGACTATTTGCGGCGGATGATGGGGTCGCAGAATTGAAATGCCTGGGCTACATCTAGTGAATGGAACGGCACGATGATACGCCGGGAAATCGACGATTTGCTCCATCGCCATCCGTTTGAACCGGTCGGTCCGATTGGTTTGGCCGATGGCTGGAGGGGAGGCAAGAAAACTGCGTTGGACATGGAGACATGGCTTCGGGGAGTCGCTTCTTTCGTTGGACACGGCTCGGGGACCGGCCGATAGACCGGGGGGCGTCCGGTTCACGCGGAGTTTGACGGGTCGGGGCCGTATGCCTTAGCTTCGACGGCGGTCGGGGGACGATTGAAAGCGGGCGGGTCATGTCCAATTATCTGGTGACGGGCGGGGCGGGTTTCATCGGCTCGCATCTCGTTCATCGTTTCGTTCAACTGGGGCACTCCGTTCGGGTCATCGACGATTTTAGTTCCGGCAACCGGGTGAACCTCGCGGGGCTGCCGTCGGTCGACATTGTCGAGGGCGACCTCCGCAACATCGAAACCTGCCTGGCCGCGTGCGACGGAATCGAGATGGTGTTTCACGAGGCGGCCGTTCCATCGGTGCCGCGGTCGGTGGATGATCCGATGAACAGCCACACGGCCAACATCGACGGCACGTTTAATCTGCTGTTGGCGGCCGTGCGGAAGAAATGCCGCCGGGTGATCTACGCGGCCAGCAGTTCCGCGTACGGCGACGCCGCGGTTTCGCCGAAACACGAGGAACTGAAACCGGCGCCGCTAAGCCCCTACGCGGTGCAGAAATTGACCGGCGAATTGTACGGCAAGGCGTTTTACGAGTGTTTCGGGCTGGAGACGCTGTCCGTACGCTATTTCAACGTGTTCGGTCCGCGGCAGGATCCGAAAAGCCAGTACGCGGCCGCCATTCCCGCGTTCGTAACCGCGATCATGGCCAATAGTCCGCCGATCGTGTACGGCGACGGCGAGCAGACCCGCGATTTCACCTTCATCGACAACGTCGTCCACGGCAACGTGCTGGCCGCCAATGCCAAGCGGACGACGGGCGAGGCCGTCAACGTCGCCTGCGGCGAAAGCATTAGTGTCAACCTCATCATCGCCCGGATCAACGAACTGCTCGGCAAAAAGGTCCGGTCACAATACCTCCCCCCGCGCACCGGCGACGTGAAACACTCGCTAGCCGACATCCGCCGGGCGAAGGAACTGATCGGCTACGAACCCATCGTCCCGTTCGACGAAGGCCTCCGCCTGGCCATCGACTACTACGCGTCGATGGCCGTGTGACGAACCGAAACGCTGGAATTTCTGGCGTCGGGCGGCACGATGCGAACTCGCCACGCGAGTGGCGGGTCGCATGTGGCCGACGTCAGGAAAGGAAACGCACGCGAGCCGGTTCGCCTTCGGCCTCGGACTTGCGTCCGGGGTTCTGAAGTTCATTCAGAGACCCCTTCGCCTGCGCATTTCGCATCCTCATCGCTTCCATCCGGAACTCAAGTCGCGTTCCCGGACTGCCGACGTCCCATAGTGCCGTCTGGAATGGTCGCCCCGGGGGAGCGTCTCGGTGTATCTCGATTTTTTCGGACTCAACGAGCCGCCGTTCAACAACACGCCGGCGCCGCGGTTTTTGTATCCGGCGCGGGGGCACGCGGCCGCGTTGCGGCATTTGGTCTACGGCGTCGAGCATCGACGGGGGTTCATTCTGCTGACCGGGGACATCGGGTCGGGCAAGACCACGTTGTGCCGGGCGCTGCTCGAACAACTGCGGGGGCGATGCCGGACGGCGTTGATCCTGAACCCGGCGCTTTCCGAGTCGCAATTGCTGCGGGCCATCGTACACGAACTGGGATTGAAGCCGCCGCGCGGCGACCGTCTGGCGCTTCGCGAAGCGTTGACTGCGTGTCTGCTGGAGGAGGCGGCGGCCGGGCGGGACGTGGTGCTGATCATTGATGAAGCCCAGCACCTGAACTGCCGGTTGCTGGAACAGATCCGGTTGTTGAGCAACCTCGAAACGGACGACCGCAAGTTGTTGCAGATCGTTTTGGCGGGCCAGCCGGAACTGGCCGATCGGTTGGCCGACCCGCGGTTGCGGCAACTTCGCCAGCGCGTGACGGTGCGGTTCCATTTGGGACCAATCGGCGCGGACGAAACCGAGGCGTACATCCGCCATCGCATTCACGTGGCCGGCGGCAATGGACGGCCGGGCTTCGCCCCGGAAGCGGTCCGCGACATTCACGAGAACGCCCGCGGGCTGCCGCGACTGCTGAACGCCCTGTGCGACATGTCGCTGTTGGCCGCCTTCGGTCGGGGCGAAGAGTGCGTCGGAATTGAGCACGTCCGCGACGGCGTCGAGGAACTGAAAGGATGCCTGACATGAGCGTGATCGAGCAGGCCTTGCGCCGAACCGCCCAACGTGAAAAGGAACCCGCACCGACGGCGTCTCGAATTCAGTGGCCGGTCGATCGACCGGCGACGATGTTGGACGACGCCCTACGCACGCCGACGAAGGCCGAAGGGGAAGTCGCTCGACGCATCCACCGATCGCGACCGCCGGCCGAAGGAATCGCCGTGGTCATGGTTCTCGTCGCGATGGGGTTGGCCGTTTTGGCCGTCTCTTCGACGGCGGTCGGGCCGATCGAGGAGGTGAATCGGGCGGCTGGTCCATCCGCGGCCACCGCGATCGAACCGTCTGACGATGTCCGTGACGGACGCACGTCGCCGATCGGCGACGCCGAGAACAATCCGCCAACGCAATTGGCGGCAAGCGGTGAGGACGTACAGGAATCGCCCGCCGAAACATTGCCGGCGGCGACGAAACACGCACGCGAAAACGCATGGAGCGGTCGCTTCCGCGTCACCGGCATTATCAGCGGGGCGGCCAATCCGTACGCGGTGATCAACGGAGCGATGGTGGCCCCGGGGCAATCGGTCGACGGGGCCCATGTCGTGGCCATTGATCGGACGGCGGTTCGCGTCCGCGTGGACGGGAGGGAAATCGAATTGCAGCTGAATGAGGCCGACGTCGAAACCGGCTCCTCAGGCCGCGTGTTATCGGTCGGCGGGCGCTGATCGCAACACGCCGCACGAAAGAGCCGACAATTGACGTGCAGGTTTCATTGCACCGACCGCGCGCGATGGCCTCGCGGCGCCCGGTGGTGATGGGCCGCGCAACGGTGACGGTGTCGCCGCGGCGCTCAACGAATGGAGGCACGCAGAACAACATGGACGTTCGGTACGTCAACGCGTTCGTGGGATCCATCCGCAATGTTTTCCGCACGATGCTGGGCATCGAGGTGGAATTCCAGAGGCCGGTGGTAAAGTCGTCCATCGAAAGCCGTGCCGACGTGTCGGCCGTCATCGGCTTTTCCGGAGACGCCAGCGGGGTCGTGGTGCTGGCGTTCGGATTGGACGTTGCGACGGGGACGGCGTCCAAGTTCGCGGGCGCCCAACTGACCCTCGGTCATCCGGATTTCGCCGATGCGCTCGGCGAGCTGGCCAACATGGTGGCCGGCGGCGCCAAAGCCAACTTCGAGGGTCTTGACGTCAGCATCTCGCTGCCCAGCGTGATCACCGGGCAGGGGCACGAGGTGCTCAATTCCAAGGTGCATCCGAGCCTGATGATACCGTGCCAGTGCTCGCTCGGCGGCTTCAGTGTCGAGGTAGCGATGAAGGTGGATAAGAAATCTCTCGTGGGAGCCGCGTCATGAAGATCATGCTAGTCGACGATTCGCGCACGATCCGCAACATCCAGAAGAACATCCTCGGTCAACTGGGCCATACCGAAATCGTCGAGGCGGCCGACGGCGTGGAGGCCATGAAAACACTCGAATCGGTCGAACCGGATCTGATGCTGCTGGACTGGAACATGCCCAACATGGACGGTCTGACGCTGTTGAAGACGCTGCGCGAAAAGGGGCGCAAATTCCCCATCATCATGTGCACGACGGAAGCGGAGAAGAGCCGGGTCATCGCCGCCATACAGGCCGGGGCCAGCAATTACGTGGTCAAACCGTTCTCCACGGAGACCCTTGCCGAGAAGATCGCCCAGACCGTCAAACGCGCCGCCGCCGCGCCCGCGCCGGCGTAAACGTCTACAGTGCTTCTAGACGGTGCCAAATGTTGGCACCTATGTGTTTCGCGTTTCCGGGGGTTGCCGGCCGCAGGCAGGCCTGAACGTAGCCCCGCGTTTCAACGCGGGGAACGCTACCGTCCGGGTGACGCCGAGTCCCGAAGGGACGGCTGAAACGCTGCCTTCCGCTTCAGCCGTCCCTTCGGGACTAACGGAATCAAAGACCGGCCGTCATCCCAGCACTGAAGTGCTGGGCTACATTCATCGCGTCCCTGCGGGACGATTTACACGAACTATTGGCGATGTTCCGTTCACATCGCCGCCGACCGCCGACTCGTGAAACGAATCGCTCGTGTTGTCACCACGGATTGCGGACGTGGCAGGCGTTTCCGGTCCTGGCCACGTAGTCCTGATGGTAGTCCTCGGCCGGGAAGAACTTGTCGGCCGGTTCGAGTTGCGTCGCGATCTTGCGGCTCTTGAATCGGCCGGAAGTGCCCAATTCGTCGATGTAGGCCTGGGCTTCGCGCTTCTGTTCGTCGTTGACGTACCAAATGCCGGATCGGTATTGATCGCCGACATCGGGCCCCTGCCGGTTGACTTGCGTCGGATCGTGCATCACGAAAAACGCTTCCAATAATCGGCGAAACGTAATCCGCGACGGGTCGTAGACCACCTTCACCGTCTCCGCGTGGCCGGTGCCGTCGCCGCAGACGTCCTTGTAGGTGGGGTTGGCTACACTTCCCTGCATATAGCCGCTGGCCGCGTCAACCACGCCTGGACCCTGTTGGAAATAATGTTCCAGTCCCCAGAAACAACCGCCGGCGAAATAGGCGACTTCCGTTTTCGAGACGGCGGTTCCCGCCGCGGCCGATGGGGCCGCACCGGTCGTTTTTGTTTGATCCTGCGCGGGGCGGCTTTCGGGCGGCATTTCAGTCCCGTTTTCATGGAAGCGCAATGACGCGGAATTCAGGCAATGCCGTTCGCCGGTCGGCTTGGGACCGTCGTCGAACACGTGACCCAAATGCGAACCGCAACGGGCGCAGTTGATTTCCGTGCGGGCCATTCCGTGACCGCGGTCGACCTTGCGGGCCACGTGTTGCGCGTCGACTTCGCGGAAGAAGCTGGGCCAGCCGGTTCCCGAATTGAATTTGTGCGCGCTGGAAAACAACGGCAGCCCACAGACGACGCACGTGTAGACCCCGTCTTTCTTGTTGTCCAACAACGTGCCGCAGAACGCCCGCTCGGTGACGGACTTCTGGGTGATCCGGTACGCTTCCGGGTCCAGTTTCTTGGCCAATTCCGCCACGGTCGTCCGCGGGAGCGGCGAAATGTCGTAGCCCGACGATGAAAAACGCTGGTTGGGCATCGCGTCCTGTTCCTTTTCCTGCGGCGCCACGGCGGCAGCTCCATTGACCGTCGGCGGGGCGCTTTCACCGTGAACGGTTGCGGAATCGCACCCGACGGCTCCGCCGATCATCATCCAGGAGGTCGTCCAAGCAACTGCGCAGGTCGTTGTTTTCGTCACGCTGATATCCTATGTTCTCGAACCGCAAGGTCATCATCGGACGGCCGGCGTTTCATTTTGCGATCCGATCGCGCTGATGGCACTTCCCCGACCCATTCGGGATGCCACCGCATGGGATGCCGCCGACGGCGCATGGCGTGCGGGGGTCGTGCGTCATCGTCACCCGTGGGGCGGCGTCCTGTGGTCCACCCCCCAATGCCCGCGCAGAACCCATAGCGGCGAATGTCATCGAAACAACACATACAGCCCGATCATCTCGAACGTGAATACGGCCAACCCGGGGCGCTGGTTCGCCGGGAACACAATAATCAACAAGACATGAAACGCGATGCCGCCGACAATCAACGGCTTGCGCCAACGTGGTATCCACAGCCCCGTCGCCAGCGCCGTTTCGACAAGAATCGACGCCGACGCGGCCGCGCACATCCATTCCGGCGAATCGACCAACTGCGGAAATCGTCGCAACGGGCCGTGAATCATGTTGGCAGCCAAGACAGCGCCGGACAGGTAGACCATGTTTACCTTGGAAATGGCCGCGAACGCATAGACGATCGACAGCTGTATTTTCAACAGCGCGACGGGCCACGCGGGCACGTCGCGGCGCGCGTTTCGGAGCGCGTCGCAGGAATAGGCCGCCCCGGCATCGCCCATCGTGAACAGAAACGCAAGAATGGCCAGCAGGTAGGCGTGGTTGCTATAGAACTGGTGATCAAGCTGAATGTAGACACCCGCCGCGAGTGTCACGAGCAGGCACGACGCCCGCGTAAACAATCCGACCGTCATTCCGACGGACGCGATCAACCACACGCCCCAGACGGCGTCATACGCCCCCGCGGGCCACGTCGCGGTGAACGACCAAACCGGCATGCGCAGCATGTGCGGCGCCAGCGTCTCGTGAAGGATTCCGCGAGCCTCGACGGCGGCCAGCACACCCGCCAACCCGACGACGAAGCGCGCCTGCCCCAGCGGCCCGCCGTCGCATCGTTCGATCATCCGCCGGCGTAACCCGGCTACCGGGGACATTCGATCACCGTTTCGCGCCGCGTCATCGGATCACGTGCCCGCACCGCCGCCGCATCGTCCAAAACTCGGCACAAATGTTTCGGCAGGACGTCGTCGTAACGCAGATCGGCGCGGACGTTGGCCACAAAATCGGTCAGCGTGATCGGCCGCATGCCGCCGTCGGCCCCGATGACTTCGAATTGGGGGATGATTTTGATTCCCGAATACATCTGCCAGCCGAATCGCGCCGGACGATCGGCCGGAAGTTGCACGAGCGGAACGATGATCGGCACGGCCGCGAACACAAGACATAACGCCGTAGCCGGCGCGTGCTCCCGGATGGGGATCGAATTCGATGCACGATCCACAGCCCATGTCTCCGAATTCGACGCCGACGATCATTCAAGTGCGATTATCGCAAACCGGCCATCGCCGCCCGGAACAGTTTCAGCCCGTCCGGCGTCCGATCCCGGGATAGACGCGTCCAGCACGGATGGTGCGTGAAATGCACGTGCCGTTCCGGGTGCGGCATTAAACCCAAAACCTGACCGGTTCGATCCGTCAGTCCGGCGATCGCCCCCATGCTGCCGTTGGGATTGATCGGAAAATCGCCCGATTGCCCGCGTTCGTCAACGTACTGAAACGCGATGTGACCGCCCCGACGGAGCGCGTCCAGCGCGGACGGGTCGTCCATTACGATGCGGCCCTCGGCGTGGGCCACGGGTACGTACAGAATCTCGTCTGCGGGTGCGAAACGGCATCGATTCGAGCAGGCCTTGATGTGCACCCAACGGTCTTCGTATCGGCCTGACGCGTTGAACGCCAACGTTACGCCGGTGGCCGTCGAATTCCCATCGGGCAACAACCCGGTCTTGACCAGCACCTGGAACCCGTTGCAAATCCCCAGCACCAGTCTGCCCGCGTCGACGAACGATTTCAGCGCGTCCGACAACCCCAGCATCAATTCCGTCGCCATGATCCGCCCGGCCGAAATGTCATCCCCGTAACAGAATCCGCCGGCCACGTTCAACACCTGCACCTCGTTCAGCATTTCCGGGTTTTCGAGCAGCGCCTGGATGTGGACGATTCGCGTCCGCGCGCCGACCAATTGCCAGGCGAATGCCGTCTCCAATTCACAATTGGTCCCCGGCGCTCGAACGATCAGCACATTAACCGCGGCCATGCGCTACGCCCCGCCTGATTCGCCCATCCGCGACCGCCACGCCCGACGCATGGCATCGACCGTGACCGTGGCCGCCGTTCGTCCGCTCGTTTCGATTCGCAGACACGCATCGCCGGTCACCTCGCCGATTCCGATCACGCCGGGTCCGTCCAATGGTCGACCGTCCGTGCATTCCAGAAGGTACCGCCATCGGCCATCCCCGAACAACACCGTCGCCACGTCACCGTCGGAACTCAAACCATCCAGTCGCAAGACCGCCCCGAAATCGCCGCCGATGCACATCTCCGCAATCGCGACGGCCAAACCGTCGTCATTTACGTCATGCGCCGCCAACACCCGACCCTCGCGAATCCATGACGCCACACGCCGATGCCCCCCGCCTGCCGCCGCCAGATCCGTCCATGACCCGACATCCACCGCGAACAGTCGGTTTCCCACCCGTTTCAGATCGGCCGTCACGCAGTGTTGCACGTCGTCCATGATGCTGATCGCGCTGATCAACAACGTCGGCGGAATCGACAACCGGGCCGGCAGGCCAACCCGTTTCGCCTCCTCCGCCGACATGCTGAATTGATTGTTCAACGAGTCCTTGCCCGATATGAATGGCAACCCATAGGCAACGGCCGCATCGCGGGCCCCGACGCACGCCCGCACCAGCGCCCCCAGCGATTCGGCCGACTCCACTTCGCCCCAACAGAAGTTGTCCAGAATGGCCGTCCGATCCGGATCGCCGCCCACGCAGATGACGTTGCGCAACGCCTCGTCCACCGCGCGCACCGCCATCACGTACGGGTCCGACGCCTCCTGCGGACACAAACCACATCCGACGGCCACACCCCGTTCGCTGTCCAGTCGCGGCCGCAGCACCGCGGCGTCCGACGGTCCCTCGCCGGGTCCGACCAGCGGCTTCACCACGCTGCCGCCCTGCACCTCGTGATCGTATTGGCGGATGACCCATGCTTTTGACGCCACGTTCCAGTCGCCCAACCGCGTCAACAGCCGGTCACCGATGGACACGTCGCCGCGCGGGGGCGCGGACGACTTGGTTTGAACCGCCGGTCGCCTCCATTCCGCCCGTCGCACGGTACGCGGCAATCCATGATGCAGAAACGCCGTGTCCAATTCCCCGACTACCGTTCCCCGATAACGCACCCGCAACACACGGTCGCCACGGAACGTCCCGATCACCGTGGCCTCGACGCCCTCCGCGCGAAACACGGCCAACAATTCATTCAATCGCGATTCGCCGACGGCCAGCACCATGCGCTCCTGCGCTTCCGAAATCCAGATTTCATCGTAACGCAGTCCGGCGTATTTCAACGGCACGCGTTCGAGATCGACATCGGCCCCCAGCGTTTCGGCCATTTCCCCGACCGCGCTGCTCAATCCGCCCGCGCCGCAATCGGTAATGGCGCTGAACAGGCAGCCCGACGCGTGATCGCGGGCGGCCAAAATCGCATCCAGCACCTTCTTCTCCTCGATGGCGTTGCCGATCTGCACCGCGTGGGCGAATTCGTCGGCGTGCGTGTCGGTCAATTCGGCCGACGAGAACGTCGCCCCATGAATTCCGTCGCGCCCCGTTCGACCGCCGACCAGCACGATGCGATCGCCGACCCGCGGCGACTTCGCGATCCGGTCCCGCGGAATCAAACCCACGCATCCGCAGAACACCAGCGGATTGGCCAGGTAGCGTTCGTCGAAATGAATCGCCCCGTTGACCGTCGGAATGCCCATGCGGTTGCCGTAGTCGCGCACCCCGCCGACCACTCCGTTCAACACCCGCCGCGGATGCAGGACGCCCGCCGGCACGCGTTCTTCCGGCCAATCGGGCGGGGCCAGGCAGAACACGTCGGTCGACGCCACCGGCTTGGCCCCCAATCCGCAACCGAGGATGTCGCGGATGCAGCCGCCGACGCCCGTCGCCGCCCCGCCGTAGGGCTCGATGGCCGACGGGTGATTGTGCGTCTCGACCTTGAACGCGATGCCATAGTCGTCGTCGAACGCGATGATTCCCGCGTTGTCCTGAAAAACCGACAGGCACCAGTCGCGATTCAATCGCCGCGTCGCTTCCACGATCGTCGATTTCAATAGATTGTCGAACCGGACCTCGACCTCCCCGGCCCGCCCGAAATCCTCGCCGCGATAGACGATCTCGCTTTTCAACGTCTTGTGGACGCAGTGTTCCGACCAAGTTTGTGCAAACGTCTCGAGTTCGAGATCGGTCGGATCCCGGTCCATAGCCGCGAATCGGGCTTGTATCGCCTTCATTTCCGCCAAGGACAGGAACAAGTGCCCCCTGCGGGACAGCTCCGCGAGCGATGCATCGTCCATTTCCCGAATTGACACCGTCCGCCGAACGAACGGCTGCTCCGGCGCGACGGGAAATGCGGTCGGCAACGCATCCGACCGGCCAAGACCGTTCAAGTAAGCCGTCTCGATGCAGCCATTCGATAGTACGTCGCGCGCCAACCACTCCAATTCGGCCGCGTCACGCACGCCGTCGATGTGAAATCGCCGGGCCGTTCGAACCTCGTCGATTCGAACGCCCTCCCCCAGCACCCCCGCTTCCGCCAATCGGCGGGCTGCGGCCAGCGTGCTGCCCGCGGCCGGGTCCATGACCCCGGGTTGATAGTGGACCTCGACCGCGGCTCGGCAATCAAACGGCGCGGCCATCCCCTCGAAAACGCGAAACGTGTCGGTGACGCGATCGGCCAGCAATTCGACGGCCAGCCGCTCCATCGCGGTCGCGTTTAGGTCCCCTCGAAAAAGGTAGATGGACGCGCCATCCACCCGGCCAATGTACGATCGCCCACGCCGGTGTATGTCCGCCAGCGCCGACCGGCCGCGGACATCCCACTCGGCCCGCCTCGCCGTCAACGCCACGCCCCAGATGCTCATTAATTGCTGGCCCCCAACTTGCTCGAGGTCCGGGAATTCTACCGTTCCATCGCGGCTTCCACGAGGCGACGATCGTAGAGTTCGCGTGGCCGGTGTTCAACAGGATTGACGTACTAGCGCACGAAATCTCCGATCCGCGCGGCTCGTAGTGGTAGCCGCCCTTTCGAATCGACCCTTGGCGCAGGAAACAGTCGTTTACCGTGCAAGCTTGTGGTGTCGGCTTTCCATCGCGCCGTTCGGCGAATATCCATGAAAAGGGGCGCGTCCGCGTGGCGACGTGGACGGCGGCAGGCGCGATCGCGCACGCCCGTGTCCTTCTCGCGGGAACCACGTTGGACGTTTGGTTTATCCGGCGTCTGTGGAGTGAACTCATGTGTGCGATCCCTCCCGACATCCGTGCAGCGCCGCCGGCCTCGAACAACTCCCGCATCGCGTCCATCGATCTGATTCGTGGCGCGGTCATGATCCTGATGGCCATCGACCACGTGCGGGTCTTTTCCGGACTCCCCGCCGGCGGTCCCACGCTGGCCATCTTCTTCACCCGCTGGATCACCCACTTTTGTGCGCCCGCGTTCATCTTCCTGGCAGGGACCAGTGCCTACTTCCACGGCCGGCGACACGCCGATCTGTCGCGCCATCTTTTGATCCGCGGAGCCTGGCTCGTGTTCCTGGAGCTCACCTTTTTCCGCGTGGCCTGGACCTTCAGTTTAGATTTCGCGCACTACGAAATGGCCGGCGTCATCTGGGTCATCGGCTGGTGCATGATCCTGCTGGCCGGGCTGGTGAAGCTGCCGCTCGTCGCGGTCGGGTCCATCGGCGTCGCCATCATCGCGTCCCACAACGCCGTGGGACCACGCATCGCCGCGCACATCCCCATGCAGGACGGCGGAGTTCTCGCCGACCTCTGGAAGGTCCTCTATCATGGGTTCTCCGCCGGGCCGATCCGCTTCGGGGCCGTCGGCCCCAGCCTGATCGTGCTCTACACCATCGTCCCGTGGATCGGCGTCATGGCCGCCGGATACGCCTTCGGCAGGATCCTGACGCTGCAAGCGGCGCCACGGAACCGTCTCTGTCTGGCCATCGGGCTTGGGGCCGTGGGCCTCTTCGCGCTCCTCCGCGGATTCAACCTGTACGGCGATCCGCGACCGTGGGCGGCAGGGGCGCCGCGACCGGACGGCGCGCCGTTCATGCCCGCGGTCCTGTCGTTTCTGAACCCCGGCAAGTATCCGGCGTCACTCGCGTTCCTGTTGATGACGCTGGGCCCGTGCATCGCGTTGATTCCGCTGCTGGAAAGGGCTCGCGGCACATTCGCCCGCTGGATCAGCGTCTTCGGCCGAGTGCCGTTTTTCTTCTATTTGCTCCATGTCCCGTTGATTCACGCGCTGGCCGTGGCGGTGTCGAAAATCCGGCTGGGCGAAGTAAGCCCCTGGCTCTTCGCCAACCATCCGATGGGCAATCCGCCCGCTCCGGACGGTTACACCTGGGGTCTGCCGCTTCTTTACGTGGTTTGGGCGGTCGCGATCGTGATCCTCTATTTTGCGTGCCGCTGGTTCTCTGGCGTCAAGGCCCGGCGGACGGAGTGGTGGTTGCGGTACACGTAGTCCGGTCGCCCCTGTACGGACTGACGACGCGCGATCAATGCCTGTCCCCGATCTCCTTGAGATGCCCGGCGCAGGTTGCCGGATCGTGCCCGAATGGCTCGCTGATCACCCGTCGGCGCTCGCGCACTCCCGCAACGATCAGACCGTCACCCGCCATGGGTCAATCTCGACCGGTAGCAGCGTCTGCAAGTCGCCATGATCGGAACGGACAGCCCCATTGGCGCATTCGACGTTTCCAAACGCTTGAATTTCCTGGCATTCGCAATGTGGCGACAGTTCCATGTCCGCTGAGAAGCCATCCGATAGAACCATGCCAACGCGACGTGAACCGAGTCGGCCGCGGAATTGCGCGGCTTGGCGGTATCACCGACGGCTATTCAAGTCGGGGTGAATTTCAATCGTTTTTACGGTGGCGACGAATTCCCTCGGGCATTTTTTTGCGAGAACATTGGGCGGCCGACAATTTCGCACTTTACACGGATGGAGAATGGGGTATATTGTAGGCGTACACCTACATAACCGATGGATGAACGTCCGCGATGCCCCGACCCAGTCAAGCCGATGAACGACGCAGGCAGCTTCTGCCCATCGTCGCGAAAACCTTCGCCGAACTGGGCTATCGCCGCACGACGACGGCCGAACTGGCGAAACGCTGCAAGGTTCGCGAGAACATCCTGTATCGCCTGTGGCGGGACAAGAAAGCGATGTTCGTGGCCTCGATCGAGTTCGTATACGCACTCTCCGCCGAGACGTGGCGGCGGTTGCTGGCCGAGCGCGGCGACGGTAAGCCCCCCGCGGAGCGGTTGCTGCAATACGAATCGGAGCACCATGGCGAGTCCGGGCTGCAGCGTCTGGTGTTCGCCGGGTTGAGCGAGACCAACGACCCGGCCATCCGCCGGGCGCTTCGCACCATGTATCGCCGATTCCATCGGTTCATCGGCGAGCAGATCTCAGACTATCGCGACGGCGATCGGCGGCGGCGACCGGACATCGAGGCGTCCGCGTGGGCGGTCATCGGATTGGGCACACTGGCCAGCATCGTCCAGGAACTCGATTTGTTGAAGCGGAGCGGTCGCCGGCGGTTCATGGCCGACGTGGGGCATGTGCTTATTGAAGGGAGAACCGCGACGTAGCGCGTTTTTTTTTGAGAGTTGTGTAAGCGTACACTTACGCTTATGCCCAGCACAGGAGCCGAACGATGAAACGATGGAATCGCAATCGACGCCTCGCCGCCCTCGTAGCGGGCGCAGGCGCGGCGATGGGCGGACTGGGGGGATGCATCGCGATGGACATGACCGCGGAGAAGGCGTTTCGCTCGAAGCTCGAAAAGAACAGAGCGACCCTCCTGGCCAGCGTTGGAACTATGTCCATCACCGTCTTTCCAGCGGCGGTTCGAGGAACGACCATGACCTACGACGATCACGCGGCGGCGAGGTTGACCGAGTCGCTCAACGCCGCGGGACTGGCGGACGCGACGGCCTCCGACGGTCACGTGCCGATCACGGGCCCCTGGCGAATGAACCAGTCCAGGATGTGGCGGGACTCGGCGAAGGAATTCGGGGAGTATGTACGGGCGAACCCGATCGGCACACGCTACGCCTTGCTGCCCGAGTATCTGGACGGCAAAACCGAAGTGATTGGCATTCATACCTACATTGTGGACGCCGAAGGGGCGGTCGCGTTCGTGGTTCTGTTGAACTCGCACTGGGAAGAGTTCTCGAAAGTGAATCCGAAGACGGAAGGCGACTGCACGGCCGTGCTCATCGACGTGCTGCGCGACCGCCTCAAGCCTCAAGCGAGTCAGAAACCATGAAGTCCCATACGCAACGGACGCTGCTGGTCGGCTTTCTCAGTTCCATCGGGGTCTGTGGTCTCGTCGGTGTGTATTGCCTGCTCATCGGCAGCTTCGGGGCTGTCCACGCCAAAGTTCTCGGAACGACCGCGACCGTCGCGTCGGCGTCGATTCTCGGTTTGGCCAGCGCCGTGCCGTGGGAGCGGCGGCGCTGGCATCCGGTCGGACCGCTGGGCGCGATTTCCGTCGCGGTCGCGCTGGTTTTGGTGGTGACTGCGATCTGGATGGAGAGTTGGCTCTGGAACCAGGGCGTGTTGAGACGGTTTCTCAGGATCATGGGCACGGCCTGCGTCGCGGGTGTTGCGTTTCCACACGTCGGGCTGATCTCTCTGGCGAGGTTACGGCGTGCGTATGAGTGGGTTCGCCTGGGTACACTCCTGACGGTGGCGGTGCTGGCGATTCAGATTTCCGTTACCATTTGGGTCGAGCCCATGGGCGATCTGTGGGTTCGGTGCATTGGGGTGGTTTCGATAGCGGTCGCCTGCGGCACGATCGCCGTACCGATTCTTCACCGCGTCTCGAGGATTCGCCTGCGCGAGGCGGTGAAGACGGTGGAACTGGCCCTGGCGGCAACGTGTCCCCGGTGTGACTTCGCGCAGCGGTTTCTCGTGGGACGATCGGCGTGCGTCAAGTGCGGCCTGCGCTTCCTGATCGAGATTGAGGAGGAGTCGTGCGGCACGTGCGGATACCCGCTGTATCAACTTACGTCGGCGACGTGCCCCGAATGCGGGACGCCGATAATTCCGTTTCCGAGACGGGATGACGGCGTCGCGCGTGTTTCGGGGGAGCCGTCAGACCGGACGACGGGGAGCGCGTCTTGATGCGGCGGGCCAAATTCGTACCAAAGTCGGCGATTACCCGGCGAGAGTCCCACTCCCGCGTGCAGGTCGATCCGCCGGGTTGTTGGGCCCGTGGGTCGGCGTGCGGCAGCGTGATCGCCGAAGGATCGTCCGGGACCGAAACTTTCCGCTGGCATTTCCGCAGCGCGAACCGTATGCTGGCGCGCGACAAGCGGGTGGACGGCTCACGTGTCCTTTTTCGAGGAGATACGACAATGCGATGCGTCAGGAGAACAGGCTGGGCGATGTTGATTATTTCGGCGGGGCTCCTTTGCGGATGTGCGGCGCCAAAGGTGGATTTCTCCAAAATCAAGCAGCCGGCGCGGCCCGCCGAGCTGGATGCCTACGACGTTTTCATCGGGTCGTGGACGTGGGATGCGGAGATGCTGAACGCGGACGCGCCGGACAACAAATGGTCCGGCACCGCGGAGTGGAAGTGGACACTGGACAAGCGTTCATTGAACGGACACTTCGTCTCACAGAATCAGAGCACGCGATTCGAGGCCGAAGGCAAATGGAGTTGGCATCCCACCGAAAAGACGTACCTCTGGGGGATGTTCAACAACTGGGGCTACCCTCAACGGGGCGTGGCCAACTACGATGCCGCGGCCAAGAGTTGGCGAATGGACTACAAGAGCGTCGGATTGGACGGCACCACCAGCTACGGCCGGTACACCATGACCGTCGTGGATGGCAACACGCTCGATTGGACGATGGTGGAATGGGCCGACTTGTTGCACACCGTCAAGAAGGTCGAGATGACGGGCAAGTACACGCGCAAGAACTAGGGTTCGGCGAACGTAGCGTCCCAGAAACGATGGAACAATTACGGTTTCGTCGGCAGGTATTCGAGGGCGGGATGGGACGACGTGGACGCGCTTTCGGGGCGGGGACCAGATGCACGTCGCCGAGGGGAGCTCCGCATCGATGAGCGCGGGTCGTTTCGTGAACGGCGTCCGAAATCCGGGTAGTGGGTCAGTTTGACCGGTGCCGCCCCCGTTTGTCACTCTTAGGGAGCGCAGCGACCGAAGAATCTTGCCGGTGATGGCACCCGGCCGGATTCTCCGCCCGCCTTCGGCAGTCTCGGAATGCCAGTGGCCAAACTGACCCACTACCTGGATTGTCGACCGGCTCCGGCAAATCGCGGACGTGGGCTACGAGAACGATGTCTTCCACATCGTCGCCAAGCTCCTTGTTCGAAACCCTGTCGGAGTTCATTAACAACATCCGGTGCGTGGGCAACGATGAAGTCTCGTGGCCGCAGTTCCACCGACTCTCACGCCCACCCTGCGCACCCGTCGTGGGCGCGATCAATTCTCATTGAATACCATGGAACGAAAACGGGCACCGGTCGTGCTGTGACCGATGCCCGTCATATTGGACTACCTGCTGACTTCCGAAGCTTTGCTCAGATCCTATCCGCCGAGCAGCGACAGCACGTTTTGCTGCTGGGCGTTGGCGATGGCCAGGACGCTGGTGCTGGATTGCACCAGAATCTGCGCACGCGTCAATTCCGTGGTTTCCTGCGCGAAGTCGGTGTCGCGGATGATCGACTCCGACGATGTCAGGTTCTCCACCGCGATCTGCAACTGGCTGATGTTGGGTTGCAGCTTGTTACGCTCGAACGCCCCCAGCCGCCCGCGGAGGACGGCCACCTGGGTGATGACCTCGTCCAGCACTTCGGACGCGCCGTTGAAGTTCCCGGTGCGCAGCGCCTTGGGACCGCCGCTTTGCAACTCGGACAGGAACCCGACGACGCGGTTGCCGAGCTTGTTGGCCTGCATGGACTTGACCCCGATGCTCTCCTGCTGACTGACATTGACCCGCGGTCCCAACTGGTAGAGCGAGCCGCCGTCGGTAATCGCGAACGAGGTGGTCTGCGCGCCGAAGCTGGTGTCCAGCACAATGTCCAGATCCAGCAGGAAGGAGGAAAGCTTAAGCTTCAGCCCGTCGCCCACGGTGGCCGCTCCGTTGATGGTCGCGGCCGCGTCCCGGCCCTCGCGGCGCCCGCCGCCGACCGTGCCGTCCACGGTGACGCCGGCGCGGTCCTGCAGGAAGAACGGAGCGCTGTTCTGCAGCACGCTGACGCTGACGAACGCCTTGGAGCCGTAGCGCTCGCTCATCAGCACCACGCCCGACGCGGTCAGCGCCGGACCGCCCACGGTATACCCGTTGGCCGAGGCGATCACGCCGGTGGCGTCGGACACGCCGTTGATCTGCGTGACCATTTCGTTGGTCGTGGTCGAGGCCGGGAACGTCAGGGTGATGATGCCGGCCGCGCCCTGGATGTCGATGCTGATCGATTGGTTCCCGATGGCGCTGGCGGCGAAATGGAGTTCGGCCTGCAACGCCGATTGTGAAACGGATACGTCCACGGGAATGTACGGCCGGTCGCCGAAGTTGGCCTCCAGAACACCAACATCGGCCAGAAGCGTGGTATTGACGCCGCTGGTCACGTAGTCGAGACCGCCGTCCAACAGCTTCTTGCCCGCGAACGTCGCCGTGTTGGCGATGCGGCTGATCGAATCGATCGCCGAGTCGATTTGCTGCTGATTGGCCTGCACTTCGTCGTCGGAAAAAGCGCCGGAGTTGGCGGCCTCCACCACCAGCGCCTGAATGTCGTTCAAGAGGGTGGATACCCCGTCGAGGCCCGACTCGGTCGTGGCGATCACGTTGATCGCCCGGTGGGAATTGTCGATGGCCTGCCCGACCGCGGAGATTTCCGCCCGCAGCCGTTCGGACACGATCAAACCGGCGGGGTTGTCGGCCCCGCGGTTAATCCGCAATCCGCTGGACAGCCGCTCCAACGACGTCGACAATGCGTTTTGGTTTCGCGCGAGTTGAAACCCGGCGGTGACGGCCGGGATGTTCGAATTGATTCGGCTCATGTTCAATCCTCCCTGATTGATTCACGCACGCGGCGCGCGGCGCTTGAACGCAACGGGCGGCGCGTGGGCGTATGTTCGCTGGGGACGATTCCCCGTCGCCGCGATCCGTGCGGCGACTCCTGATTCTCGACGAGCTAGCGAGCGTCGCGTTTCCGGTTCCGATCGGACGCATCGCGCTCGGCGGCGTTGGTCAGGTCGTCGGGTTTCATCGCGGCGGCCGACAGGTTCTCCCGTTTGATCGCTTCGTAAACTTCCTTGCGATGCACGGGAACCTCGGTGGGGGCCGCGATTCCAAGACGCACCTTGTCGCCGCGTATATCCACGATCGTGATCTCGATGTTATCGCCGATCATGATCGATTCATCGCGTTGCCTGGACAGCACCAACATCCTCGGCTCCTTCCTCGGCTGTGCCGATGCTCGGTGAAACCCGCGTGCCCGTTTCCCTTCCGCACGGCGACGCAGGGCGTCGATTCGTGACGGGCGGGCGGACACGCGGACCGGTCGGGCGACCGTCCGGCCGTTCGGCGTGCTCCGTTTCGCGCGAGCATGATAACCGAACGGCGAACCGTGTCGCCAGCGCCGGGGGTTCAGGCGGTTCGGCTCATGGCCTTCTCCTTCGGCAGCCGGATCAGCGGGTGCCGGGTCGAGAATTTCCGGTCGGAAAGCACGAGTTGGCGTCCCGCGCGGGTCCGCACGTTGATGACCACCGGACCCTGCAGGTTCCCGGTCAGCACGTCATCGATCTTGTTGACAATGATGAACACCTGGGCCTGGTCGGGATCGTCGACGCCGATCATCGCCAGATCGTCGGTTTTGACCGGCACGCGATAATCCGGGACGAACATCCGCGGGTCGCACACCACGAACGCGAGGTCCTCGCGATCGACCGCCTGCATCCAGTAGAACGCACTCTGCTCGCCCGTCTGGATCAGGGCGTACCGCTGCTCATCGGGGAAACCCAAAATGCCCCGTTCGAAGGTGATCAGCCGGTCGCCGTCCACCTCCAGCGGCCCGAATCGCGACGTTTCAATGATCATCGCCACACTCCCGTGGTCGTTCCTTCTTCGTCGATCCACGTCGCGCGCCGGTCGTCCATCCGACCGACCCCCGCACCCCACGCGGACCCCGATGGGTCTTCGTGTGGTGAACGCGACGCGAAAATTGCGAGGCGCCCGCGCCTCCCAACCCCGGGTCTCCGCCCGGGCGACGGTTTCGCCCGATCGATCGACGGACCACGCGTCCGATCGTCGAGCGCCCGCTCTCCCCAGAAATCGTGGGTATTTCGATTCACACCGTTATCCCAGAAAATCCAACAACGACAGATTCAACAGTTGCGAACCGGACAACAAATTGGCCTGCAGCGCCGTCTGCGCCTGCTGGAATCGCGTCACCGCTTCCGTGTAATCCAGGTCCTCGATGTCCGACAGCAGCGCCTGCGATGCGGTCACCGCGTTTTCCGTCTGCTCCACCCGCTCGCTCATCGACCGCGCCCGCGACCCGACCACGCCGTGCTCGCGGGTGATGTCGTCGGCCACCGTCTGCAATCGGCCGGTCGCGTCGGTGATGCCGCGCTCGTCGTTCGACGCCAGCGCCGTCTCCAGATCGATCAGCGCCGTGAACAACCCGTCGGGGCGCACGACGGCCACGTCGTCGCTGACAATGAACTCCTCGCCCTCCGCCGCCGTCTTGTTCAGACCCAGATCGTCCACCGCGAACGACTGGATGCTGGCCCGCGTCACCGTCAATCGTCCCGCCCCCCCCGTGGAATCGGTGATGACGATGCCGTTCGTGTCTTCGCTGAAGCCCGCCTCGATCGTGACCCCCGCGTCCTCCGCGGCCTGATTGATCATTTCCACCACGTCGCCCAGCGTTTCGACCCCGTCCAGATTCACCTCCACCGTGTCCCCATTGCTCGCCGCGATCATCAGGTCCGGCTCGCCCTCCACCGTTTCCAAACCCCTCCCGGAATTCAGCATCGCCACCGGCGTGTCCGGGGCGAACGTCAGAATGCCCAGCTCCGCCGCCGTCGTGCCCCCGTTCTCGCTGATGCTCATGGCCACGCCCGCCAGGCGACTGGTAATCTCGATGGCCGTGCCCGCGTCATTGATCCGCGCGGTCACGAACACGCCGGCCGTGTTGATCTTGTTCAGCACGTCCTGCACCGTCTCAACCTCGTCCAGATCGATGGTCACCGTTCGCGGACCGACCGTGATGCGGAACCCGTCCTCCAGCGTCGCGCCCACCCCGGCGTTCAGGCTTCCGATGGGCGAATTCGGCGTCAGCCGCGGCGTCAAATCAGGTGCGACGGCCGCGAGCGGATCGTCCGCGGACACGACGATTCCCAGGTCCGATGCCGTCTGGCCCGTGCTCGTGTCGCGGATGTTGATGCCGCTACCTGTCACTGATAGACCGCCGCCGTCCAGTTGCACCGGAGACCCCAATCCCAGTTGATCCGCGGCGTCGTTGACCATGTCGATCACGTCGCCCACCGTGTCGGCGTGCGACAGGTCGACCTGCATCGACGCGCCGGCCGCGTCCCCGATGATGATCGTCCCTCTTCGGATTCCCTGCCCCGTGGCCCCGCCTACGTCTTCCAGACGCGTGTCTTCCGTCAATTCTGGTTCCAGATCGCGCGTGCTGATGATCGCGGTGCCGAATCCCCCGAACAGACGCTGTCCCGGCACGCTGAAACTGCCCTGCTCCGATTCCGACACCTGCGTGAACTGTTCGCCCGTATCGCCGACGTAGGCGACCCCGCCCAGCGCCGACACATACGGCGTCGTCTGCGTGTCGCGGCCCGCGAACAGATAACGCCCCTGCACCTGCGTATTGCCGACCGCCATCAGCCGCTCGCGGATTGACGCGATCAACGACGCATTCGCCACCCGCTCGTCGGGGCCGGCCTGGGCGCCGATGCTCGACGCACCGATCGCCTGGGCCTCCGCCAGCAGCGAGTTGACCTCGGTCAACGCGTCGTCCGACGCGGTCAGCATCAAATCGGCATGCCGGAGGTTGTCCAGAATCTGATCCTGCCGCCCCAACGACTGCCGCAGACGCAGCGCCTGCGCCGCCCCCACCGGGTCTTCGCCGATGCTGTTGAACCGCCGTCCGGTCGCCAACTGCGTCTGACGATTGAACAGATCGGTCGTGTTCTGCCGCAACGATTGCAACAGCGACATCGTCCGCAGATTGTGCGACACACGTGTGACATTAATCGGTGATACGGCCATGACGTCTAATCCCTGTGCGCCGTCCGCACTCCGCCGCCTACTGCAGCAACGCGATCAATTCGCCCGCCAGACGATCCACGACGCTCACGTAGCGCGCCGCACCTTGAAACGCTCGCTCAAATTTCAAGAGCTCGATTGCCTCCTCGTCCAGACTGACGCCGCTGATGTTCTCTTTCTGCGCCTGCAACGCGTCCAGAACGGTGCTATTCGCGTCCACGTCACGCACGGCGATTGAAATAGACACACCGACCTCGCCGGCCACCGCACCATAGAAATCCACGATAGACGCGCCGTTCAACAACTCACTCGTCGACTGTCCGACATTGGCCAATCGGCCCGCATTGGCCCCGTCTCCCGTGATCGCCACCGACGCCGCGGCCAACAGCAACGGCTGATCGACCAACTGGTCGCGCACCGCTATGTTTGTCGCATCTGTGCCGTCGAACAACGTGTTGACGCCGAGCGCTGTCAACAGACCGGACGTATCCGCCCGCTGCGACTGACCGTCGAAACCGAACAGAATCTCCTGACCGGCATCGGCCGTCAATTCGAGACGATTGTCTACAGTCAGTGACGCGGTCAATTCGGGCACGTGATCATTCAAATCCTCGATCAACGACGTCAGCGTTGTATCATCATTCACGCCGTCCAGGTCCACTTGCACCTGATAACTGCGCAGCCCGCCCGTCGTCGTATCCCGCACGGCCACGTAAAAGCTGCCGTTCACAGGCTGGAACGACAGCCCTGCCTCGACCGAATTCAATGCTGCCTCTGTATCTGCCACCGCGTACGACGAGATTAGTTCGGAATACCCGGACACACCCTGTCCATCACTGTGTACGCGGTTCACCTCAAATATGATCCCGGCCGCCAGTTCGTCGACCTGTTGCAGCCGCCCGAATGCGTCCTGGTCGCGCGCGGCGATTAACCCCTGCAATTGCCCCCCGTGTATGGCCACTTGCGCTCCGTTGTCTGCAAACACGACCTCGTCACGAGCAAACGCACCGTCTAGACGCGTCGTCGTCCTCAGCCCGCGGGACACGCCGCTTTCGACCAGGCTCTCGTTGCCCACGTAGACGTTAAACGACCCGTTGCCCTGCGGCCGAACACGGACGTCCACGATCTCGGCCAGTCCGCGCAGGGCCGCGTCCCGCTGATCGCGCAATGCGTTGGCCGGCGAGCCCGCCGATTCCGCCGAGACGATTGCGCCGTTTAACTCCGCAACCCGCCCAGCCAGTGCGTTGGCCGTCTCCACCCGCCCGGCAATCTCCCCATTCAGATTCGTCCCCGCTTCCACCAGTGACGACCGCATCTGCCGTAGCGTGTCGGACAGTGCTGTACCGGCGGCGATGGTCAACTGCCGGGTCGACAAATCGCTGGGGTCATTTTGCAGCTGACTCATTCCGTTGAAAAACTCGCTTAGCCGCTCGGACAATTGCGCGCCGACGAGCGGATCAAACACGTTTTCTACTGCGGTCATCGCTTGTCGCCGCGTCACGCTCGACTCCGTGTCTCCGATGGCCGTCCGCACGCGATTCTCCAGTGATTCATCCAGACTGCGCTTCAGCGATGTCAACGCCACCCCGGCGCCGGGCCGCATTCCCTCCGGCAGCGGCGGTCCGCTTATCGGCGCCAATCCCGGCGTCTGGCGTGTATAATCCGGACTGCCGGCGTTCGAAATGTTCGTGCCGACTATTTGCAACGCACTTTGATACGTCAAAAGCGCGCTTCGTCCGACCTGCAACGCCGTATTGATCAGTCCCATGCCGCTTACCCCACTGCCTCGAACAATTCGCGGGGACGACTCCCCCGCGTCGCTCCGCGTGGACAGTATCCCTCGCCACCGGCGAACGGCGCGGCAACGGCCGCGAACATCTCGCGCACATGAACCAGCACGTCCCGTGACACGCGCTCCACCATCCCGGCCAGCGCCTGCGTCCTGCCTATTTGCTCTTTCAAACGGTCGGCCGCCGCGCACAGTCGACTCGAATGCGGCTCGCCCAGCCGCTCGGCCAGTCGGCGTACCGGCATGCCCCGGGCCTTTTCCGCGGACATGCCATACGGCCGACCGAGCTGTTCCATGATGCGCCGGCGCATCCCGTCCTGCTCGATCAGTTGCGCTGCCAGCAGACGCTCCCGCCCCAAAAACGAATCGATGTTCTCCAATTCAGCACACCGCAGACACGCAAGCTTCTCCTCCAGGCATTCGTGCAACGCCGCATAGGATACGGCGATCCGGTCCAGCAGTGCCGCCAGATCGTCGGCGCCGAGCGTTGCTCCGCCGTTGAAGTGTACTCTCGTCATGACGCCTCGCGCCTCTCTGCGCCATTCGCGATTGCGACCGCCGCAAACCGGTCGAACAGGAGCTCATTCAGATTGTGATGGGACGCCTCGCCTGCCCGCTCAATCAGAATCTGATCCATTTGCCCCTGAAACACGGATTCACCTCGGCCGCCGCGCCCGATTCCATTGTCGTTCAATCCGCCCCGCGCCGACCGCAGCAGCGGCCCATAGAAAACGGCGCCGGTCACGCGATTGATCGTCTCGCGTAGTTTCGCCAACACCTCGCGTCGGGCGTCGCTTGTCGTACCATTCGCCATGGTCGTTGTCGCGCTCATCGCTACTCCCGGTGTACGAGCTTGGCGTGCAACTTGCCGGCCTTCTGAATCTGCATCAGTATTGCGATACGGTCGTCGATGGGAACCTGTAACTGGTTTAACGCTTGCAGCAGATCGGATACATTGGCGTCCACCTGCTTGTCCGTCCCCACCGCGACGAATGATCGCTGCTCGATTCGCGGCTCGTCCGCTGCCGGCGTCCGGACGATTACGGTCATTCCCTTCTGCGACACGATCACCGGGGATATGCGCGCGTCGCCGCTAACCGCAATGGTCCCCGTCGTCCGATCGACGGTCACGCGGGCCTCTTCCGCGGGCATCAACACGCTTAGCTCTTCTATGTCGCGAATCCACGAAGCCGGGTCGCCGCGTTGAAACGTCGGAACCAGCGCCACCACGTTTTTGGGATCGAGCGCCATCGCCACCCGCTCCACGTCCGCCGCCAGGCTCAACTCGGCATTGATGGCCTCGGCGATGGCGACGGCCAGTCCCCATCCCGCGTGGTGTTCGTCCAGCACCAGCGTGACGTACTGCTCGTCGGATTGAATCCAACTATTACGGAACGGCAGCTCCCGGCCGAATGCCGTAAACCCCATCAATACGTCTTCATGAATCGTCCCACCGCGATTGATCAGTCCCACCGTCGGCGTGCTCGCGCCGGCAATCTCCAGCGGACCCGACGCGAACGCGAACACCTTCGTGACATGCGGATCCGCGTATACCAACGGGGTCACCACCAGTCTTCCGCCGGCCAGGCTCTTGGCGCTGCCGATCGCGCTTACGTGTACGTCGACGCGGTCCCCTTCCCGCGCGCCGTTTTCCGGCACGATGGCGTCCAGCAATACCAATGCTACGTTGCGCGTGTCTTTCAGTTCTTCCAGGGCATTTATCGGCGCGGCCAGATTCCCCAACGTCTGTGCCAATGCCCGCATTGTCACCGCATAATCGTCGCCGTCTCCGGTTCCGTTCAATCCCACGACAAGACCATGTCCGACCAGACGGTTGATGCCCTGCCCCTTCAGGCTTGTCGCATCGGCCACACGCACCGTCACATCCGCCGCCGCCATGCGGACCACGGTCAACAGTGCGATGGCGGATACCGTTGCGTGTTTCATTAATGCGGTTCGTCGCACAGTCATCTCCCTAGAATGGCCGCACCGCGTCCAGCAGCTTCGTAATCCACCCGCGGGCGCTGCCGTCATGCACCGCACCGCCGTTGTTGACCACGATGCACTTGTCCGCCAGTTGGGTGCTCAATACCGTATTGTCCGCCGTGATGTCTTGACTGCGCGCGACCCCCGACATCGTGATGACGCTGACCTCTTCGTCGAACGAGATTTCCGCTCGTGCCTCCAGCAGCAGATTGCCGTTCGGCTTGATGTCCAGCACCTGCGCCGTGATGCGCGTCGTCAATTTGTCTTCCCGCTCCTTGTCCGATTCGTTCTTGACGTTACTCTGGTTCTTGAAGTCGATGTTGGGCCGCCCATTGGGAAACGTCGACGCTCCCAATAGACCGTCGTCGGGCTTCAGAAACGCATTGACCGTGGTTCGCAGATCGAATTGCTTCTTCGTTTCGAGCGCCCCGTCGCTTTCGTACTTGCGCTGCTCGCGGACAATAATGGTGACCAGATCGTGAACCGCGAGCTTCTTGGGCGGTTTGACCTTGACCGCGCTCAACGACCATTGCTCCAGCACGGGGTTGCCCACGCGCTCCTCCGGCAATCGCGGGTTACCGCTCTGTGTCGGTGGCGTCGACCGGTCACGCTCCCGGATGCGAATGGACGTCGTCTGCGCAGGAACCGCCGCGGATGCGAATAGCCAGAACGCTATGGCCGCAGTGGCGGTGCATCGCAGATGCGCAGTCCGCTGTCGGTTCATGTGCCGTCTCCCGCCGCGGGATCGTCACCCGACGCACGCATCGAGTGCCCCACCATGACCCGTCGCGCCCCCGTCACCACCCCCGCCAGCGGCTGGTTTCGCCGATCGCCCAGACTGACCCGTACGATTTCGCCCAGACCGGCCGCACTCATCGCTTTACCCGCCGTCTGCACCGACACGCCTCCGATCAACGACACCACCTCGACGATCTCGCCCCGCTGAACCAGCGGCGCCGTCTCCACGTCCCCCGACAGGACGATTGCTCCCTGATCAATGAACCTCTTGGCCCGCTGGCCGACCACCGCTTCCACCGTCCCCATGCCCACTTCGTCCGCTCGTTCGAACGATCGTTCCACCACCTCCACGTCCTGCGGGCGAATCACCGCCAGCGCGTTGATCGGATTCCGCGCCACCACAGTCCCCACGATCAACGTCGCACTGACGGCCAGATGGGCCATGTCCGTCGGTTCGCCGTCGCGCTCAATGGCGACGTCGACGTTTAACATCCGGCCCAGCCATCTCCCTTCGGCGAGACGCACCTCAAACCGGCACACCGGTGCGCTCAGATTCAGCACGTCATCCCCGGTCCGGCCAAATTGCAATTCGACGCGTCCGCCGCGTTCCGCGGCCAATCGGTCAAATGCCGTCACCACCGCTTGCCGCAATGTTCCACTCCCGCTGACCGCCATCGCATGGTTCGCGCCCGTGAAACCGCAACTCGCAGCGGCGACGGCGACGTCTCCGCGCGGCGCCGTCCGCGCCACCGTACATTGCGTCGATCCCGCGACCACGGTCGTCGCAAGGTTCACGCCCGCAGCGCGTAATGCCGCCTGAAGCTCGGCGCCTGAAATGGAAACCGATTCGTTTGGGCGCGGCGACTTGACCACGACGGCCGTCCCCGCCGATTGTCGCGTCTCAACCGCCAGTCCCGACAGGTCGCAAACATCCCCCAGCGTGACGTGATCCCCGTTGACCGATGCCGACGCCCGCACCCGCACCTCGTCGGCCCACCCGACGGCCGCCATTCCCAGCATCATCACCCATGCCGCCGGCGCGATCGCCCGTCGCCTCACCACGATGTTGCACTCCTTGCTTTTCACGGTCGCATCCTGCTCAATCATCATTCAACCCGCCGCCCGCGGGATCGTGCGTTACCGCCTCAAATTCGCCACCACCTGCAGCGACTGGTCGGCCGCCTGAATCGACTGGCTGTTCAACTCGAACGCCCGCTGCGTCAGAATCAACTGAATTAATTCTCGCACCGGGTCCACGTTGCTCATTTCCAACACCCCCTGCTGAATCGACCCCAGACCGTCCTGCTGCGGATTCCCCGCCACCGGCGTTCCTGAAGCATCCGTCTCCTGGAACAGATTCTGCCCGATCTGCTTCAGTCCTTCCGGATTCACGAATCGCGCCAACTGAACTTGACCCACCACCGTCAGCGCCTGCGAACCCTGCTGCAATACGCTGACCTCCCCATTGGCCCCGATCGAAATCCGCACCACGTCGTCCGGAACCGTGATCGGCGGATCCAACACCGACCCCTCGCTGTTGGCCAGCACCACGTTCCCCACCGAATTACGCGTGAAATTCCCGTTCCGCGTGTATGCCGTGATCTGACTGCCGTCCTGAACCGCCCGCACCTGGAAGAACCCCTCGCCGTCGATCAGCAGATCCAGCGGCTGTTCCGTCCTATCCACCGACCCCTGCCCGAAATTCAATTGCGTGCCGGCCACGCCCACCCCCACGCCCACCTGAATCCCGTGCGGAATAGGCTCGTTGTCCGCGTTCGGAATCCCCGGCTCGCGCTTGATCTGATACAACAGATCCTCGAAATTCAGCCGCGACCGCTTGAACCCCACAGTGCTCACGTTTGCCAGGTTGTTCGCCAGAACATCCAGCTTGGTGTCCTGGGCCTTCATCCCCGTCGCGGCCGCGTGTAATGCCGTAATCGCCATCGCCTGCTCCCCGCTGGA
Source organism: Phycisphaerales bacterium (assembly GCA_013140575.1). GTDB lineage: Bacteria > Planctomycetota > Phycisphaerae > UBA1845 > UBA1845 > JABFSN01. Next base: position 4,655 of record JABFSN010000102.1, on the reverse strand, counting down.
TTTCGATCCGCTGCGCCCGTCACTCGTTGCCGGTTCGACAGCCCCGAAGGGGCGACAGTCAATAGCCGGGGGCGTCAGCCCCCGGATCCGTCGCGCCCGCCATTAAGCCCCGGAGGGGCGGCAGGCACATCGGGTACCCGACACTCCACCCCTCGGAAAACCCAGACATCACTGCAAACCACTACGATCGGACATCCCGAAGATCCTGCTAACCGATCCGCCCGACCGTCGTCACCGCCATCCCGATCGTCTGGTCCTGCAAACTGATCATCCGCGCGTTCAACTCGTACGCCCGCGCCGCCTCAATCATCTTCGCCAGCCCCGCCACCGGATTCACCGTCGATCGCTCGACGTGCCCGCTGCGCACCCGCGCCGCGACCGCCGTCGGCTGGGGCCCCGCGTTGCGGTACAGATTCCCGCCCACCTTGCTCAACTGGTTCCGGTCCGCGAACCCAACAACGCCCAATTTGCCGATCGCCGCTCCGCCCTGACGGATCGTGCCATCATCCGACACCTCGATCGCTCCGCCCGTCGTCGAATCGACGATCACCGGCTCACCGCCGTCATCCAGCACCCGCCACCGCCCCTCGCCCGCCGTCAACACCAGCTCCCCGCCCGGATTCATGGTCATTCGCCCATCGCGCGTGTAACGCGTCTCGTCCCCGTCGCTGACCGACAGAAACCCGTCGCCGTCGATGGCCACGTCCATCGGGTTCCCGGTCTGCTCGAATTCACCGCGCTCGAACGTGTGTACCGTCGGCCGAACCCATGTCCCCCCCGTCATCCCGTCCAGAATCCGATGTCCGAACCGGGCGTCGCCGCCGGCCGCGCTCTCCACCGGCCGTTCCTGCATCACCGCCAAATCGTGCTTGAATCCCACCGTGTCCGCATTCGCCAGGTTGTTCGCCAGCACCGCCTGACGGTATTCATTCACCTGCAAACCGGCCGTCGATAGCCACAGTCCGTACGTCATGCCGACCCGTCCTTCCGGACCGCCGGTTTCGGTTCTTCCTGCCGCAGCGACGTGTGCGACCCGCGTACGTTCGGACCCATCTCGATCGACTCCCGCGCCGCCCGCGCCGCCGCCTCCCGAACCCGCCGCCCCAAATCCGCCCAGTCGTGTATCTGCGTCAGGTCCATCTTCCCAGTTTCCGTCTGCCCGAATCGCGTCACGAATCGGCACTCCCCGCGCGCCGAGATCGATCGCCCTCGCGGAGCCGCCCCCGCGCGTTTGACAACCACCCCGCAGTCGCCACGGACCATAGCAGTCGGCGTGCCAACCGATTGGGCGACCGAGACGTAGCCAACTGAATTGGGTGTAACAATGGAAATGAAATGATGTTACGGCGTTTTTATCCATGCCCGAACTGCCCTCCGGCGACCTGCATGAACGAATGTCATCGCGCATCACGTGCGCCCCGACCTGCAGCTTTCGCCTTCAGCCCGCCGTTCGCCGCGCGCTCAACAAAAAAAACAGGCGACCGGTCAACACCGATCGCCTGCTCGATTGCGATTGAATTACAACGGCCCCAGCCCGCCTCGCGGGCCGAACCGCGTCAGACCATTACCATGAATACGACCACTGCACCCGCGTGTTCCACTCCGGGCCTTCTTCGAACCCGCCGCGCGTGTCGTTGTACGTGCTCGCCAGCATCAGGCTCTGATTGTCGGCCAGTTGATGGACCCAACCCAGTTCGTAGGCGTGGGTGGTCGCGTTGCCGTCATAGTCGCTGCTGCGGTTGTGATAGCTGACCAACAACAGGTTCTGTTCGTTGATCGCGAAATCCAGGCTCGTTCCCGCCGAATACTGGAAATCACGCCGGTCGCCCACCCGCTCGTCGTTCAGATCGCCGCGGGCTCCGTTGGCCGTGCGGATAAAACCGCCGAGGTGCCACCGGATGCCGTCGTATACCGTCTTGGTGAAATTCAGGTTGAACGTGCCGTCGATCTTTTCCGAACCGTCGCCCGTCGGGAAGCGGACATGCGTCCAGAACGCCGACGCCGGCATGTAGCCGTCTTCATGGCTCATCTGCCAGAAGTACTTCAGGAACGTCTCACCATTGCCGTTGTCGATCTGATCGTCGTTGTCGCCGAACAGACCGCCCAGCCCGCCCAATCCGAAGCCCGACCCCGAGCCCGAACCGAAGAAACCGTCCTCATCGTCGAACCCGAAACCCGTTCCGTCACCGAGGTTCAGCGACTCCATGCCGATTTCGATCCAGTTCGTATCCGTGTACGCGTACTTCAACGCCGGCGTGATTCCGAACAAGTCATCCGCGCCGGAACCCGTCGGGCCCGTCCCCCAGCCCATGCCCAACTCGAATTGCCATTGCTTGGCCTTGATGTTGGCATTGGCTTCACGAACGCTGAAGAAGTCATCCACGCCCTGATAGCCCCGCGCCGGATAGTCCACATCGTACGTTTCGCCCCACAAGTAGGGCAATTCCACCTTCTCCCCCTTGAACCGGAACAGCTTCCATTGCGATTGCCCTTCGCTCCCCGACGATTCGCTCGGTTCCTGGGCGGTCGCAATACCCACGAACAGCCCGCAGGCGAGCGCAACGATCGTCACCGACAAACGTCTTTTCATCACTTTTCCTCCGTGTTTTTATCGAAAAGCCCCGCCGGGCACCGCGCCGTGCCACCTGCAAAGCCACCGTCCATTTCGGACGCAGCCGGGATGCTCGTCGATTCCCAACTGCCCGTCAAGTACATCCTTGGCTACCTTGGATATCGGCTCGCCGTTCGCGCCCGGTCCACTAATGCCCCGCGTCCCCAGGCGGCGGAACGCGAAACTACTGTTTTAATGGCTAATTTCGCTATACTCTTTAATTCTGGGCTGGCCGACGTGATTCCCCAACGCTTCCAATCCCCCATCTTTGAACCGCGCGCTAATGCGATTCCCCGCTATCGATCAGATACACGTAGACCGTTTCGCCGGGTCCGGCCACGTGCGTGCTGAACGCCGCCCGCAAATCGCCGTTTTCCCGCAGCCATTTCCTTGGTGACCCCTGGTTGATGGCCCCGCACACCACCCATACCCGCCCCGCCGCGTGTTCCAACTCCCGCCACTCCCGCCAGATGTCATAATCCAAGGGCCGTCCCACGTAATACGGTCCCTCGAGCATTTCCGCGGCCAACCGATCCCCCGGTTGGTAGTTCTCCACAACGTAGGCGTACGCGTCCCGTATCCGCCCCCGGTATCCCCCTTCCGTGAAATATCCGTACAGCATGGTCGCCTGCGAACCAACCAACGCCACGGCCGGAACTACGCCCAGCAGGCGCCCATGTGGCAATCGAACCACTGCGGCCAGTTCCGTGCATCCGATCGCCGCCAGCAGCAACCACGGATACAAGCATCCCAGCGCGTACCGCACTTCGACGAACGCCCGCAGGCCCACAATCGAAAAAACCACCGACGGAATCACCCCGGCCAACAGCAGAAACAACCCCAGTTCCGAACGTTTCCGCAACCACATCCACACCGCCGTCGTGAAACCGGCCGCCATCATGGACAGTTCCACGTAAAACGCGGACGAAAAGATCAAACGGAACGGCGGAAGATTGCCCCTATCCCGGAAAAACTGCGCCCACCGATCCGGCTTCTGAATGACGTCCCGTGCCACCACCGCGATGACCGCCCCAGCCAGCACGCCCGCAATCACCAGCGGCTTCACCGCGAACGCCCGAATGTCGCCGGTCATCCGCCTGGCCAGCGTATGTACGACGAACACAATGAAAATGACTCCGGCCGTAGGCTGCGACAGGCACGCCAGACCCGCCAGTATCATCGCCCCGGCCCAATGCCCCGCCGCTCCGGTTCGTGTCGCCCGGAAATAGACCATCAGCGACAACGTGTAAAACAGAAACTGCGGCGCATAAAACCGCGCGCTCTGCGACCACAACAAATGCCAGTGCGACAACGCCAGAAACAGTCCGGCCAACGCAGCCGCGCCCGGCGAAACCACGGCGCACGTCGCCAGATAAACCAGCGGAACGGTCAGCACCCCGATCATGCAACTCGGCCAACGTGCCGCGAACTCGTCCAGCCCCTTCGCCCGCCATTCCGTCACCGCCGACACCGACACCCGATCCGGCCCCAATCCCGTGGCCATCAACCCCAACCGCGTCGGCAGATAACCCAGCCGCTTCGACAGGAATTCTTGGTTGTTCAGCGCCCCGTGGACCGTGGCCAGTTCGTCCCCCCACAACCCCGGCTCGCCCAATCGAAAAAACCGCACCCCGCCCGCCACCGCGGTCAGCCCCAGCACCACCAGCAAATGTCTCCGCCACGTCCAGTTCATGGATGTCTTCAGTATCGACCGTCGCCGTGCAATTGGTGGATGCCCATCGCGCCCAATCCGTCACCGGCCACCCGAAATCGGCGGCGAACACGCCGTTCGCCGGTTTCAAATGCGTGATTCCCGGTGACACCGCGGCTACGATTCTCCGTCGGCATGGAACTTCCGATGGACGGAATCGGCCGATGAAACGACGCGCATGAAACAAACGCGGAATCGTCCATACCTCGCCACCATGATCGTCGTGTCGACGAGCGCGTTCGCAGCTTTCGCTCAACCACCCGCGCCCGTCGATCCGCCCACAGATCACATACCCGATTCCGCCCCCGAAACCACAGTCCCCGCGCCCCAACC
>JABFSN010000176.1 GCA_013140575.1 Phycisphaerales bacterium | reverse complement strand
AAATCGCCACCTTCTCCTGCCCTGTGAAATGCCGCCGTTGCTTCGCGTTGTTCATGTCGTTTTCCTCCGATCGGGACCACACTAACCCGCACGGCCGAAAACTCCATTTCCGACTGAAGCAACACAGTCCCGCGCTTCGTATTGATTCCACACCCCGGTATTGGCGACCGCTTCGTCGTTTTCGTAAGTGCTCCCCTCGAGTAACGCCAGCGAAAGTGTTTCGATCTTGCCGCGGCGCGAAGCCGGAACGCTAGTCGGAGTGTCCGCCTGAACGACACGGACATGAACGCGACGTGGTGCCGTGCAACCGGAAAAAAGGCCGACAACGGCGACGAGAATCGCCGACTCTGCGAGCTGACCGATGGCCTTCACGGCTCGACTCGCGGGGATCCGACCGAGTTTACCTTGCACTAATCCTTGCACGTACGCGCGTCCATCGGCGTCAGTCGTGGGCACTCCGTGGCAAATCGGACCTGTTTTCGATGTTTTTTGGTGCGGTCGGCGAACGCGTCGTAACTCGCGCCCCGGTCGAACCTTGGACGCCCCCGTCGCTCGTGGACCACGACCGTCCGAACAGCGGGTGAAGGGGCTCGAATCCTCGACATTCACGTTGGCAACGTGAGCGCGGTGAGTTCTAACCTACGTTGGGATAAAAAGTTACGGCGCTGGCCAATTCACCTTGCACTGGGGCTTCCAGATTCGCCACGCGGTCCACGACTTTCGTCATTTCGCCATCGAGGCAAGCCGCAACCGCGATTTCATCGAAGATCGGTGGCAAAAAAGCAAGGGGATGATGCAGTCAACCTCCAGTTTGGCTCGAACTTGCGTCGAAAAAACGCGGTGTGCCTCCCGTCACCGGCGTAGAAGGCACGCGCGTGACAGCCGCAGCGCAGCTCCCATGGTTCGGCTTCCCTTTCAATCAGATCCGCGTTTCCGCTTGGACGGTGAAACGACCGCCCCAACGGGTTGATTTGGGGCGACTTCTTCGTTCCGCGAACCGCCCGGCAGTCGACGCTTCGAGGAATTGGGTGGCACCACCTCGAGACTCCGATGGCTGGAGTAACGAAGGTTCGTGCCGCGCCCGACGAGCGTTGCTTCGTATTTCCGAGCGGCTTCAAGAGCATGATGATTGGCGGCAAGCCGCACTTTGCGGCTCCCGGATCGAGGCGTCGCTACCAGCGGTAGATCATGCCAGAATTTCTGCGCCGAAAGCGCTGGTGTGTTGTTCGAAACCAAAGGCCACCCGAAACCGCAGCGGAAACTGTTGCAGGCCAGTACCTCGTCACAGTCTTCCGGAGGCACAAAATACGTCGTCGTACCAACTCGGCACTTGGGGCAGCGGTCACCTTCACAAGCGACCCGCTTGAATTGGATGCCGTCCGCCCAATCAAAAATCCAAAACGGCCTGCCGCGCCCCTCGACGGAACTCGAAAACTGTCGCGCGGCACGTACATGGGCGTCGACGGCGAGCCCACCGCGAACAGGGTGGACCGAATCGCGAACCCTAGCCTTGCTCGGCGGACGCTGCCCGCCCGGTGACTGATCGAATGTTTCTTCTGTTTCAACCACTGAAATTCAAGTCTTACGCGTTTTTCTTTTCTCGAGGTTCGCTGTGCCGAAGACTACACCGTCCGTCCGCCATCGTTTCGCTTGCTCCTGGACCGGCCGTGGACTCTGGCAATCGTGCGTCTGCACGGCCCTTCAAGTAGGTTCAACGGAGTAGGGCACGAAAGGACGCTCGATAAATGAAGTGGTGGGGGTAAAACTCCCTGGCCGCTGAGACGCCGGACGATCCACACGGTTTTGCGTTGTTTATTGGCATGCCGGGTGGATTTGGGGTAAATACGCTAATTCGGGGTTTGCAGGTGGTACATGCGACGGTCAATCTCTACGGGTAGCGCCATTTCGACGGCCGAGTTGACCGATCTGTTGGCCGAGCGGGCGGACAGTATCCGTGCATTTGCATCGAGGCGGCTGCGGGGCCGCACCCGAATCCGAGTGAGCCCGGACGACATTTTTCAGGATGTTTGCCGGAACGCCTACCGCGCGATTTCAGCGTTCACGTCGGATGGACCGTCCAGTTTTGATCGATGGCTACTGACCATAACCAAAAACGCCCTCATCGATGCGTTACGCAAATACAATCGGGCTGGGGAATTCCGACCGAGTTGGGACGGACTCGACGACTCGCTCACGGACTACTTCTACCGGTTGGCAGGGTCGGAGGGTACGCCGAGTAGCCAGTTCGCCTTGCGGGAAGCCGTCGAACACCTAAAGATGGCGCTCAACTCGCTGTGCGACAATCACAAGCGAGCCATCTGGTTTTGCGACATTGAGGGAGCGACGGCGGAACAGGCCGCCCAGCGCATGTCGACAACGGTACCCGCGGTCAAGAGTTTTCTGTACCGTGGTCGAAAGCAACTGCGCCTTCAGATGGGCTCAGCATCTCAGTTCTTCAGCGATGCACCCTCATCGGACGGAAACCCGCGAACGTGAATTCATTTCGCCGATTCTTTCGCGGTCGAAACAACGGACATTCTGATCAAGAACGCATCGCGAACACTGTGGCGAAGGAAATACACGCGCGTCGCCAGGCTGGTGAACAGGTCGACGATGATGAGCTACGCAGAAAATACCCAGACCTTTGCCCGCTACTGTTTGACCGTCTCGCCATTCTAGCGACGATCGTCGCCGCGCGATCACGTGGCGGCTTGACTCGCGTGTCCACGCCCGCGGCCGACGACGGAACATGGCCTCCCGAAACGAATGACGACCTTGAACAGCTTCGCGCCTCCCTCCCGGCGTACGACATCACGGACAGGTTGCAGCATGGCGGGCAAGGCGTCGTGTACAAGGCGATCCAACGATCCACAAACCGGCCGGTGGCCATCAAGGTATTGCTTTTCGGGCCCTTCGCGACACCGACGCAGCGTCGTCGCTTCGTTCGTGAAGTTGAATTGGCCTCTCGGCTGCGGCACCGCAACATCGTGTCGATCTTTGACAGCGGAACCGCCGCTGGTCGTCAGTACGTCGTCATGGAGTTCGTCGAAGGAATGTCCATCGACGACCACGTCGATTGGCTTGCGTGTTCGCCGAAGGATTCAGTGGTGCTCTTCGCAAAGGTCGTTCGTGCGGTGCATGCGGCTCACACCGCCGGCATCGTGCACCGCGATCTCAAGCCCTCCAACATCTTGGTCGATTCCGACGGAGAACCGCGGATTCTCGATTTTGGATTGGCCCGGGAACTCTCGCCGATATCGGACGAGGCGACCGACAGCACAACCACGGCCCAGCAGGCCGTTGGCACGCTTGCCTACCTGAGCCCGGAGTTGCTTTCCGGCAACGGGGGCGGCGACGTACTATCCGATGTTTATGCTCTTGGAATCGTCTTCTATCGCATTCTAACCGGGTGCTTCCCGTTTTCCGTGCACGGCACCTCCGAGCAGATTCGCGAACGCATACTCCAGGACGAACCCCAGTTGGTGTCAAGAACCCTTGCCCACGGCGAAGGACATCCAACGCAGCACCGGCCGCATGCGGTGCGGGATCTCGACGCCATCGTTAACAAAGCCCTGTCGAAGGACACGGTCTATCGCTATCAGTCAGCGGCTTCGTTCGCCGATGACCTTGATCGCTATCTCCGCGGCGACGTCGTGGTGGCGCGGGCGACCAACCGGCGCTACGTGCTTCTTCGCACCGTGTGGCGATATCGAATCGCAGCCACCGTTGCGGCCGTCATCCTGGTGGGTCTTGGCGCCGTGGCAGCGACCGTCGTCAGCCTGATGGTGCAGCGAGATGTCGCTTCCGCGACCGGGTCGGTCAGATTGGAGCAGGAGCGCATTTCCGCCTTTGGCATGCTTGACATGTTGGAGAGCCAGGAGCCGTACGCCCAGTTGTTCGGTCAATTCATAGCCGACGACCTGAGGGGGTCAAGTTGGCAAGCCGAGGCCGGTAGAATTGGTAACGCGATCGAGGTGCATGACGGCGGTTTATGTTCATTCGTTGCGGACTGTCCGATGACCGTCGAAATGGCGATTCGAAATCGAGCTGGCCCGATTCCGCCCAACATCGCGGAGTGGCTTTCCCGGAATCAATCCAACCTCGATGGACTCGCGGTCGAACTGGAGCGCGCTAGCCTACGTTTTCCGGTTTCATGTGATTCGACGTTTGCGCTTGACACCGAATACGGCGCCGTTCATCAGGCCGTGCAATTGTGCAGCGTATTTCTGCTACAGGCGTACGCCTGTTCTGATCTTGAGAATCACGCCCTCTCAATCCAGAATGCCCGAGCGGCGGAGCGGCTTGCCGCCGACATCGATCGCGGAATCTCCGATAGGCATAAGGCGTTGGCGCAGCGTTGTTACGCTCAGATTCTGGGCTTCGCAAGGCACGTGCTGGTTCGAGCAGCCCAAACAGAACAGGGCACGGGATACATTGAGTGGATCAAGGGTATTCGCGAGATTCCCGGATGTGGAACCGCGTCGCATCACATGGTCATAAAGGTTCTTCAGGTGGCGAACGGTTCGCTTGTCTACGATCGACGCACGACTTCGCCGCGGCTGGATCTCGACTTGATGAATCAGCTGAGTGGCGGCTTTCTCTCGAACGTGGGCGCCATGACGCCCAGGCAGCGGGCCGCGGCGGAGTCGATGACGCCGGAGGCGGTCGCGACGCTCGTGCGCGATTTTGTTGAAACTGCGCGGCAGTGGGATCGCCTTAACTTGGTGGAACTGGTGGAGGCGGTCGACGCCTGCGACAAGCGGCTGCGCACCATGCGCGAGTCCAACCCCGTATCGCTATTACTTCCCTTTTCCGGGAATGGCTACGTCGAACGCCTAGTGCTTCGTGCCCAGCGGCGCGCCCTACGATTGGCAGCGGAATGCCTTCCTAACACCGGGGTGCAGTCTGCGACGGCGTGTTCTGAATCAAGGGGCCGGATCGTGGATCCGATTACTGGAGGACCATTTGATGTTGAGATGGGCGGCGACGATCTTGTAGTGCGATCGCAGCCCGTTTCCCCATCGACATGGGAGCTTGTTAGACGGGTGGCGTCGACGGGCGCCACCATCGAACTCGACAACGGCAGAATAACCTATTTCAAGCAATAGGTGCTGTGATTGTCGTCACGGATCGGGGATTATGTACTCGCTGACACAGGAGTTTCCGGTACACGGACATTCGGAAGCCTGCGAGCTTCCGCTTGGGCAATCGCTTCCAACGACGATACAGTTCATGCCGTCACAGCAGCAGGCGGCGTGGAGCCGTGCATCGTATTGTTGCGAATTCTGATTCTCATCATACCCGGTTTGCATCTTTGAAATGCTGGCCACATCGCGGGAGTCAATCACATTGTCCCGGTTAATGTCGAAACGATCGTCGTACGCGGCTGAAAGGCTCAGCACGCTCAGCAACATCGCGGAGTCGGAGTCGTCAACGAACCCGTCCAAATTGATGTCTCCTGGCCGCGAATGAATCGTTAACACGAACTGCCCACCGAGTATTGCGAGGATGATGCTCTTTCCATGCGGAATTGGGCGCGAAAGTTGAATTGCCCATAGGCGTCCGCTCCCCACTACCGTGGCGACGCTGTGATCCTCCGAAGCCCCAACCAGCTCAATGTCATCCGCGCTCAACGGGACGTCTTCGGAAAACGCCAACAGCACGGTGCGGATGCCCTGCTCCAGCCCAAGCCCGGAACGTGCCTGGCTGAGGTCGACGTAGCCGTCCGGAGGTGAACTCCAGAGTAGCCGAATGTCGCCTTGTGCCGTTGCCTGTGAAGACCAAAGCGACTGTACGACGACGAAGAGGCCTAAGGTTCCGAACGTGCGCATGATCATTCTCCTTTCAAAAAGCCAGCGCGCACCGGTGGCGCCGATGGTGATGGCTGATCTGCTTTGTTTCTGAACTCGAAACCGCTAGTGGTTGAATCGTTGCCTTGCGGCCCCATGCACCTCGAACGCTTGTTCAGGCGTTGCCTCTACTCATACCAACGCACGACCGAAACAAAAGTCGCTGACTGATTTTCGCAAAAAGTGGCGACTGCGCGGCGAATCCGATTACGATGATGGTGGATGGCTCTCCGCGGCGATCGGGAACGTGATCGAGACGTTTTGAGAAGCAACCGAGCTGCTTCACGGCATTGATCATGGTGGTTGGGAAGTAGCATGGCTGCTCCGCGTTGCGGAAGGGCCATTTCCATGCCCGATCACGGTGTATGCTTCGCTGGTGCGCTGACAACGACGAACGTGCCCGCCCCGGCGATGAGCAATTTCAGGAGCATTCCGCGATACCGGTCGTGATTCCAGTCCACGCGTGTCACCTCCTGACATCGATGCCATCGTAATTCCGCCCGGATCATTCAATTCGCGGTTGCTCTTTGCCCGTCCGCGTGCATACCCTTGACGTGTACGGCGAACACCGACGATGGCGTAGTGCCGCGGGATCGCATGGGCGAATCACGAAAGCGATGGACATGCCCCAGGAGGCAACTGACAAAACTGACGTTTTTCCTTCCGCGGTCACGGGCTTCTCGGCGAAAAGGCCGCAAAAATTCCGACGTTTACGCCAGGACGCGTCCGGGGCGTCGTAGGGGCGAGATCGGGTTTGAGTGGCGTTTGGGGGCGTCGCGCGGCGTTGGTTGCGCCGTGGGCCAACGTGGCGCGTTTGGGGGGCAACGTCGCGCGTAGGTGGCAATTCGGTCGCGTCGGCCAAGCCCCGGATAGGAACGGTCTGCGATGATGAAAACCAATGCTGAAGAGAGCGATCGTCTTCCAGTCGCTGGAAAAGACATGGTCCTGGTGTGCTATGTCTGTGTCGAAGCGGTGGTTATTGAGATGACGGGGCGCGGCAAGAGCGCAAGCGACCATGGCGGCGCGTTCTGTACCGCGGACAGACGCATAGACCGGTAGCCGGTCGTTTTTTGGCGGATTGGGGCTGGACCACGCGTGATCGCGCATTTTTTTACTCAAGAGCTTTCCAGAAGAGTTTGGGACATGTGCCGCGGCGCCGAGGGCCGGCGGCGGACGCGCCACGGGGGGTCGGGGCGAGTCGGCGAAGGAATCGAGGGCTGATCCATGAATGTCCGTACAGCAAAGATTGACGAGATTCACGCCGATCCGACCAACGCCCGGCGGCATGGGGAGAAGAACCTGGACGCGATCGCGAAGAGCCTGCAAGTGTACGGGCAGGTCGAACCGCTGGTGGTGCAGAAATCGTCCGGTCGGGTCATCGGGGGGAACGGGCGGCTGGAAGTTCTGCGCCGCGGCGGAGCGTCGGAGTGCGACGTGGTCGAGCTTGATTTGGACGACACCCAGGCGCGGGCGCTGTCGTTGGCGCTGAATCGCACGAGCGAACTGGCCGAGTGGGATGACGACGCACTCGCATCGGCGTTGTCGTATCTGCGTCTCGAAAACGTCGACCTCGGATCGCTGGGATTCGACGACATTGACCTGGCCAAACTGCTCGACATGCCCGAAGTCATCGAGGACGAGGTTCCCGAGCCGCCGGACGAGGCGGTGACGCGGCCCGGCGACTTGATCGTGATGGGCAACCACCGTCTGCTCTGCGGGGATGCCGGGGGCACCGCCGACGTCGACCGGCTCCTCGACGGCCAGCCGATCCACATGGTGACGACCGATCCGCCCTACAACGTGCGCGTTGAACCGAGATCGAACAACGCGATCGCGGCAGGCATGTCGTCGTTTCCGGCATCCGAGGCACGGCGTGACGGCAAGTTGATGCACCACCAGGGATTCGACGTCGCGCGTCAGGGGCCGAAAAAAGCAACGCACGCCAAGCTCCGCGCGAAAGACCGTCCACTGGCGAACGACTTTCTCTCGGACGACGAGTTTAAACGTCTGCTTCACGCATGGTTCGGGCAGATCGGACGCGTGCTTCTGCCCGGGCGGGCGGCGTACATTTGGGGCGGCTATGCGAATTGCGCCAATTATCCCGCGGCACTGAAAGAGGCCGGCCTCTATTTCAGTCAGGCGATCA
>JABFSN010000187.1 GCA_013140575.1 Phycisphaerales bacterium | reverse complement strand
CGTCCTATAATCTCCACTCCCGCGCCCCCGCCCCCTGCTGATCGACGAATCCGAAAAATCTTTAGCGCGCTGCCGGAGTTATTTAGTTGAAGGCCGGGGTGGTTCGGCGTCGTTTGCCGACCCGTCTGGCCGAGTCACGAGGAGCACACCATGCAGCATCGCGCCGCGCCGTAGCGTCGGTTTCCGCCCCGAGGAGTGATCCCCGTGCACGGAGCGTATCCCCAAGGGTGAGGCCCGCAACGGCCAGTCGACGTCCGAGGCCTCGCGCAGCGCGAACAAAACGACCGGACAACTGAATACCCACGGCCGTCGGGGTGTTCTCTTCCGTCCCCGCGCCGGAAACTCGCTAGATGACACGTAGTGGCACTTCGCGCAAAACGCGATCGTACAGCGCCGCATACCGCGTGACGCATCGATGGAACGAATACTGCGCCCCCGCATGCCGCGCCGCCCGCGCCCCCAGCGCTCGCCGCAATCCGTCGTCGACCAACAGTCGCCGCATCGCCGCCGTCAGCGCGCCCACGTCGCCGCCCGGCACCAGCAATCCCGTTTCACCATCAACGACCACATCTCGACAACCCGCCACGTCCGTCGCAACCGCCGCCAGTCCCGCCGCCATGGCTTCCAATAACGCATTGGGCATGCCTTCCGTGCGCGACGGGAAGGCGAACACGTCGGCCGTCTTCATCACCTCCGCCACATCCGATCGCCGACCCAATAAGCGCACACGGTTGCCAAGCCCGTATTCGCGTATCATCGACTCAACCCTCGGCCGATAGGGACCATCCCCCACCAACAACAACATCGTTCGACGCCCCGTATCCACGATTCGAAACGCCGCCAGCAATTCATCCAGCCCCTTGACCGGGTCCAACCGCCCCACCCACAACACGATCGCGCAATCGTCATCGACACCCAGTTCCGCACGGGGCAACGGTTGCGCCGACTGAATCGCTGCAACGTCCACTCCGCCGCTGATACAGCACAATCGACTCGCGGCCATGTGCGCGCGCTGGCGCAGATGCTCCACCACCGACGGGGAATTGCCCACGACACACGCACACATCCGGTGCGTCATGCCGCCCACCGTTAGATGCCACGGCCGCTCGATCTCAACCGTTTGGATTTCGCAGATAACGCGCCGCGATGAAATGCCCGCCAACGGCGCCGCCAGACAAGCGGCCAGATTGGCGTGAAACAAAAACGCGTGAACCAACGACGGGCGATGACGGCACAGCAGCCGCGACAGCCGTGCGATGACGCCCACGTCCGACGGCCCGCGGGCGTAACAGGATTCGATCGAAATTCCGGCCGCGACCAGGCGCTCTCCGATAGCGCCGATCGGCGCCAACGACACGACCCGCGGCAGAAACCCGAATTCACGAATGGCGTGGGCCAGTCGCGCCAAATGCAACGGCACGCCTCCGACATCCAGATCGGTGATCACATACGTGATCCGCGTGCCGTTCACCGTCGCCCCCGTAACCCGGATTCCCCGCCTCAGAAATCCTTCCGACGAAACAGAATCGACGCGGCCGCCACCAGCACACCCTCAAACGCGAGCGATGACGCGATCGACACGGCGATATTCACGTCCGAAAGCCTCTCTTCCGCCTGACGGGGATCGATCGTCGGTTCTTTTTTGCCGTCCGTCACTGTGCCAGACTCAGTCGCGATGACATCCGACATCAACGCCGCTCCCGCCAGTTTGCCCGCGATTAACGGAATGTCCTGCGTCTTGGGCAGCACCCATTTCAACGCCCCGACCGCTCGTTGATAGCGCTGGTCGGGGTCGATTTGCTCTTCAAACGTCACGAATGTTTCATACAGTGTCTGCGGCGCCCACACTCCCACCCACGCGACCAATGTCAATAACAACGACGCCATGGCGTTTCGTGTCAGCACGCCGAACAACGCGCAAAACCCGTAGACATAGCTGAACAGCAGCACGGTCAACGGAATCAACCACAATAACTCCAGAATCCAGCACTTCCACCGCCAACCGGCCACAAACGTGGTCAAGAACACGAACACGGTCGCCTGCATCAACACAAACGCCATCGCGCCGACGTATTTTCCGAAAAACAATTTGTGCCGCGACATCGGCTTTGATACCAAAATGTCCACAGCCCCCGGCGACATCATTGCCGGAACCATTCCCGCAGTGGCGATTAACGCCAGAATAATTCCGACCCAACCAATGCTCAAATCAAACACAATCTTGATAATGGTCGCCGCAATCGCACTCCGGCCCGTCTCGCTTCCGACCGCATAAAACTCCGAGTCAATATGCCATGTCCCGAATAAAACGTTCACTCCTTCCGCGTCAAATGACACGCACGCCATTGCGCCCGCGGTGGCCGCGCTCAGAACCAGCATGATCCAGAAAATCTTCCGGTCGATGGCATCGCGGAACGAATCGACGATCAAGGCCCAAACTTGCATGTCACGCTTTCCGCCCGCCGGTTTGCGAAACCGCCGGCGCCGCCGTCGACTGTCCCAACGCCTCGACGAATATGTCTTCCAGGCTCAACCGATGGGGCTCGACCGCCTCAATCAGATGCCCATTCTGACGCAGCAGGTCGATCAATTCATTAACCCCCTGCGCGTCGCGGCCGCCCAATACGATTTGCCCGTTGCGGATTGTCCCCGATCTCTTCTCAATCTCTCCTCGAATCGCCTGTAAATCGCCGGACGTTCGAATACGGTATTCCACCGTCCGCTGCGTCAGCTCCGCGAGCGTCCCCTGCCGCGCCACCAGCCCCTCGTTCAGAATGGCCACCCGGTCGCACACCATTTCCAGTTCGCTCAGCAGATGCGAATTCAGGAAGATCGTCTTGCCCGCCTTCTTCAATTCCAACAGCATGCTCCGCACGTCGCGGCGCCCCATCGGGTCCAGTCCGTCGGTCGGCTCGTCCAACACGATCAGTTCCGGGTCATTCATGAGCGCCTGCGAGATGCCCAACCTCTGTAGCATGCCCTTGGAATACTCGCGTGTCGGCCGATCGGCCCATCGCGTCAATCCCATGCGATCCAACAGACCCGGGGCTCGCGATCGACGCACCGGCCGCGGCACCCGGGCCAGCGCCGCGTAAAAATCCAATACCTGCATCCCGGTCAGGTATCCCGGAAACCGGTGGCTCTCCGGCAGATACCCGGTGACGGCCAGTTTGTTCTTATTCCCCAGCGGCCGACCCAGAACCGTTCCCATCACCGCGTCGGCACGCACGACGCGCATCATGATCTTGACCAGCGTGCTCTTGCCCGCTCCGTTCGGACCCAACAGGCCGAATATCTCCCCCCTGCCCACCTGCACATTCACGCCGCGAAGCGCCTGCACCTTCTTCCGATACGTTTTCCGCACGCCGATTAGGTCGATGGCCAGGTTGGTGATTTCCGTCACCTGCAATGTCACGCGCCCACCCCCGCCGATACCTTGTCCGCAACAGCATCGGCCGATTCGTCCGCCGACACATCGACCCAACGCGTCTCGCGAAACCGCTTGAACCACGTTCTCTGCGATTTCGCGAACTGCCGCGTCGAGATTTTGATCTTTTCGACCGCGTCTGCAAGGGACAGCCGTCCCGCGACATGGTCGGCCAACTCGGGATACCCGAGCGCCTGCCGGGCCGATTGGCTCCATCCCCGTGGATCGCCCAACAGTCGACGCACCTCCTCCACCCAGCCCAGCTCCAACAGTCGCCTGACCCGTGCATTCGTCCGCCGGTTCTGATCTTCCATCGACCGTCGCAGACCCACGTACACGCACCGATGCCGCGTCCGGCCCCGGTCCCATTGCTGCTGCAACGCCGTGATCGGGCGCCCGGTCAAGGCATAGACCTCCAGCGCCCGCACGATCCGCCGTTCATCGTGGCGGTGAATCCTGGCCGCCGCCTCCGGATCGACCGCGCACAACTCCCCATGCAACGCTTCCGCGCCTTCCGCGCTCACTCGTGCGTGCAACGCCCCGCGCACTTCGGCGTTTGCGCCCGGGCCCTCGAACAAACCCTCGCTCAGCGCTTTGATGTACAGCCCCGTCCCACCCACCGCCAGCACTCTCCGCCCCCGGGCGGTGATTTCCGCGGCCGCTTCCTCCGCCTGCCGCACGAAATCGGCCACCGAATACGTCTCGTACGCATCCACCGCGTCGATGACATGATGCGGCACTGCCCGTCGCGTTTCGACCGACGGCTTGGCCGTCCCGATGTCCATTCCCCGATAGACCTTCATCGAATCGACGCTGATGATCTCCGCCCCCAGACGCCGCGCCACGAGTCGGCCGGCCTCCCCTTTCCCGCACCCCGTGCAACCCAGCAGAAAAACGATTTCCAGCGGTTCGCTCATGATTGTCGCCGTGGACGATCCACCCTGCCGCCCCCGCACGACGGTCGGCGCCGTCGTTCCGATTTGATTGGCGAAATGATTCCGGCCGATCCGGTCCGATGCCGCGGACCGTTGGGGTCGACGTTTGACCCGACCAACCGGGCCCCAACCCCCGGCATCGGATTCCGGCCCATCTTTTCACGATCGTCGGGTCCGCGCGTCGGCACGCTCGGAAGCACACTCATCCGCTACGGGACGCCCGACACCGCCTCCAGCGACAGGTCGTCAACCCATACGGCGCCGTCGCCCAGTAGCAGTGCCCCCACGTGAATCACCGCCGCGTCCGCGGGCACATCCTTTTCAATGGTGTATTCCTTCCACTCGCTCGTTCCGGTGACCCCGCGGTCGTTCATATTGTCGAACACCGGCGACTTGCCGTCGGCCGTATCCACGCGCAGCCACAATCCCGCCCAACCTGTTTTCGCCTCCTTGGTTTGCAAATGGCCGGTGTATCGAATCCGCTTCCCTCGGAACCGCTCGGCCGAAACAGCCTGGACGATCGTTCCGAACCGCGCTTCGCCCGCCTCGCCCGATCCCGCGTATTGAATTCGCGCCGCCCGCTTTCCGCCGTGGACGACCTGCTCGTCGGAACGAACCTCGTAACCCTTGCCGGCCCCGCTCCAAACCACCGGCATGTCCCCTTCGACCGCCTCGAAATTGAGATTCATCGGCACCGGCGCATACTCGCCCCGCTGGGCCGGCGTCTGTTCACCCCCGACCTGCAGCGAATCGACCATTTTCTTGAATTCGCCGCCCAACTCCGCATACGCCGAATCCGCCGCGGTCAGCATCAACACGACGATATCCTCGGCCCGCGGAATCGCCACCCAATGCTGCACGGTTCGCAGCTTCTCGGCCGGGTTGATGGCCGCTCCGTTGCCATTGGCCGCGAACACCAGCCACATCGCCCGTTTGCCGGCGACGGTCCGCACCTCGCGTTCGCGCACGTCCGCCTTCAACGTCTCGGCGACGGCCCGCGCGCTCTCCGCGGTCAGCAGATCGGGCGACAGCGCCTGTCCGGGCTTTTGAATGAACAGGGTGATGTTCGCTCCATTGGGACGCTTCCACACGGCGCGCAATTCGCCGGACACGTTGTACTCAACGAGGTGCCCTTCCTCCCAGCCCGACGGCGGTGTTACCTGAACCTGGTAATCGCTGTCGATGAATCGCACGGCCTTGTCCTGGCCGAGCGCCCAAGGACCGCCCGGAACGACCGCGGCGACCGCCACGGCGCCCAGAATCGCGCCGGTGTTGCGACCGGCGGCGCGTCGGACACGGCCCATACATTTCAGCGTTGACCCAGTTGGATGAATGTCTAAAAACCTCCAAACTTGAAAAGCAATTCTTCGGGACAACCCCGCGTCAACTCGCCGATTACCGCCAACTGCCGCTCACGCCGGCGGTCATGCCGTTCGCGAGTCCCGTCTCCTTGCCCCCCCCCCAGAACCATTTGCGAGCCTTGCGCCGCTGCGCGACTCTCTTCCCCGGCAAACCGCCGCACGCCCATCAACCACGCCCGTTGGTTTCATAGTGCGCGATTTTCTCCAGCCGCCGGCGATGCCGACCGCCCTCGAACTTCGTATTCAACCACACGTCCACCACCCGCTTGATCAACTCGTCCCCCAGCAGGTCACCCGGAAGGCACAAGACGTTGGCGTCGTTGTGCCGCCGCGACATCTCCGCCGTCAACTCATCGTGACACAACGCCGCACGCACGCCCCGCACCTTGTTGGCCGTGATGGACATGCCGATTCCCGTCCCGCAGATCATGATGCCCGCGTCCGCCTGCCCCACCGAAATGCTTTCGGCCGCCCGCAAACCGTGGTCCGGGTAATCGCAGCTCGCCATGCTGTCGCAGCCGAAATCCTTCACCTCGTGGCCCAGTTGCTGCAGCAGCAGGACGATTTTCTGTTTCGCCGCGAACCCGCGATGATCACTGGACAACGCGACTCTCATAACGCCACCTCCGCCAGCCGCACCCGGAGCGCCGTCTCAATCTGCGACGCACACTTTTCGTACGCCTCCACGTCCCCCCCGATCGGATCGTCGATGTCTCCCTCCCCGGCCAGCCGCACCGCACGCTCCCCCGCCGAACGCACAAGCTCCAGCACCTGCTCCCGATGCGATTCCGTCATGACGAAGATGTGGTCGGCCTGATTCGCCAATCCCACCGTCAACGGCTGCGACCGATGCCCGTTCAATTCCAGCCTCCGCCGCTGCATCACCTCCACGGCGTTGGCCGCGGCCCGGCTACCCGACCCCGCCGACGTGCCCGCCGACGTGATGTCGATGTTTCGACCGGCCAGATCCCCGACGTCGCAACCCAACCGTTCGGCCACCAGCCGTTCGGCGACCACCTTGGCCATCGGACTGCGGCAGGTGTTGCCGGTGCAGACGAACAGCAGGTTCAATCGCGCGAACGATCGCAACATGCGTTCGTCGTACACGCCGTCACGCACGATTTCAAAATCGTCGCCTCGAATCCGCACGATGGTCGACGCGCGTTGATGTCGCGCCGGACCGCCGTCCAAGGCCAGATCGACGAATCCGTTCAAGTCGGCCAGTGCCTCATCCACCGTGCGCGCCGGACGCCGCCCCGCGCGATTGGCGCTGGCCGCCGCGACCGGGCCGTCTATTCGCCGCAACAGATCGCACGCCGCCGCCGAATCCGGACATCGCAGCCCCACCGTCCCGGCGTCGTATACCGCGTCCAGCGCCTCCGCGTCCAGCGCCGACCCGAACGGCGTGGACGCCGGATCGGCCGTGGTCAACAGGACCGTCAGCGGTCCGGGCCACGCTTTTTTTGTCAGCCGCCGCGCGAGCGGTCCCATGTCGGGGACGTACCGCGCCGCATCCGCGCGATCGCCTATGTGAATGGTAAACGGCTTGCCATCGGTCCGGTCTTTCGCCTCCCGCAAGCGACGCAACCCGTCCGGACGGTCCGCCCGGGCCGCGATCCCGTACACCGTTTCCGTCGGAAATACGACCAGCCCGCCGCCGTTCAGCACGTCGACCGCGTCGCGGACGCCGTCGCCGAAACCCCCGGCCCCATCGACTTGCACGGTCCTGATGGCCACGGACGCACTCCAAACCCAACCATTCTGGTTCGCGCTGCCTGGGGTGTCAAGATTTCAATTGAACCGGCCGGATTTGGAATCCGCCCACGGTCGGGGCACGTGCGATCCGTGGACACTTTCCGGCCAATCGCCGGCATTGCCGCGTGAAACGAAACGGGCGAGCCCATCGTGCGACCGCCTGCTCGACAGATCGATTGATTTCGCGGTTCCCCGTCAGTTCATACGCCGTCGAATCGAGTTGAAGAGCCTTGGCGGATCACAGTTCGCCAAGCGCCACCGGCGCGCCGTTCGTCCGCCGCTCGTCCGTCAGAATGCGGCCATCGCGAAGGGTAATCACCCGATCGCAACGCGAGGCCACGTTGATGTCGTGCGTGACCATCAGAATGGTCTTGCCCTCATCGTGCAGCCGGTCGAAAAGCGAGAGAATCACCTCGCCCGTTTTGGAATCAAGATTGCCGGTGGGTTCGTCGGCGAGAATCAACAGCGGTTCGTTGACCAGCGCCCTGGCGATGGCCACCCGTTGTTGTTGACCGCCGGACAGTTCCATCGGCCGATGGTGGGCGCGGTCGGCCAGCTCCACCATCTCGATGTACCGTTCGGCCCGGGCGCGGCGTTCGACTGCCGGCACGGACTGGTAGAACAGCGGCACCTCGATGTTCTCCAGGACGGTCAACTGCTGAATCAGATTGAAATTCTGGAATACAAACCCCAGACTGCGGCCGCGGAGCAACGACAACTCGTCGTCGTCCAGTTGGGCGATGTCCTGCCCGCCGAGGGTGTAGGTGCCGCCCGTCGGACGGTCCAGACAGCCCAGAACGTTCAGCAGCGTGCTCTTGCCCGATCCGCTGGCGCCACGCACGGCCACCGATTCGCCTTCAACGAAATCGATCGACACCGTACGCAGGGCATGAACCGCGATGGTCGTGCCGGGTTGGGTGTAGACTTTGGAAAGCTCGTGAACGCAGGCGATGACGTTGGTCATGAAGGTTTGCGACTAGCCGCGACGGCCGCCGCCCCGGGATCCGCCTGCGGGACCGCGCCCCGGACCGCCGGCGCGACGCGCCGGTGCACCTCCGGATCCGGACACGGAACGCGTGCCACCAGATGACACCGCCGACGCGTTCATCGGACCCGCGGCCGACGAATCGACCTCCGGCAGCAATCGCTTGGCGTCGTCGGAAACCGCCAGGTAAACCCGCTCCCCCGTGTCCAGCCCGCTGGTGACCTCCACGTAGTCGTTGCTGGACTCGCCCAGATTGACTTCGATGGGTTCCGCCGCCGGCCCGGACGGTTTGAATACGTAATGCTTGCCGCCCTTGCTGTAGACAGCCTGCAGCGGAACCGCGACCACGTCTTTCAACTCGCTCACCAGAATTTCAGACCGGGCGGTGACGCCCGGCTTCAGGTCGTGTTCATTTGTTTCGAGCGTGATTTCGGTTTCATACTCTTTCAAATCGGGATTCAGCCACTGGTTGCGAGAATCGGCCAGCGGGGCGATCTTGGATACCTCGCCGCTGAAAATCACGTCCGGGATGCCCTCGATTTCGATCGTCGCCTTCTGGCCGATGGTGATCAGGTTGGTTTTGGCTTCATGAATGCGGACGCTGACGATCATTACGGTCGTGTCCGGAAGGGACACGATGGTTTGATACTCAAATACTTCGCCGCCCTCGGCGATCTTCGCCGGATCCCAGCGGTTGCCGGTGTCGAATACCACCAGGCCCGGCGCGGGCGCCTTGATTTCCGTGTACTCTTTCTGCTCGCGAAACTTCTTCAGGTTGTTCTGCGCGTTCAACAGGGCGGCGCGCTTGGCTTCCACTTCGGCCTTGCGCTGGGCCTCCTTGGCCAGGGCGCTCTTGCGAACGCGCTCCAATTCCTTCTTGGCCTCGTCAACGTCGCTTTCGCGTTGCCGCAGATCCTTGGGATGGGTGTACGTCTGGAATACGTGCAAATCGAGATTGGACGTTTCGACGGCGCGCTCGGCCTCCTTCAACGCGAATTCCTTCTCCAGGTAGTCGGACTCGGTCATCCAACCCTTTTCCCGCAATTGACGGGCGGCCGTAAACTCCAGGTCGGCGCGCTTCAACGATTGAGCCACACGGTCGATGGCCAACTCGTTGGTTTTCAGCGTCTTCACGGCGTCGCCCTTCGTGTACTTCTCAAGTTCAATCCCGGCGATTTCGACGGCCAGTTCGGATTTGCGGATGTCGCTCAAGTTCTGGTCGATCAGGATTTCGAGGTCCTTCTCGGCGGCCTCCAGCGCTGCGATGGCGCTGGCCTCGTTCGCTTCCTCCTGTTGAACGCGTTCGTCGATCTGATCGCTGGCCAGGCGGACCAGCAGGTCGCCCTCCGCCACGGTCGTGCCCTCCTCAATCAACCAGATGATCGTGCTGCGACCCTCAACCTTGCATTTGACCTCGGTGGTTTTTTTGGCCTTCAGTTCGCCCTTGGATTCGATGATGACCGGAAACGACCGCCGGGCGACGGTGTGCAGCGTCGATTCGCTCGCATCGCCCGCGGGCTTGAACACGCTGACCGCCAGCCATCCGCCCCCGCCCAACACGGCGACCATCATGACGATCATCCACGGGCGCAAGGCGCGTGCGGCCGGCGCTCGCCGCGCGGTCGCGACGACCGGTCGTGATGGTTGAAGCGCATGAACCTCGACGGAAACCCCGGATTGGGCAACGGAACTCATTGGCGGCATTCCTTCAACAACTGCCCGGCGGCGGCTCCATGCCGGACACCACCGACGTCGACCCCTGCGGTCCATTGTAACGGGTCAATCGGTGTTCACCAACAATGGGGTTGCCGGAATTCGACGCACGAGCGCTGTCAAATCTTGTCAGCCGCCCGCGGGGGCGGCTTCCGGCGCATTCTCAATTGATGAATCGGTGTCGCCGACGGCCCCCGCGTTCACCGGTTCACCGGTGACGGCGTCGTAACGAATCCACTTGCCGTCGTCGGAGATGCGCAGCGTTTCCGTGTCGCGCAGGAATTCCAGAATCGCGCGGCGATAGTCGGACAACGCCACGGCGTAGTCGTCGCGCGCATTGCGCAGATCGCTTTCGGCCTCCACCACGTCGCGGTTGCTGGGGATTTCGCCCAATTCGAATTTGAAGCGGGCCATGTCCGCGCGCAACTCGTTGATCTTGATGTTCTCTTCCTGAATATCGAGCGTGGATCGGGCCTGGTCAATCCGGCGGAGCGCGCGGCGGACTTGCGCCCGCACGTTGTCGGCTTCCTCGTCGTAGGCCCGCTCCGCCCGGCGCAGGTCGATTATGCGCCGGCGCAAGGTGTTCCGTTCGGCCTGACGATTCAACGGCAGTTCCAGCGTGACGCCCGCCCGCCACGATGTGCGGTCGGTGTTGAAGTCCCGCGAACTCAAGTGTTCGGGATCGGTGTTCAACGTGCCACCGCCGGACACATCCAACCCGGGGAGCAAGTCGTTGCGGGCCACCAGCACGTGCCGCCGGGCGTCATCGATGATGTTGCGCCGCGTTACCAGGTCCAGACGGGTCTTCAACGCCGTCTCGATGGCGACCGATTCGGACACGCGCGGGTCGTACAGCGCCAGCGGCTCCTCCACCACGTCGATCCGCGTCTCGGTGGTCATGCCGATTCGGATCTTGAACACGTCCAGCGTCGTTTCGTATCGCTCGCGAGTGTTCACGACGTTGTTTTGGGCGTTCAACATGGCCACGCGGGCGCGGTCGGCGTCGATCGGCAGAATAAAGCCCGCATCCGCGCGGGCCTTGTCCCGGTCGTAGTCCTTATTCAGATTCGTCGCCTGCGATTCGGCGCTGGCGATCTGCGTTTTGGCGGACAACAGATCAAAATAGTCGCCGGCGATATCCACCAGAAACACCCGCCGGAAGCGCTCAAAATCGCGAACCGCGTAGACCAGCTCGCGTTCCCGCTGATAACGGTCTTCGTACGCAGCCGGTCCGGCCCCGCGCAACAACGGAAAAGACACGTCCAGATCGACCTGCCCGGTTTCCGACGTGGAAACGTTGTCGCTTAAATGGCGGACCAGCGAATGCACCACCCGGGCCGTCACCTCGCCGCCGTAGGGTAAACGCTGTTCGACGGCGAACGCGGCCACCGCGTCCATGGTCTGGTCCCAATCGGCGAGCTGGCCGGCGTTGTCGTACCCGAGGGTAAGCGCGCTTTCGACGAATCGCGGCGTCCACAGGAACCGTTCCAGCGTCAGGTCCAAGGCGGCCAGATACAACATTTCTTTTTCGGTCTGGTATTGCCGGGCGTGGCGCATGGCGTACAGCAGCGCATCGGACAGGGTGAACGGCTGCGGTTCGGCTGCGGGCGCCTCGTTCGCCGCCGCCGCACCGTCGACAGTGGCGGTCTCGCCGACGGAATCGACGGGTGCGTCCGCGGGCGTCGCCTCATTGGATGATTCTTCGCCGCCGGCAGGTGGAACGCCTGACCGTTCGGTCGTGGCCTGTCGGAACGCGTCCGGCACGGTCGGATCGACCGGTGTCGGAACGAACTGGTACATGTCCGGTGACCGCGCGACGTCGCCCGATTCCCGGTCCAGACGGGCATCGCCGGTGATTCCCAACGCCGCCTTCTGCCTCGATTCAATCAGTCGAGCCACCTCGCGATCGGCGCCGTCCAGATACAATTGTCGACAGCCGAATGTCACGAGTGGAATAACGCCGGCAATGGCGAATCGCGTACCGACGGGACGAGTCATGTCGGTGACGACACCCGCGACGCCTGCAATTGTCAAGCGGGGGCTGTAGAATCCTGTCATGGCCGCGAAGGCGATCGACGATTGCATGGTGGCCGTCGCCGATCGGCTGCGACGCGCCCAACACGTCTGTTGTCTGATCGGTGCGGGGATCAGCGCGGAAAGCGGCATCCCCACGTTCCGCGGCCCGGACGGATTCTGGGCGGGGCGGTCGGCGTTCGATCTGGCCACGCCGGAAGCGTTCGCCCGTGATCCCGAAACGGTTTGGCGGTTTTGTCTATGGCGTCGCAGCCAATTGGTGACCAAACGTCCGAACGCCGGACACCACGCGCTCGTCGCCATCGAGCGATTGGTCCCGCAATTCACGCTCGTGACGCAAAACGTCGACGGCCTGCATCGGGCGGCGGGCAGCGCCAACATTCTGGAACTGCACGGGAATCTGATGGTCGATCGGTGCACGGCCTGCGCGTTGGAAACGCAGGCGGCGACAGACGGCGGATTCGAAACCATTCCGATTTGTCCCGAGTGCCGCGCCATGATGCGCCCCGGCGTCGTCTGGTTCGGCGAGATGCTGTCATTGGACGCGATTCAGAAGGCGGACGCGGCCGCCCGCTCGTGCCAGGCGATGCTGGTCGTGGGGACGAGTTCCGTGGTCCATCCGGCCGCGGGGCTTGCGGAAATGGCCCGGCTCCACGGTGCCTTTACGGTGGAAATCAACCCGGAAGAGACGCCGCTGTCGCGCATTATGAACATGTGCATTCGAATGCCGGCGGGTGAAGCGTTGCCGGCCATTGTGGAGGCGATGAACTCGTCGGATAGAGGCTGAAGACGCGCGCGGGGAGGCGGAAAGCTTGAACACGCAGCGGTTTCTCGATCACGTCCGGTCTTCCCGCGACTACCAGGGGCAGATCGTTCATACCCATGTCATCCCGGCGCGGGAGGCGCGTCATGCCGAGCCGGTGGCGGCGATCGAACCCTGTCTTCGCAATGCGCTGGCCGCATTGGGAATATCGCAATTCTACAGCCATCAGGCGGCGGTGATAGACGCGGTCAGTCCGCCGGCGCGCCGGCACGCGGTCGTGGTCACGGGGACGGCGTCGGGCAAGACGTTGTGCTACAACGTGCCGGTCATCAATGCGTTTCTGCGAAATCCAGATGCGCGCGCGATGTATCTGTATCCGACCAAGGCGCTGGCCCAGGATCAACTGGGCGCCCTCGACCGACTGTGCGCCGCCGACGCGCGATTGAGTAAGCGGGTACGCGCCTCGACGTACGACGGCGATACGCCCGTGGGAAAACGGCGGTCCGCCCGGGCTAATGCCAACGTCATCCTGACCAACCCCGACATGCTGCACGCCAACATTCTGCCGCAGAGCGCCAAGTGGGCTCGCGATGGTTTCTTTTCCAACCTGCATTACGTCGTCATTGACGAGGTGCACAGCTATCGTGGGACGTTTGGATCGCACGTGGCCGGCGTGTTGAGGCGGCTGCGGCGCATCTGCCGGCACTATGGGTCCGATCCCACGTTCATCGCCAGTTCCGCGACGATCGCCAATCCCGGCCAATTGACGGCCCGGTTGATTGGCGTAAACGAAGATCAATTGACCGTGGTCGATCAAGACGGGTCGCCGCGGGGGCGTAAACTGTTCGTGCTATGGAACCCGCCGTTTATCGACCGCAGCGAACTGGAGCGCCGGTCGGCCAATATCGAAGCGCAGCGTTTGATGCGGGATTTGATTCTCGACGGGGCGCAGACCATCGCATTTGCGCGGGCCCGGGTCGTCGCGGAATTGATCTACAAGTATCTGCAGGATGATCTGAAGCGTTACGCGCCGAAGCTGGTGAATCGCGTGCGGGCCTATCGCGGCGGCTATCTGGCCAACGAGCGGCGCAAGATCGAGCAGGAGTTGTTTTCGGGATCGTTACTGGGCGTTTGCAGCACCAATGCGCTGGAACTCGGTATAGACGTCGGCACACTCGATGCGGCCATTGTCGTCGGATTCCCGGGCACCATTTGCAGCGTCTGGCAGCAGGCGGGCCGCGCTGGTCGGACGCGGGACGATTCGCTGGCGGTCTTCGTGGCGTATAACGACCCCATCGACCAGTATTTCATGCGCCACGCACGCTATTTTTTCGAGCAGTCGCCGGAACACGCGGCCATTGATCCGTTAAATCGCCGGATTCTGGCGAGCCAGTTGCAGTGCGCCGCACAGGAGTTGCCCCTTTCGGGCGACGACGACCACGTATTCGGGTGCAGTATTGCGGCATTTGTGGACGAGTTGCCGGATTCGAACGGGCCGGACAGCCCGTGGCATCGCTGGCCGGACGGGCGCATCAAATACCAGGACAAGGACGGCTATCTGCCGCATCATGGGATCAATTTGCGGTTGATCGGCAACCAGACGTTCGATATCATCGATCGGACAAACGGCGAGAGCGTTTCCATCGGCGTGGTGGATTCGATTTCGGCCCCGGAGCTGGTCTATCCCAACGCCGTCTATCTGCACGACGGTCAGGACTACCTGGTGCGTGATCTGGATTTCAACGCCAAAATCGCCAGCGTGGAAAGGATCAATGCGGACTACTACACGCAGGCCGTGTTGTCGGACCATTGCCGCGTGCTGGAGACGCATTCGGACGAGGCATGCGGCGGCGGCCGGAAATACGTCGGTCGGCTGGCGGTCACCTGGCAGACCGTCGCGTTCAAGAAGATCAAATACTACACGCTGGAGGTGATCGGACAGGACGGTCTGGATTTGCCGCCGCAGACCATAGACACGATCGGTGTCTGGGCGACATTTCCGGAGTCGGTCACGCGCGAGTTGATGGTCGGTGGTTTCAAGGTGGTCGAGGCGCTGGTCGGCGTGCGAAATCTACTGCTGGTGACGTTGCCGATGATGGCCATGTGCGACCGGCGGGACATCAGCGGCTGCGTGGATTCGTCCAATCTTGGCAGGTTGGCGCTGTTCGTCTACGATCGGTATGAAGGCGGAATCGGATACGCGCGGCTGGGTTATGAACATTTCGAGGAACTGTTACGGGCGTGTCTGGACCTGGTCGGGTCGTGTCCGTGTGATCGCGGTTGCCCGTCGTGCGTGGGACTGGCCAACGTCCGCCCGCCGCTGCACAGCGATCCGGACGTGGGACCGGGGTACGCCATTCCAAACAAAGACGCCACGGTGAGCGCGTTGCGCGGGTGGTTGCGGCGTTAATCGTGCGGTCCATGGAGGACGTCCGTTTGCGACGGGGACGCGGCGATTGAGTTGCGGCGGATTAGCGCCCGACCGCAACGGGTGAAACATGGATCGGGTCATCTATTTCGACAATAACGCCACGACGCGGCCGCTGGACGCGGTGATTGAGGCCATGGTGCCGATTCTGCGCGATGGCTATGCCAACCCGTCGAGCATTCATCAATTCGGACAGCAGACCCGGCATCGCGTGGAAGTGGCGCGGGAACAGACCGCGGCGTTGATCGGTGCGTCGGCGCGGGAAATCGTGTTCACCAGCGGCGGGACGGAAAGCATCAATCTCGCCATTCGGGGGGTGTTGAGCGCGAGCCGCGAGAAGCGGCACGTCATCACGTCGGCCGTCGAGCACAGCGCGGTCCGGAATCTGTGCGGCCGGTTGACCGACGAGGGGTTTGCGGTGGACGTGCTCGGCGTCGATGGGTCGGGGCGGCTCGTTCCGAACGAACTGGCCGATCGTCTGCGGCCGGACACGGCGCTGGTCAGCGTGATGCACGCCAACAACGAGACGGGTGTGCTGTTTCCGATCGCGCGGGTCGCGGCGATTTGCGCGGAACGGGGGGTTCCGTTGCACGTCGACGCGGTGCAGTCGGTCGGCAAGCTGCCGATCGACGTGCAGGCCTGCCCGATGACGTTGATGAGCCTGTCGGGGCACAAATTTCACGGTCCCAAGGGGACCGGGGCGCTCTACGTGCGGCGACGCACGCGAATCGACGCGCAGATCGTCGGCGGCAGCCAGGAACGGGAACTGCGCGGCGGGACGGAGCACGTGGCCGGCATCGTCGGCATGGGCGTGGCTGCGGAGGCGGCCGAACGCGACATGGCTGCGCACGCGGTCGCGGTGGGGGCGTTGCGCGATCGGCTGGAGCAACGATTGGTGACAACCATTGGCACTTCCGTGGTGATGGGCGGCGGCGCGGAACGCATTTACAACACCACGAACGTCGCCTTCGCGGGTCTGGAGGCGGAAGCCATTTTGATCCTGCTAAGCGGGGCGGGAATCTGCGCGTCCAGCGGGTCGGCGTGCAGCAGCGGATCGCTGGAACCGTCGCACGTCATCGCGGCCATGGGCGTGGACCCGCGCATCGGGCACGGGGCGATCCGGTTCAGCCTGTCGCATTTCAATTCGGCGGACGAGGTGGATGAAGTCTGCCGGTTGATGCCGCAGATCGTGGCGCGATTGGAATCGATTGGTTCGGCATCGCGCGGGTGAACGGCAACGCGAAACTCCCGTCCCGCGATTCACGATCCGGCGACGTGGATGCAGACGTTTTTCGGTTCCGTGTAAAACCGCAGCGCTTCCAGCCCACCTTCACGGCCGACGCCGCTGTTTTTCATGCCGCCGAACGGCACGCGCAGGTCGCGCACCAGCCAGCAATTGATCCAGATGGTGCCCGATTGAATGCGCTCGGCCACACGATGGGCGCGGGACAGATTCTGCGTCCAGACCGACGCGGACAGGCCGTAGTCCGTGGAATTGGCGAAATCAATGACTTGGTCTTCAGATTCGAAAGGAGTCACGCTGACGACCGGTCCAAATATCTCCTCGCGGTTGACGCGGCAGTCGACGGGCAGGTCGGTAATGACCGTCGGCTCGAAAAAGAACCCGTCGCGGCAGCGTGGGCTGACCGCATCGGGCCGCCGGCCGCCGCAGCGGATCGTTCCGCCCTCCTGTCCGGCCAGTTCGACGTAGCGGCCGACCTTTTCGACGTGTGACCGCGAGACGAGCGCGCCCTGATCCGTGGACGATTCCAGCGGATCGCCCACCTTCAGTTTCCGGGCGCGGTCAACGAACGCGGTCAGAAACCGGTCGAGGATCGGCCGTTCGACGAAAATGCGCGACCCGCACAGGCACACCTGCCCCTGATTGGCGAACGAGGAACGCAGCGTTCCGTCGATGGCGGCGTCGAAATCGGCGTCGGCAAACACAACGTTGGGATTCTTGCCGCCCATTTCCAGGCCGACCTTCTTGAATAGCGGGGCCGTCGTGCGGGCGACTTCCGTCCCCGTGACCGTACCCCCGGTGAACGAAATGGTCGGCACGCGGGGATGGGCGGTGATCGCCGCACCGGTCTTGGCGCCCAGACCGTGAACAACGTTCAGTACACCCGGCGGCAGTATCGTCCGACACAGTTCGGACAGCATATACGCCGTCATCGGCGTCAATTCCGACGGTTTCGCGACGACGGTGTTGCCGGTGGCCAGTGCCGGGGCGATTTTCCAGGTGAACAGATACAGCGGCAGGTTCCAGGGCGAGATAATGCCCGCGACGCCACGGGGCTGACGCAACGTGTAATTCAACGCCACGCCGTCGGTGACGTGCGATTCGGAATGGAAATGGGTCACCGCGGTCGCGAAGAACCGCAGATTCTTGACCGCACGGGGAATGTCCAATGTGGCCGCCAGTTTCAGCGGCTTGCCGTTGTCGATGCACTCGGCGAGGGCGAACCGATCCAGATCGCGCTCCAGCGCATCGGCGACGCGCAGCATCAGGCGGCAGCGTTCGTCGGCGGGCGTTCGCGACCACGACGGAAACGCCCGTTCGGCGGCGGCGACGGCGTGCTCGACGTCGCGGTGATCCGAATCGGGCGCCTGGGAATAGACCTGGCCGGTCGATGGATCGACGTTATCGAGATACGCGCGCGAAACAGGTTCGACCAGCTCGCCGCCGATGTAATTCTTGATGGCCATCATGATTCCGGCCCGTCCAGCGTCCAGCCCGGCGCCCGCGGCGATTCAGAGCCGGGAGCGCCAGCTCGCGGATACCGTGCATCGCACGAATTCCGCCATTTCGCCAATCGCCACCACGTCGCATCCGACGCACCGGTTCTGAACGATGTCGTCATTGCGTCGCCAACCGCCCCCCGTCGACCGGAATGCTGACGCCATTTACATAGCTCGCCGCCGGCGATGCCAGAAACGCGACCACCGCCGCAATCTCGTCCGGGCGTCCCAACCGGCCCGCGGGGATCGCCGCCACCCATTCGTCGACGATCGTCTTTTCGGATACGCCGCGTTCGACGGCCTTGTGCTTGATCAGCGATTGCAGACGCGCGGTATCCGTGTAGCCGGGCAACACGCTGTTGACGGTGATGCCGAACGGCCCCAATTCGGCGGCCATGGTTCTGGCCCAATTGGCGACGGCAGCGCGTGTGGTGTTGGAGACGCCCAATCCGCGGATCGGCAGAATCACCGATGTCGATACGATGTTGACGATCCGGCCATAGCCCGCCGACTTCATCCCGTCCATCACCGATTGCACGAGCAGGTGATTGTTGATGACGTGGTTCCGGAACGCGGTCAGAAACGCATCCGCGCCGGCTTGAACGATGGGACCGGCCGGCGGACCGCCGGTGTTGTTGATCAGGATTTGGACCGGACCCGTCCCGGTCAGGTGTTTCTGAATCGTCTCGCGAGCCGGTTCCCCCTGCGAGAAATCAACGCAGACCGTCGCATGCGCCTGGCCGCCGCGCCGATCGAGCGACGCACAAACATCGTTCAATGCCGCCAGGTTGCGGGCGGCGAGGATGACCTCCGCACCCCGTTCGGCCAGCGCCACGGCACATGCACGACCGATGCCCTGCGTGCTACCGCATACCAACGCCCGCTTGCCATTCAAATCACCCATGGGATCCTGTCGCCTCGCGCCTTGCGGTGCCATTTGAAGAGGCCTGATATTCGGTCGTGAGAATTCGTCACCGATTCAGCCCCACTTCTACGATCATTGCGTCGGGCCGTATAATACGCGGTGATCCGGGTCAATTGAAACCCCGAGGCGGCGGATCGCTGGATTTTCCGATCCAGTGGCCCTATTGTGTGGAAACACCGGGGGTGTGCGTGGCCGGGGATGTCGCACGACGCAGGTCGACGATTCGGGGTTCGGGACCGCGGGAATCGCCAGCGCACCGCGGGCGGTGGGTCGAGGGGGAAGCATGACCGGGGTAATCCGCGCCAGATTCATCACCTTGTTCGCGTGCGCCTGCGCATTCGGTTCGCCGATCGTTGCGTTCGGCCAATCGGAACGCGGGTTGCGCCACGGACAGATTTCGGAGTTGCGAAGTTCGACGGGTGCGGCGCCATCCGTGGCGGCGTCGGCTCCGCACGTGGCCGGCGACGTGCTGTTCCTCGACGATTTCGTCGGGTTCCATGCCTGTGCGTTGGTAGGTGGCGGACCGGGGTGTGAACCATTCGATTTCAACGGCGACGGGCAAGTGAATCTTCTCGATTACGCCGAGTTCATGATCCGCTTTTTGCCCGGACAACAGGGCGACACCTGCGCGGGACCGAAGACCATCGCCGCGATCCCGTTCACGTCGGACAACACCAACTGCGGTTTCACCGACGATTACGACGAGATTTGTGATTTTAACACGCCGGGCGCGCCCGACGTCGTATATGCCTTCTCGCCGACGTCAAACGTCATCGTGAACATCACGCTGTGCCGAAACTCGAACTACGACTCCAAGTTATACGTTTACGAGGACGTGTGCGGCGTCCGTCAATCCGACACGGCCATCGCCTGCAACGACGACGACTGCTTCACGCCCAGCTTCACGGCGGGCGCGTGGGTGTCGCAATTGCCGGAAGTGCCGCTGTTCGCCGGACACACCTACTACATCGTTATCGATGGCTACGATGCTCCCGGCGACCCGAACGACGGCTGCGGCCTGTACACCCTGGACGTGTCGGAGGCCACCATGGTTTGCCCGGGAACCGGGAGTTGTTTTGTCGCACATGCGACACCGGGGTGCGAAGACGAGACTTGCTGCGGACTGGTCTGTGCGGCGGACGCGTTTTGCTGCGGCCAGAACATCGAGGGCGACGGCGTTTGGGACCCGTTCTGCGTGCAGGCGGCATTGAGCCTGTGCGGACCGCCGCCCCCGCCGTGCCCGGGCGGAACGCTGGCCGGTGCCGGGGCCACCGCGCCGACGGGATTGTGGGTGGCCGGTGCGTCGGATTTGGGCTGGTTCGCCGGTGCGGTGAACAGGTTGGAGGAGTTCAGCGCGGTCGGATCGCCCATCTGCCAAGTACGGTGGTGGGGCGTGAACGCACGTACGACCGACGGAGACAACTACGACCCGTGCGTGAAAAACCCCGATTCCTATCGCGTGCGGTTCCATGCGGACAATCTGGGTGAACCCGGCGCCGTGGTCTGCGACCACACGCTGACGCCGACGCGGACGGTGACCGCGACCAGTTACGCGACGGCCGGTGGGGATCTGTATCCGCTGATCCAGTATGACGCGACGCTGCCTGCGTGTTGCAGCCTCGGTGCCGGCTGGGTTTCGGTGCAGGGTCTCGCCAACGTAGACAACTGCGTGTTCCTATGGATGAGCAGCGGCCAAGATGGAGAGGGTTTTCACATCGTCGACGACGGCGCCAGCACGGTTCCCGAGGTCTACGACCTTTCGTTCTGCCTGCTCGCCGGTCCCTGAAATAATAATCCTCGTCGGATTCCGTGCGAGGCGTAAAATACCCACTCCACAACGCCGCCATTCGACCGTCGAGTTGCTCCTCGCGGTCGGCTGACTACCATCTGATGGCATGAACGAACAAGTCGGGGTCCGGCGTTTTCAGACAGGCCACCGCCGCGCGACGATTGCCCTGCACGCTGCGATGTTCATCGCGGCGCCGGGTATTGTCTCGGCGCAACCGCCCGACAACGAAACACCGTCGCTCGCGCAATTGGTTCAGGAGTATTTTGCCGCGGAACCCGCCGAAAAACGCGACGTGCTTGTTCCGCGGATTGCCGAGGCCGCCACGGGGTCCATCCCGGACGTGTTGGCCGCGCTCCGCGCCGTTCAGGTCTGGACGGCGGCCGACCCCCGCGCCGCCTCGACCGTGCCTACGGAGGCCAATGGTCAAACGACGGCATTCGACGTGCGGCTTCCGACCGGCTACGACTCGGCGAAAGCTCATCCCGTTGCGATCGTCCTGACCGCCGCGGACAAACCCGTCGATCACGATCCGATCGTTCAAGCGATCAGCCGTCTTGACGAACCGTTCGTGGTCATCGTGCCGCGAGCGGCGCCGCCGTCGAGTTTTCACGCATCGGAGCGAGGGACCGACGAAGTCCGCGCCTGGCTTGTGGCCGTCCGCCGGCGCTTCCACGTGGATGGCGACCGCGTGTACCTGTACGGCGCGGCCGCCGGCGCCGATGCGGCGCTGACGCTGATCCTGACGCAACCCGATGTATTCGCGGGTGCGATCATCAACGAGGGGGCGTTTGACGGGCCGTACGGACGCGAGTTGTTGCCCCTGTTGTTGCCCAACGTGCGGCACACCCCGTTGCGCTTGATCTGGACGGAGCCGCTGATGCCGGTCGGTGAGTTGCTCGTGGGCCGTGATTACGACGTGGCATTGACCGGCATGATCGTTCGTGAAACCGCCGCGCGGCTCGATCTACCGATCACCGAAACGGTGCTGCGTCCAGGGGAGGTACCCGATTACTCGTTCCTGAACGATTGGATGACCCGTCGCCGCCCACGGGTGGCCGATACCGCGAGACAATTCCGGTTTCCGGCGCAGGGCCGATCGCATTTTGTCCGGGCCATCGACTTGCCGCCCGGCGCGCCGGGCGATGCCCATTCGCCGTGGCAGGGCGATCAGCTTCACATCCTGACGGTCGGACATACCGACCCGTCCGCGTACGTCACGTCCGTTTTGGATTCCAAACTGCCGAAGTTCACGGCGAGAATCGAAGGTCAATCGATCGACATCCGCTCGACCCTATGCGATGCAATCGAACTGCACCTCCCGGCCGGCGTAGTTGATTTCGACAAACCCGTCGCGATTCATCACAACGGCATTCGCGTGTTCGACGGCCGCCTGAAACCTGACGTGAAGACATTGCTCGACAGCGCTTATCTCGAATGGGAATTCCAACATCCCGCGGTCGTCCGCCTGCGTATCACCGCCCGCGGCACGGCCGTTCCGTTCTGATTCGCTGCGTCCAGACATTGCCCTCCCGATCGAGCAGCCATTAGAATGCCGGCCATGGCCCAGCTGCGCTACCTCGACGAACACAACGCCCTGCACACCCGTGCGCTCGGTCCCGAGAAGTTCCTGATCGGGCGCGTCGAATCGTGCGAGGTCATCCTCAACGACGACCTTGTCTCCCGCGAGCACGCCCGGCTCGACCGCGATCCCGACGGACGCTTCCGCATCCGCGACCTGGGCAGTCGAAACAAGACCTTCGTCAACGGGGAGATGATCTCCGAAACGCTTCTGAACCACGGCGACATGGTTCGCATTGGAAACCGCGTTTTCGAGTTCCTCGACGATTCGTTCAACGAATCCCCCGCCGACCTCTCGTTTTTCACGCCCGACCGCGGCGATCCCGCCGGCACCCAGTGGATCAAAATAAAGATGCCCGTGTCGTTGGCCGTCGAACGCATCGGCGGACTCGCCGCCATCGCCGCCGACGTGCCCTATCCCGCCCGCGCCGAGGACGTGGCGTCGGCCGCATTGGCCCGGCTGATGCTGCTCGTCCGCGCCGAACGCGGCCTTGTCGCCCTTCGCGCCGACAAGAAAAAGGAACTGCGCATCGTCGCCCAGCGCGGTCTGCGGAAAGACCCGGGCGCCAACGTGACCCCGGTCAGTCAGACATTCGTCTATTCCGCGCTGTTGCAATCCGTCGCCGGCCGATATCCGCAGGAAAATGGACAGATTCAGGGCGACGCGGGATTCGCGGCCGCCGGCATGGTTGCCCCGCTGATGCACGAGAACCAGGTGATCGGCGTGGTCTACGTCGACCGGCCCAAAACCGCCCAGGCGTTCACCGACGCCACGTTGCACGAAATGACCGCGGCCGGCGCCGTCATCGGCTCGCTGATGGCCGACGCCACGCGGCGCCTGTCGGACGCCGTGAAATCGATCTCCGCGCCGTGGGTGGCCACCCTGCGGCGGATGCAGCGGGCCTTGGCCGTCCCCGTCGAGGGCAACAAGACCTACGACATCGCCATGCGCGTGATTTCGGGCGCGGCCCGTTGCGGCGACTTCTGCGACGTCATCCATGTCAGCGACACGCGCACCTACGTGCTGATGGTCGACGCCGGCGGACAGGGCGTGCTGGGACTGGCCCAGGCCACCGGCGTCCGCACGGCCGTCGGCAGCGCGCTTGCCGTTCAGCCCGAGGGCGTCGATCTCCCGAAACTGATCACGGCCATCAATCAAATCTGCGCCACGCGCCATGCCCGGCAACTGGTGACCTGCCTGATCGCCTGCATCGACGCCACCGACGGCCGCGTCACCTACATCAATGCCGGCGGGCCGCCGCCGTTGTTGATGGCCGGCGCCGGCCGGTTGATCACGCTCGACCAACCCGCGTTGCTGCTGGGCATTGATCCGCAATTCGGCTACGAGGAAACGGTTGCGGACTTGCCGTCGAAATTCCGTCTGCTGTTCCATTCGGACGGCGTCGATGGCACGTGCAATGCGTCGGGCGAAGCGCTGGGTCATCAACGGGTGCACGATCTGCTGTTGAATCAGACGGGCTTTCCGCCCGCGTTGGAGTTGGTCAACCAGGTGATGCAGGCCTGCGAGCGCCACCGCGGCGAACGCCCCCAGGAAGACGACGCCCTGGTGCTGGCCGTCGGACACGGTTAAGCGTCCGTGGCACGGGCATCCTGCCCGTCAAGAATGCGTGGTACGGCCATCCCGCCGGTGACGAATGCGTTGCACGGACGACGGTACGCACCTGTTCGGCGTCCCAACGGGACGCAGTGAATGTAGCCCAGCACTTCAGTGCTGGGATGACGGCGCGCCAGGAGCCCATAGTCCCGAAGGGACGGCTGAAGCGCCCTGCGGGATTTCAGCCGTCCCTTCGGGACTCGGCGACATTTGGTCTGCAGCGTACCCCGCGTTGAAACGCGGGGCTACATTCATGCCTGACTGTGGCACACGACTCGTGAAGGCGCGAATCGCGAAGTGGGCTGGACGCCCATGCCACGGCGTTTTCGTAAGAACCGAAAGGCCCCGCCATGCTCGCCGCGCTCGACGCCGAATCCAAAATCCTCCTCAAAATGCTCGAAAAAGGCGCGATGACCCGCTCCACCGCCCGCAGTCTGCAACTCGAATCCGCACAGTCCGGCCTGCCCATGATCGAGTCGCTGCTCTTGCAGGACATCATCAGCGAGGAGGACGTGGCCCGCGCTTACGCCGATCTGAACGGCATGCGCTTCCTGGACCTGACCCGCCGCCGCCCGAGCGCCCCGTGGGTTCTGTCGCTGCCCGAGAACATCTCGCGGCGATTGCAGTGCATCGTCTTCGGCGACGTCTCCGGCCAACTCGTTGTGGTTGTGGCCGACCCGGTGGACGCTCGCGTCGCAGGAGCACTGCGCGAGCATTTCGACAAGCCGTTGCAGTTCGTGGTCGGCCCGCGCTATCAGATCGCCCAGATACAGGACGAAATCTACGGCGACGCCCGCACCAAGGGCGCCCGCATCGCCGAAATAACCCCCGTCCATCGCACCGCCGCCACCCTCTCCGCCTCCGGGCTCAACGTCGTCGAACAGCTCGACAGCATCATCGACGAGGCCGTCGACCGCCGCGCCAGCGACATTCACATCGAACCCGAGGAGGACCGATTGCGCGTGCGCATGCGTATCGACGGACGCATGATCGAGGCCCGCGCGTTGCCGTTGGACGCCGCGCCGGCCGTCGTCTCCCGCGTCAAGGTCTTGACCACGCTCGACATCACCGAACGCCGCAAACCGCAGGACGGCCGCTTCACCCAACGCAGTTTCGAGCAGGACATCGACATTCGCGTGGCCATCATCCCCACCATTCACGGCGAACGCATCACCATGCGTCTGCTGAACATGAACCGCTCGGTGATCGACCTCGGCACGCTGGGCATGGATATCGAAACCAAGCAGGCGTTCGAACGACTGATCCGCCGGCCGCACGGCATCATGCTGGTCACCGGTCCGACCGGCAGCGGCAAGAGCACCACGCTCTACGCCGCGTTGCAACAAATCAACCGCATCGACCAGCACATCATCACGGTTGAAGACCCCGTCGAATACCACATTGCGGGGGTCAATCAGATTCAGGTGGATTCCGAGCACGGCGTCACCTTCGCCCGGGCCATGCGCTCCATTCTTCGACACGACCCCGACGTGATCATGGTGGGAGAAATCCGCGATCAAGAGACCGCCCATCTGGCATTGGAAGCGTCGTTGACCGGTCACCTCGTGCTGGCCACGCTGCACACCAACTCGGCCGTCGGGGCCCTGACGCGCCTGGTGGACATGGGTTGCGAACCGTACCTGGTGTCGAGCGCCATGATCGGCATCCTCGCCCAGCGCCTCGTCCGCCGCATCTGCGACAACTGCAAGAAACCCTTCGACGCCAACGACACCGAACGCAGGCTCCTCGACATCCCCGACATCCGCGGGCAGGTCAAAATCTACCGCGGAACCGGCTGCGCCCGCTGCGGCCGAGCCGGCTATTTCGACCGCGTCGGCATCTACGAATTCGTCCCCTTCGATTCCGGTCTCGCCGAACTGGTTATGAACACCGCCTCCACCGAGGCCCTCTACCGCCACGCCCTCGACCACGGCTGCGTCACCCTGCGCATGGACGCCGTCAAAAAAGTCCTGCACGGCCTCACCACCCTCGAAGAAGCCCTTCGCGTGACGGTGACGGAAACGTAGACCGACTCGGGTCTCTCTTGCGGCCGCGAGCCATTCACTCGGGGTCGCGAACCTCGTGCATGGCATTGGGGTGGGGCAGGTTCCGCGCAGCGCATGCTCCACGCGCGTCCTACAAGAATCAACTTGCCGCCGACGCATTTGCTCATTCCTGACCGCAACCGCCCTTTCGCGGGCGGCGATCATACCTAACATACGCCGTACTTCCGGCCAAGTCAAGCGGAAAATTTGGGGCGCGACGTGTCTTCCAATCCGATTAGTTGGTCGCATTGCCAGCCGAAGCACTAACGATACGAAATCAAAACAGAATACCCATGTTCTCATTCATTGGGGTAAACACACTAATTCCGCGAAAGTGGCACACCACTCGTGTATGCATCCGTCTCTGTCTTGTCGACAACTTCTGAATTCACCAAAAATATACGCTTTGAGGCATTGACTTTAACGCATGCGACTGCGATGATGGAACTTCAGCGTCGCGCGCAGCCACTCACTTCACGGAGCACCGTCGGTGAAGTTCTTGGGCCTGATCTGGACGGATTCCGGGTCGCTCCGGCCGATCATTCAGTGGCCTATTTTTATCAGCATGTATATCGACCCCGGAATAGCATCGAGGCGCACTGCTGCCCCCCCCCGCGCATAAGGGCGCCTCCGCACGCGGTCCGCCCCGCTTGCTCGAGCCGTCGTCACCTTTGACGCGGTTCGGAATTCTCCCCGATCCGCAACCGAATTGAAAAGTGCCCGCCGCGGCCGAGGCCGCAAAACCAACGGCCGCGGGGGCGTAACAAAGCATCGCAATTCTATCGGAAAGGATCCGTACATGATAGCGAAATGCAGATTCGGCCGGGCGATCGCGCCCGCGCCGGTCGTATGGGCGATTCTGCCCGTACTGGCCCTTCCATGCGCCGCCCTGGCCGACGCCGGCGCGGCGACGTACCGCAGCCGCACCAGCGGGGACTGGCTGAACCCGGCCACTTGGGAAATCAGCGACCCGACCGCCGGCTGGCGCGTGGCGACGATTGATGACGGCGTTCCGATCATCGACGACCGCGCCGCGATTCAGGCCGGGCACGTCGTTACCGTGATGGGCAAGGCCGAGATCGGCAAGCTGCTCATCGAACGCGGCACGGCCGACGCCGACGCCGGCGCGCTCGGTATCACCGGCGGAAGCGTCCTGACCATCGGCGAAGGGCTGAAAATGCCGCAGCAGCCGCAGGAGTTCGCGGCCGGGCGGATCGTGTTCAGCGGGGCGGGCCGCGCGCCGGGCACGATCTTCGCCCGGACGTCGATCGGGATCGGCGGCGACGTTGAGGTCATCGGTTCGGCCGGCGGCGTGTTTGAAACGCGTCATCCGGACCACACCGTGGGCGTGGGGCGGTTCGCGCAGATTTCGGCCACTGGCGGTCCGCTGACGTTCGACACCGCGCTGTCCATGGACGGCAAGGTCATCGCCGACGGTCCGCACGCCGTCCGCGTCATCGGACCGGAGGTCCGCGAAGGCTCGTCGGGCAAGTGGGTCATCGCCCATCCCCGGGCCCGCGTCTCGTTCGAGACCGAAAAGCGGGTCCATCTCCGCGCGGGCGAGGTCGACGTCCGCGAGGGCGTGCTGGAAACGGCCGTCGATTTCGAGGCCGAACGCGTCACCCGCGGCGCCGCCGGGCGCATCGAGGTGTGCGAAGGCAAATCCTTCTCGGCGCGTCAACTCACGGAAGAAAAAGCAATCCAGGCCGATGCGGCCGATCAAGCCAACGGGCGGGAGGTGGTTCGATGAGGAACTCAGCAATTACAGTCTGGATACCGGGTCTGTTGGTCGTCCTGTCGCCGGTGGTCGCTCCGGGCGACTCCCTGACGAACTGGACCGGCGAGGGGTTGCTGTGCGCGTCCGGCAATGCCTACTGGAGCAACGGGAACAACTGGTTCGGCGGAACCGCTCCCACGTCCAGCGCGGTCCATCTGGGCGCCAGCGCGTACTGCGGCGACGGATGCGATTTCTGCGCCTGCTTCGCCGGGCAGTGCTTCGGTGGAGACGAAGGCTCTTGCACCACCCGCGACGATTGCGACTGTTGCGACGCCGGGTCGCTGGTCGCTCAATACACATACACCGAAGGCGCGAATCCCGACCACACGTTTAGCAGCATCGAGGTGGAAGCCAACTCGTCGTTCGACATGACCTTGCAGAAGACGGGCGACAACCCCCTCTACGCGACGACGGAACTCAGCCTGGTGGGACACACCACGCACAAGGCCATTCTGGACGTCGACCATTCGGGGCTACGCCCGACGGACCTGAAGGCGTGCAAGACGACGGAAATCGACGTGCTGACCGGCACGACGATGTACGCGCTCGACGAGCTGATCGCCGGGTGCTCGACGGCCGATACCACACTGACGCTCAAGGGCGGCAGCAGCAGCGTCATCGACGTCGGCAACTACACGCGGGTGAACGCATTCGGCACCACGCGGTCGTCGACGCTCAAGCTTGACGGCAACGTCACGCTCCAGCCCGACAATCTGGAGATCTTCGGCGGAAGCAGCGGCTCGTACCTGGCCACGTTCCACCATTACGGCACGTCGGCGTCGATCGGAACCAACACGCTCAGCACGCTGCGCATGCGGGCCTATTCCAAGCTCGACGTCGACCGCGACGTCAATTACACGGTGAGCACCAACATTGACGTCGACACCAACGGCGTCACCACCGACGCCCACATCTACATGTATTCGGTGGGTCAGGACATCGCGGTTATTGGGGCAGGCAATCTGACAATCACCGCCGGCGCCAGCCACGCGGCCACGCTGACCATGGAGACGGGCATTCTGGACGTCAGTCCAGGGACCGTTTACATCGGGGCCGACGGCGCATCACAGGCCGCCAAGCTCAAGATCGCGTCGGGAGCGGCCGACCCGGCGCTCGACGACGTGGTCATCAAGGAGCGCGGCGTCCTGGATCTGCGTGATTCGCTGACCGTTGTCGGAATCCTCACCGTCGGCGAGGGGGCGGACAACGCGGATGTCGTGACTCAGACGAACGACGCGTTGCTCGCCGATGTGATCGTGTTCAAGAAAACCACGACGTTTACGCCGACGCTGCTGGCGTCCGGCAGCGTGATCGCCACGAACTAGCCGGGGCGGTTTTCGCGGGAATTGTAGCTCTAAAAGGCATCAAAACTCTTGAAGAAAGGGTTGAAAATGAGATCGAAACTTGTTGTAATGGGAGGTTATGTCAGCTTCGCGCTGGGAAGTGCTGCGCTGGCCCAGCCG
The DNA here is from genome assembly GCA_013140575.1 of Phycisphaerales bacterium. Lineage (GTDB taxonomy): Bacteria > Planctomycetota > Phycisphaerae > UBA1845 > UBA1845 > JABFSN01. Next base: position 6,965 of record JABFSN010000187.1, on the reverse strand, counting down.
AGCTGTCCCGGGACGTCGTGTAGCGGGTCGGTGAGCCCCAACAATGACGCGGACTACGTCAGTCTGCAATCGGGGGACTACGACGTGTACACCACGTGGTGCGTGTGCAACGGCAGCGGAAGCTTCCGCGCCGCGACCTCCGGCGAGAAGCCCGGCGCCAACAGCCGGGTGACCCTAGTCGAGGGCATGACCGTGACCGTCGATGCCGACGTTACCACCGAAGCGTGCGACGACCTGATCATCGAAAGCGGCAGTTCGACGGGCGTGCTGCTCATCGCCGCGGGCGGCGGCGATCTGACGGTCAACGGAACGTTGACCATGCAGGCGCCCGGCGGCGGCGAGACCGCGTGCCGGATCGAGTTCACCGGTTCGGGCGCGGCGGCCGTGCTGGAGTTCGTGATCAGCACTAGCGCCGGTCAAGAGATCGTGGTCGACGGTCCGGCGAAGATCGAAGTCACCGGGGCAGCGGTGCTGACCGTTTCGAGCGGCGGCATCATCAAGGGCAAGAGCGCCAACACCGATCCGCTGGAGATTGCCGGCGAGATCGAAAACGACGGCGACATCTCCGTCACCGAGGCGTTCAACCTCAAGTTGACTGGTGACGGACTGGCGACCGGTTCGTCGGGGACGATCACCGTAAACCACGCCAGCGGGTCAATGCAATGGTTGGTGGACAGTTCGGCGCTAGACACGGTCAGCGCGACGACGGGGCTGATTTCGCTGCAAAACGGAACGCTGAACTTCGATACGCCGTTGGAGTTTCACGGTACGTTCGAGATGACCAAGGATGGAATCGTCGACACCGAGGCCTTAACGGGCACGCAGACCGCCCTGTTCTGCGACGGAGCGAGCTGCTCGTAGCCGTGCCTAATGGCTTCGTTCCGTCGGGTTGCGTTATTTCCCGGCGGATCGTCGTAGATTGAATTTTCCGGCATCCGGCGCGAAATTCGCGCCGGATGCCGGATAGCTTTCCCTTCGAGCCGGGGAGTTGCGTCCATGGACCAACAAAGCGCGAGACTACGGGAGTTGCTAGTCATCATCTTTCTCACAGCGGTTTTGGCGCAGTCTGCCGCGGGCCAATTCTGCACGCAATACGAAGTGTTTCGACTAAATCCTCCTGAACCGGCAGCCGACCGGTTTTCCGTAAAGCTCAATCTGAGCTACCCGTGGGTTGGGATTGGCGCGAAGGGGACGACCGTAGAGGACGCGAACGGGGCTCATTCCGGCGCGGTGTACCTTTATCTCTGGCAGGAAAACGATCAGATCTTGTACCGGCAGAGACTGGTCGCTTCCAACCCCACGGGGGGGCAGTTCCTCGGGTCGGCGGTGGGCATGACCCAGAGTCACATCGTCGTGGGTGCGTTTCAGGACAGCGGTCCCTGCGGCGGCTACGAATGTTACGCCGGTTCGGCCTACGTCTTCCGCCGCGACGACATGAGCACGCCGGAAAACCTGATGGACGACGTCTGGCTGGAACAGACCCAGCTTTTCGCCCTGAACCCCGAACCGGAGGACTACTTCGGCGAGGACGCGGACATTCACGGCGATTGGATCGTGGTGGGAGCGGAGAAGAACCGCTCGCTGGGTGGCAGCGGCTCGGCGTTCGTCTACCATCGCGACGACAACACCACGCCCAACAATCCGACCGACGACACGTGGCCCCTGCACGCGGAGCTCACCAGCCCCGGTGTGACCCAGAATCCGGACGATAGCTTCGGCGCCGACGTGGCCGTCTGGGAGAACCGTGTCGTCGTCGGCGCCCCGGAGGGTGGCGGGTTCACTCCCGGCAATCCGCCGGGAAGAGCCTACGTCTTCCGCCGCGACGATCCCGGAACACCCGGCGACGTCTCCGACGACACATGGAGTCTTGAGGACACGCTGCTTCCAAAGTACATCGATTTCGGCGCGATATTCGGAAACGCGGTGGACATTGAAGGCGACCTCATCGCCGTGGGTATGCCCGGCGATCAGACGTTTCACGTCCTTCAGGGCGGCTCGGTATACGCTTTTCGGCTCGACGACGGGAACACCCCCGGCGATCCGACCGACGATTCGTGGAATTACGAAACACGGATGGCCAACGGCAAGAAATTCGACAACGTCGGCTGGGACGTGGCCGTCAGCGGCAATCGCATTCTCGCAGAGGCCTGGAATCACATCCCCACAACCTTCGACACCGGAGCGGGGTTCGTGTTCCGCTACGCCGGCGGGCAATGGCACAAGGAACAGCGGTTGCTCGGGTCGGACATTGTGCAATCGGGGGCCGAGCTTGGGCAAATGGTAGCCATGGAGGGCAATCGCATCCTGTTGAGCCAGGACATGACCCCTAGTTGGGGACTCGGCGAGGGCGTGTACATCTACGAAGTCATCGACGATTGCGACGGGGACTGCGTTTCGGACGCGGACGAGATCGTGGGCGGGGCGGCGGACGTGAATGGGAACGGCGTGCCGGATACGTGCGAGGACTGCAACAACAACGGGACCATCGACTCGGTCGAGGTGGGCGGCGGGCAGGCGATGGATTGCAATTCCAACGGCCTGCCCGACTCGTGCGACGTGATTTCCAAGTCGAGCGAGGACTGCAACACCAACGCCATCCCCGACGAATGCGACCTCGCGGCCGCGGCCGCCCCCGACTGCAACCTCAACCTCGTGCCCGACGAGTGCGACATCGCCGTCGGCCGATCGGACGACGACAACGGCAATTCCATTCCCGACGAATGCGACTGCCCGAATCAGTCCTGGGGCGACGTGAACACCGACGACACGGTGGACCTCTTCGACATCCTGTGCGTCCTCGACGGCTTCGCGGGGGTGTTCACCACCTGCCCGATGCCGGACGTGGACCTTATCCCTTGCGCGCCCGACGGCCTCATCGACATTTTCGACATATTGGCCGTATTAGACGCCTTCGCCGGAACCATCCTATGCTGCGATTTGCCGTAGAGGCGCGAGACCATCCGGCTTTTTGGGAGCGGCCTACCACTACAACGCTATGAGCGCGTATCCGATCACGGGTTCTTTCGCCCCGCTGGGGCTTGGGGCGAGGGGGTGATGCGATCCGGGGGTGTCGTCCGCCGGCGCGGACTCCACCCCCGGCTACGGACTGCCGCCCCGTCGGGGCTGGGATCATCGACATTTTCGACATATTGGCCGTTCTGGATGCGTTCACGGGGGTGAACGTGTGCAATTGCCCGGCCGGGGCGTGAAACGTCCGTGCGCAGCCCGACGGGCTTGGCGCGCGGACAGTTCGGCCGCGAACGTGGACGTGAACTTGACGATCTTGCTTGCTGGTCTCGGCCGCGTCGAGCACGTGTTCCACTAAATAAGAACACCCAAAAGGGAAACCGGGTTTCGTGCGCCCTCCGGGCGGGAGTTAGACAGGGGCTGTCGTCCAGGGACTGAAGTCCCTGGCTAAGATCGTGCGCCCTGCGGGCGAAGAAAAACGCGCCATGATGGAATCGGTTTCCCTATTCTGTGGTTCTATTTAGCAGGTCGGGCCGGCCACTCTGCTGCAGATGGACTGCACCTGCGACGCCCGCGGGCCGATCACCCGCATCGAGGGGTCCGGCATTGACGAGACGGCCACCGTGTTCCTGGGGTACGACGTACGCGGGCGGTTGAAGAGCGAGCGCCGCGTGCTAACGCACTTCCACGATCGAATTGACCTCGCCGTATTCGTTCCGCTCGCTTGACGGGTTCTCGCGGTCGAATTCCCATCGCCCGTCCACCACCAGCCGATAGCGATACCGCCCTGGGCGCAGGTCCAGCGTCGCCTGGAACACGCCGGACTCGTCCAGCCGCGCCAGCGGCGTTTCGTGCGGCATCCAGCCATTGAAATCGCCGGCCAGCATCACCTGTTCGGCCGCCGGATGACGCGTGCGGAACACCACGCCGCCCGGCGTCTGACGGGGACCGTAAATCTCGGCCAATTGGGCATCAATCCGTGTGTGCAGATCGTCGGCTCCGGCTGCCGCGGGCAGCGTTTCACGCCGTTGGGCGACAAGACCGGGCGGCACCGCGACACGCTCGAACGGTCGCATGGGCATCGCCACGCGCTCGACGGGTCGCGACGGGACAACCGACGGTCGGACCAGGGGCCGCGCGACCGTTCGCGTCGCCCCGGCCGCGACCGGTTCGCGATCACGCGTCATCAACGGCGCGCGGGCGGCCACCAGTCGATCCGTCTCCCGCCCCAGCCGCTCGGCAAGGGCATGAATGGCTTCGCTCGGCTCCATCGCCGCCGAACCGGATTCGACCTCGCGGGCCAGCATCTGAAAATCGCGGGCGCCGGCGCTTTCCGGGGCGAACTCGGTGATCGGCTGACCGCAACTCGTTCCCTCTTTCAGTTTGGTGTTGAAGTTGATGACCGTCGAAAACAGGACGTGCTCGAACTTGCGGCGCAATTCGGCCAGTATCTCGCGGGCCAACTTGGTCCGCACGTCGTAATGATTGGCCAAGACCCGCACGTTGATCCGCCGCCCCGTTCCATTGACCAGCCCCTCGATGGTTGCGAGTTGCCGCGTCAATCCATGAAGCGAAAAATAGCCCGTCTCCACCGGGATGATCACGTCGGTGGCCGCGGTGAGCGCGTTGCGCATCAGCACGCCGACATGCGGGGCGCAGTCGATGATCGCGAAATCGTATTTCCGCCCTAGTGGCTCGAGGGCCCGGCGGAGCAGCTCGGTGCCGTCCTCGCGGTGGGCCTCGTCCGCTTCCAACTCGCCCAGCATCCTGGTCGAGGCGGCCAGTTCAAGCCGGGGCGTAATCTGCCATGTGACCTGTTCGAACCCCAGCCGCACGTCGGATCGCAGGCTGCGGAGCACGTCGACCACGCTCAATTCGATCTGCTCGTCCGGCACCGCCAGCCCGACCGCGCAGTGCGATTGCGGATCCATGTCCACCAGCAGCACGCGCCGACCCTCCCGGGCCAGCGACGCCGCCAGATTGATGGACACCGTGGTCTTGCCCACCCCACCCTTTTGGTTGACAACGGCGATCGTTCTCATCGTGCCCCGCTTTCGATCATGCGACTCGTTGGACTGTGCCTGCCCGACCGGCGACACGGGACTGTACGGGCTCCCGTTGGGGAATCAGCCGGTTATCGGTCCCGCTTCGCTGGCGCTATCGGTCTCTCAATGCTGGGAACTTGAACCGAAGCGACCCGTCGGCGATCGGCCGATGAAGTTTCGCACGGTCGCAATACTGGGAGTGGAGTGACGGAGGACGATGTCGTCGGCGCGGCAATCGAGCGGTGCCCGGGCATGACGCAACATCCGCTTGGCAAATGAGTTAGGCGTCGCCTGCGACGTCGACTGGGGGGAGGTGGTCATTACCGGCGACTGGATTCGAACCAGTGACCTGCGGGCTATGAATCCGCTGCTCTAACCAACTGAGCTACGCCGGCACGCGGAACGGCAGTCCGCCTGCCGCCCTGCGTATGGTCACCACGCTTGATCCGAAAATCAAGTCAACCGGGCTTAAAACGGACGGACCATGGGACCGGAGAACATCCGATCTTCAATCGTGGCAGGGCTCGGGCCCGCGGGATAAGCTCGACTTGCGTCCTTGTGTTTGGAATCGCGACGCGCGGGGCGGTTCCGCGGTCGTCGTCCGAACCTCGTTGGCGACTTGTCCGACCGCCGGGGACTGCGGTGTGGCTGTGGGCGAAAACATGACCGATCGTCAATACGGAATCGGCACGCAGGCCGGCGCGGTGTTCGTCGCGGCGCTTCTGCTGCGCCTGCTTTTTGGTTTCGTGATTGTCCCCGTGTTCGGTCTTCAAACCGGGCCGGGTTCGCGGGAGTTTCACACGTCCACGGATGGCTACATGGCCGTCGCGAAGAACCTGGTCGAACACGGCGTATTTGGATTCGGCCCCGACGCCCCGCCCACCGTCTACCGCGGGCCGGGTTTCCCGATGGTGCTGGCCGCGGCTTATACGCTGATTGCCGACGTGGGGGTGGCCACGGTGCTGGTCAATTGTGTCTTTTCCGCGGCGACATGTGTGGTGATCCTGTTTCTGTCGGCGTCGCTTTTGGGCCGCTCGCGGGCGTTGTGGCTGACGATGCCCGCGGTCGTGTTTCCGTTGTCGATCTACTATTGCGCCAGCAGTTTCGCGGACACGTTCTTTTCATTCACCGTGGTCCTGTACATCGGCCTGCTCGACGCCATGATCCGCCGCCCGAGCCCGGGCCGCGGAATCGCACACGGCGCGGCGTTCGCGCTGACCGTCCTGACCAAGTCGATTCTTCTGCCGTTCGCGTGCGTCGTGCTGGTCTACGCGGCCGCGAGGCGGGCGTCGTGGTTTCGGGCGGCGGCGCTTTCGACGGTGGTGGGGTTTACGCTGGTCGCGCCGTGGACGTGGCGAAACTACCGGGTGTCGGGCGAGTGGGTCGCGGTGGCCGTCGGCCCCGGGTTCAGCATGTTGTCCGGCAATTTCATGATCGACGCCGGACCCGATTCCGACGACGCCATCCGCCATGGCGAAGCCAGGGCGTTTGAACGCGTCAATGGCAGACACGGAACAGCCTACAGCCGCTCGTCGCTAAAGACGGCCGGGCATTGGGATATTCCGCAAGACGTCGACCGGCTGTTCAAGAGCGAGGCCTACGCGATGATCCGCGAGCAGCCGTCGCTGTTGCCCCGCAAGCTCTTGATCAACGCGTGGCGGTTCTGGTACTTCGCGAGCGATGTTCCGAAGTGCGTCGGCAACCTGGCCGTCAATTATCCCACGCTGGTGTTGGCCGTCGTCGCCCTTGTTCCGCTGCTCCGCCGTCGCGATCCGGCCGTGGAATTGCTGGTGCTGTGCACGCTCTTCATTCTGTTGGTCTACGCGATGGTGAACGTCTCCAGCTCGCGCTACTGCCTGCCCACGGTGATGCTGCTGACGCCCTTTGCGGCACTGACCGTCGGGCAATGGCTCGCCCGCCGCAGCACGCCCGCGGGCGGCGGTGGGCTGTGGG
>JABFSN010000025.1 GCA_013140575.1 Phycisphaerales bacterium | reverse complement strand
CACCAGCACCCGCACCCGTTCACCTCCCGCGTTGAACTTCAATCGTGATCGCGCGTCGAATGACCGTTCCCGTCGCCATTGCCCGACCACGACCCCTCGCTGCGACTATATCGGTGCTCGCCCGGCCGCTCCTGCACGTTCTGATCGCGCTGCGACCGCCGGGCGGCACTGTCGGCGATTGCACGCGGCATTGTAGACCCGCGGTGTGTGCCGGGCGAGCAGCGGGGCTCGGTTTTGACCCGTTGATTGGCGACCGATATAGATGCGAACATGTTGGCCGACCCCGACGGATTCCCGCCTTCCGACGATCCGTTCGAATTCCCGCCCCGCGGGGATCCGCTTGAATTTCCGCCGCGATCGTCCCGCGGTCCATCGACGTTGCTCGCGGATTTGACAAAACCGCAATTGGACGCCGTCACCACGACCGAGGGGCCGGTGCTGGTGTTGGCCGGCGCGGGCAGCGGGAAGACGCGGGTCATCACCCGCCGGGCGGCGCATCTGGCCGCGACGGTCACCCAGCCGTGGCACGTTCTGGCGATCACGTTCACCAACAAGGCGGCCGAGGAGATGGCCCAGCGCATCGACGGTCTGGGCGTCGGCGCGGGCATGACGGTCTGCACGTACCATTCGCTGTGCGTCCGCATTCTGCGTCGGCATCACGCGGCCGCCGGTCTGGACCCGCGCTTCACCATCATGGATCAATCCGATCGCCGGAAGCTGGTCAAGGAGGCCATGGACCGCTGCGAATTGTCGACGGCGAACTTCTCCCCCGCGTCGATCGACGCCGCGATCAGCCTGGCCAAGAACATGATGCAGAATGCCGAGGCGTTCGCCGAGCAGGCCGACAGGTTTGACAACAAGGCCGCCGCGCGGGTTTATGCCGCGTACGAGCAGTTGCTGGCCGAACAAAACGCCCTGGATTTCGACGACCTGCTGATGCGGACGGCCATACTGCTGGACGGCAACGCGGAGGTCCGCGCCCAATTGTCCGACAGGTATCGTTACGTGTTGATCGACGAATACCAGGATACAAACGTCGCCCAATACCGCATCGCCCGGCTGCTGACCGAATCGCACCGCAACCTGTTCGTCACCGGCGACCCGGATCAGTCCATCTACGGTTGGCGGGGGGCGGACATCGGCAACATCCTGTCGTTTGAGAAGGACTATCCCGACGCGAAGGTGGTGCGGCTGGAGCAGAACTACCGCTCGACCAAGCGCATCCTGTCCGCGGCCGACGCCCTGGTGAGCGCCAATGTACTCCGCAAGGAAAAGTCGCTGTGGACCGAAAACGACGCCGGCGACCCGGTTCGCGTTGTCGCTTGCGAGGACAATCGCGATGAAGCCGAGACGGTGGCGCGCGAGATCGCCGAGCGGATCGCGGCCGGACGGTCCCCGTCCGATTTCGCCGTGTTTTACCGCATCAACGCGCTCAGCCGTTCGTTCGAGGAAGCGATGATGAACGCCGGCGTGCCCTACCGCATCGCCCGTGGGCTGGCGTTTTACGATCGCAAGGAAATCAAGGACGTGCTGGCGTATCTGCGGGTCATGGTCAATCCGCGGGACATGGTTTCGCTGGAGCGCATCATCAACACGCCGACCCGCGGCATCGGCGATACGACGATCGAGAAACTGAAGGCCCACGCGGCCCACAACGGGCGCACGCTGTTCGACGCGGTGCGCGACCGCGGCGGCGTTCGGCTGCCCAAACGGTCGGCCGAGGCCGTGGATGCGTTCGCCGAATTGATGGAGGGGCTGTCGCGCCACGCCGACTCCCGTCCGCGGACGGCGCTCGAAACCACGCTGTCGCTGTCCGGTCTGAACGCCAGCCTCCTGCAGCAGGCCGATGGAACCAACGAACCGCTCGAAAACGTCAACGAGTTGTTGAACGCGGCGGCCGAGTATCAGCGCGACCACCCCGAGGCCACGCTGCTCGACTGGCTCAGCCACACGAGTCTGTTGGGCGACAGCGACGTGGTGGACGGTCCGGCCGGGGCGGTCATGTTGATGACCCTGCACGCGGCCAAGGGGCTGGAATTCCCGTCGGTGTACATTGTGGGGGTGGAAAAGGGCCTTCTGCCGTTCGAACGTATGGGGGAGCATCCTGTCGACGTCGAGGAGGAGCGGCGGTTGTTTTTCGTGGGCATCACCCGAACCATGCGGGAATTGACGCTGACGTTGACCCGCCGCCGGATGCGGCAGGGCGCCTTCCTGCCGGCGATGCGTTCGCCGTTTCTCGACGAATTGCCGGGTGACGAGTTAGAATGGACCGATCGCGGATCGGGCGGCGCCCGGCGACCGTACGCGCCCGTCGGCGAAACGCCCGACGATTTTGATTGCTGGGGCGTCGGATCGCTGGTGCGGCACCCCGATTTCGGCGTGGGACAGATCGTCGGATTGCGTCGCGGAGCGCGGCAGAGCACGGTCGAGGTCGAGTTTCCGGACCGCGGCGTCCGAAGTTACGTGGTGGAGTTTTCCGACCTCGAACGCGTCGATTTCGATGAAGTGGACTGACACCAGATGGCACGGACTAGTTGAGGATCGACCATGCGGCACGCGGTCATCATGGCGGGCGGCGCGGGCACGCGGTTGTGGCCGCTGAGCCGCACGGCTCGGCCGAAACAACTGCTGCCCATTTTCGGCGGCAAAAGTTTACTGCGCCAGTCGTTCGACCGCCTGGCGTCGTTGGTGCCCGCGCGGCAGGTGTACGTGATCACCGGCGCCGCCCATGTGCCGCTGGTGGCCGGGGAGCTGCCGGAACTGCCCCCCGAAAACGTGTTCGGCGAGCCGACGGGGCGGGACACGGCCAACGCCGTCGGGCTGGCGGCCGCGATTCTCCACCGCCGCGACCCGGAAGGGGAAATGGGTATCTTCACGGCCGACCACGTCATCAATCCGATTTCGGTGTTTCACGATACGCTGGACCTGGCGTTCAAGACCGCGGCCGACCATCCCGACGCGCTGGTCACGCTGGGCATCCGGCCGCAAAGCGCCCACACCGGTTACGGTTACATCCGACGCGGCGAGGGACGGGGTGACGGTGTGTTCGAGGCGGTCCAGTTCACCGAAAAGCCGGACGTTACGTCGGCCATGCGTTACGTGTCCGGCGGCGATTACTACTGGAACAGCGGAATGTTCACCTGGCGGCTGGACGCAATTCTCGCCCAGCTCAAGAAGCACCTGCGCGGTTCCTATGACGGGTTGTTGGAATGCGCCCGGGCATGGGACACGCCGAACCGCCGCGAAACGCTGGAACGCATCTATCCGAACCTGATGCGGATATCGATCGATTTCGCGGTAATGGAACGGGCCGACCGGGTGCTGGTCGTGGAAATGAACTGCCAGTGGATCGACGTGGGCTCGTGGACCGCGCTCGAGCAGGTGGTGGGGGGCGATTCCGACGGGAACGTGTCGGTGTCGCCGCGCGCCGTCCATTTGGGGTCGCGCGGAAACGTCATCGTTTCGGAAGACGATCACCTGATCGCCACCATCGGCGTGGACGACCTGGTCATTGTCCGCTCGAACGACGCCACGCTGATCTGCGCCAAGCGCGACGCCCAGGGACTGAAAGAACTGGTGGCCAGAATTCGCCAGCAATTCGGCGATCAATACCTGTAGAACCTGCGGGCGCCCGATCATCCGGATCCGACAAGCGGCGCCTGAACCGCGGCGCGTTCGTCCCGCGTGCGACAAGAGGGCGCCCGACGTACAATTCCCATCATGCCCGAGCTTCCCGAGGCCGAAACCATTGCCCGCGAACTGGCGACCGCGTTGACGGGCCGGGTGTTGAACCGGCCCATCGTGGTGCGCGCCGACGTGGTGCACGGCGACGTTCGATTAGTGACAACATATGACACTCCATCGCGCCGCGATTTGACGATCGGCCGCCCGCGGAACGACGGCGCCCCCGGCCGCGTGATCGACGTGGGAAGACGCGGCAAACGGGTAATCGTTCAGATGGAACACGGCGCCCGCATCACGTTCGCCTTGGGCATGACCGGATCCGTGACCATCGAGGAGGCCGGCGCGGAATGCGCGGCGCATACGCATCTGCGGATTCCGATCGGCGACGGCGAACGCGAGGTCCGGTTCTGCGACCCGCGGCGCTTCGGCGGGGTGTGGATTTCAAACGGTCGCGAACCGGACACCGGTCGGCGTCTGCGACCGCTCGGGCCTGAACCGCTGGATGTCACCGCGTCCGAATTCCGCCGGATTATGCGGCGTCGTCGTCAAGTCAAGGCACTGCTGATGGACCAGCAGGCCTTGGCGGGCATGGGCAACATCTATTGCGATGAATCGCTGCACCGGGCGGGCATTCATCCGCGGACGCCCGCGTCCGAATTGACCGATGGGCGGGTCGCGGCGTTGCGCCGCGCGATCCGGTCGGTGTTGCGTTCGGCCATCCGCTTCAATGGATCGACCATCATGGACTATCGAACGCCCGGCGGACGCGAGGGGTCGTTCCAGCTGCGGCACCGGGTCTACCAACGCGAAGGACTGCCGTGCCGCACCTGCCGCACGCCGATCGAGCGGATCACGGCGGCCGGCCGGTCAACGCATTTCTGTCCGCGGTGTCAACCGCCGGCACCGAATTGACGGTGCAGCCGCGGATCGATCAGACGGTGTCTGGTGGTTCGATGCACCTTGTTTTTCGGGTAGCCCCGAAGGGGCGAAAGTCAGTAGCCGGGGGCGCAAGCCCCCGGATTCGTCACGCCAACGAAATAGCCCCGGAGGGGGCGGCAGACCCGCAGGCTGAATAGAACCACGGAATAGGGAAACCGATTTCGTCGAGTCTCGCGAATCCTCGCCCGTAGGGCGCACGGTCTTAGCCAGGGGCTTCAGCCCCTGGATCGGATCCCCCATTTCTTTCCGCCCGGAGGGCGGGCGAAACTCGGTTTCCCTTTTGTGTGTTCTTATTTAGGCCGCCCTTCGCCTATCCCAAAACGCGAAGCTGACAGAACACTACGACGCTTTCTTCTTCGCCGATTTCGGTCTGGCCTTCACCGGTCTTCGCACCGGCTTCGCGTTCTCGGCGGTCGCCTTCGCTGTTGAACTCGCCTTGGTTTTTGTCGTTGGGCGGCGGGTGGCGCCCGGTTTCTTCGACGACTCCGGCAGGATCCGGCGATAACGTTCGACGTACGCCGCGGCCGAGACGCGGCGAAAGACCTCGGCGACCACGTCCAGCGCGAGATCGTCGAGCTTCTTGAACCGGATGCAACACTTGCCCATGTCCAGCTTCTTGCCGGTCTTGGCCCAGGCCGCGCGGAACCATTTCTCCTCCGCGCTCGCGCCGTAAACAGACATCAGGTACAGCGACATGTAGTTCTTCTGCGACGCCAGCCCGGCGAACGGCAGCGGCTGCCGGGGGTCGCAATGGTATCCCGCCGGAAACACGCGGTGCGGCACGCAGTACCCGATCATGCCGTACTGCATGCCCTCCTCGAAATCCTTGTCGATGTTCTTGAGAATGACCGCGCGCACCGCCTGAAGCGCGGCGCGGCGATCGTCGGGCAACTCGGCCAGATACGCTGCGACGGTCGTGGCTTTGCTTTGCATGGCGGAGGCAGTCTAACGGAACCGGCCCCCACGGGAAAGAGGACGGCGAATCGGTTCCGTGACAGTTCCCGCGAGCTGATCCCGCGCCCATCAGAGCCGCGGGCGCAGGCCTGCGGATGCCCCGCGACGGTTGGTTACCGGGCTGGCGACCGGTGCTCGAACGCAACAGCCCGCCGATTCTGTCACGCAACCATGTTGCCCGGCGCACCCCGCCCGGCGGATGCGAGGCGACCGTCACTCATTCAACCGCACGCGGACGACCAGGCCCGCCGCGAATGCCCCGTCCGGGTTGGAAACTTCGAAAATCACGCGAAACGTATTGGACGCCGCGTCCACCAGCGGGTCGGCCGCGATAATCGTGCCATCACGTGACACTTCCGCGGCAGCCGCCGGGTCTTCGCCGGAACCGTCCACGGCTGGATCGGCGGCGACGATGCGCACGCCGGCCACGCCGCCGACGTGCACGCGCCCGAACAGGTCCGCGGGCAGGTTGCACTCCACCCAGATGGGGTCCAGCCGGACCAGAACGGCGATGGGCTCGAGGTCGGCCACGCCTTCGCCCTCCTCCTTCATGGTGCGAAGGATGACGCCGTCGAAAGGCGCGACCAGCGTGCGTTCGGCCAACAACAGTTGCTCGCGGTGGTGGTCGGCCTCGGCGAGGCGCTTGTTGAAGCGCGCCGTCTCGGCCCGGGCTTGCTCAATCTCCACCTGCACGCCCGTCGTCTCGACCTCCCATTTGCTGGCCGCCTCGCGGGCTGCAAGCTCCTTCAACTGGCTGAGCTCGGTCTCGCGGAGCTTCCGGGTCTTCTCGGCGATGATGATTTCGTGATCGCTTTCCGACCTCAGCCGGGCGATTTCGAGGGACTGCCTCTCCAGCTCGCTCTTGAGCTCCGCGATGACGTCGCCCTGCCGAACCGCTTGGCCGGACTTGACCGGGAGCCTCGCCAATACACCCGACACACGCATGACCAGGTCAACGTCCCGGCTGGGACGGGTCAGACCCTCAAACACCCGATCCGCTGGTTGAGCGGACGCCGGGCGCGGCGCCGCCGCGGAAACAAGCACCACGCCCGCAATCAGCACCCGGACGACCCGCATGAAGTTTCCGTAAACCATATTCCATGATTCCTGATGCAAAAGTACTTCAATTGCGGTAAGCATATCCTGCTGCAATCACGAACGAAAGCCGGCGTTGGTCTTGGAGCGATGCGCGAACTCGTGGCGCTGAGACTGACGACGATCCGGGGCGGCGGCGTCTGGGCCGTCGTGTCGGTCGATCCCTCGACGCTTCGCGTCAAGGCCAAGCGGATCAACATCACCGTGCCCGAGCGCGTCCTCGACGCCGTGGACCGCTACGCCCACGAGCGCGGGGAAACGCGCTCGGGCCTGCTCGTGCAGGCCGTCACCGAGTACATGGGCCGGGCGGGTGACAAGAGACTGACCAAGGCTAAGCGCGGGCGGCCTCGGCGCACGACGCGCGACCGCGGCGGAAGAAAGTAGGCGGGCGGCGAGAGAGAAGGTCGGGGCCTCGACCCAACGCCTCGCGTCGTGGTATGTGGTAGAATGCTGCCATGACCTACACGGTCCTCATCCGAGCGGGGAAGGAGACTCCGGTAGGACAGGCGCTCGCACCGGCCTTTACCATTCGCGGTTCGCGCACGTGGCGGGTAGTCGGGCTGGTCTCTGACCTGCCGCTGCACGATGATGGCGAAGGCAGGTCCCAAGGGCCTGCCCTACCAAGCTCAACTGTACAAACAGATACGACACCCCGGCACCGGCTCTGACGCGCTACATGGCGCGTGTTCTGTCGCGTTCGTTCCGCGTTTTCCGGTTTGGCATTCGCAAAACGGGTTTTCCCGCGATAGCCCGACGTGCGAAAGGCCAACCCACGTGGCCAATCGCGTTCGGGCGCTTTAACCTGCTGCTCTCAGGCGGGTCTATTCGTTCGGTCCCGCGCGCGCCACGCCTTCACGCCGCTTCACGAAGGGGGGAGCGGTGGGGCTTGAACGGAAGCAGGCGTCAGGAAGGCGGATCATTCGGAGTGAACGTCATGACTCAGTTTGTCAAACGGTACTCTCAAGCACCTTGTGGTTTCGTGTGGGCGGTTGTCGCGTGCCTCGTCATACCATTTCTGGTTCCTGGCTGTGCAAAGGCGTCCGACGCCGAGCCCCCGAAGGAAAAAGGTATCCAGACCCGCGCCTATTGGACTCCCCAGCGAATGCGTGAGCAGTGGGTAGGGGTTCACGCCGCCCTCAAGAAGGACCGGGCTGAGTGGCTCGCCCGAAGAATCGAGAGTCTACCCGAAATCAACTTTGAAATCCTCCATCTTGTGAATGACCGTGATTACCCCGCCGCGGCTAGGTTCATTGACGAGAAGATCGGAGAGCACAACGGCATAGCCTTGGAACTCAACGACGTCCTGAGGGACAATTCGGATAAGGGCCTATCCCAAAAACAGTTTCGACGCCTGAAAGGTAATGCAGGCCAGGGTCATATGCAGCAAGCCCAGATAATTCTCCGGTTTCTTCTCCCAGCGAATCAGAATGCGTCGAAATCGGTTCA
>JABFSN010000194.1 GCA_013140575.1 Phycisphaerales bacterium | reverse complement strand
GGCCGGAACGGGGGGGGGCGACGGTGGTCGTTGGGCGGGACATGCGGAAGAGCAGCCCGTCGCTGGCCAAGTCGTTGATCGAGGGGATCCGGTCGGCCGGCGTGGGCGTGCAGGACGTGGGGATGATCGACACGTCGCAGTTGTATTTCGCGGTGAATCACCTGGACGCGGCCGGGGGAATTCAGACCACGGCCAGTCACAATCCGGCGCGGTACAACGGATTCAAGATTTGCGGCCGCGGCGGGGTGCCGATCGGCGAGACGACCGGGCTGCTGGACATCCGCCGGACGGTGTGCCACATCGTGAAGCATGAATCGAAGCGGATGTCACCGTACGCCGAACGGGATCTGTCGCGCGAATACAAGGCGTTTGTGCGGAAGCACCTCGAGCATCCAGCGCCGTTGAAGCTGGTGGTCGACGCGTCGAACGGAATGGCGGGCAAATGGGCGCCGCTGATATTCGGCGACGTGCCGAACCTGGATTGCGTTTTTCTGAATACGGAGATGACCGGGGAGTTCGTTCACGAACCGAACCCGTTGGTGGACGCCAACCTTGATCAGTTGCGGGCGGAAGTCAACCGGACGGGGGCCGATCTGGGCGTCTGTTTCGATGGGGACGCGGACCGCTGCATGTTGATTGACGAGCGCGCGGAAATCGTGCGATGCGACATGTTGACGGCGCTGTTGGCGCGGTACTTCCTGAAACGTGCGCCCGGATCGACCATCGTGTACGATCTGCGGTCCAGCCGGGTGGTGGCCGAGGAGATCCGCAAACACGGGGGCAAGCCCCGCCGGGAGCGCGTGGGGCACGCATTCATGAAGAAGGCGTTGCGGGACGCGGACGCGGTGTTCGGCGGGGAGCTGTCGGGGCATTTTTATTTCCGCGACAATTACTATTGCGATTCGGGCATGCTGGCGCTGGCCCACGTGATCAACGTATTGACGCAAGAAAACGCGCCGATGAGCGAGTTGATTGCGCCGTTGACTCGTTTCTACGCGAGCGGCGAATGCAATTACGAGAACCCCGACGCGGACGCGACGATGGAGAAGCTGGTGAAGCGCTACGCGGACGCGAAGGTGGACCGGCTGGACGGGGTGACCATCGTGTATGACCAGTGGTGGTGCAACGTGCGGAAATCGAACACCGAGCCGTTGTTGCGGCTGAATCTGGAGGCGGATACGCCGGAATTGCTTGCGGAGAAATTGGAGGAGGTCGGGGCGCAGTTGGGCAAGCCGGTGGCGCATTAAAAGAGCGAGTTGGAACGAGTGAATCAGCACCGAGTTGATGGCGTATGAAGGTCAAGGATATATCGTTATCGCGCTTCACGGTGTTTGAGGACGTGAAAGTTCTGTTTTCACCCGGGCTCAATGTGTTCATTGGAAAGAACGCAACGGGCAAGTCGCATCTGATGAAACTGCTGTATGCGATCTTGCGGACGCATGAGATGGCCCACAAGGATGGGATTGACGACAAGGAGCGAATAGCGGCACGATTGAAGGAGAAGCTGGCCGGTGTGTTCAAGCCCGACGAGTCCAAGCCCAGTCGGTTGGTGCGAAGGCGGGTCGGACGGAGTTCGGCGAGAGTGGCCATCAACTCGGATCAAGGCGGGTTCGAATTCAAACTGACAACTCAAGACAGCGTGACCGTTGAAACCGTGACCCTGAAAGACGCCGAGCCCGCCGTCTTCATTCCATCGCGCGAGGCAGTGGCCATGTATCAGGGGTTCATCAAAGCCTACGAGGATCGAGAGCTGTCGTTTGACGAAACGTATTTTGATTTGTGCAAGGCGTTAAGCGGAAGTCCAGCTCGAGGAAAAAGGCTCAAGGAGGCCAACGCGCTAGTGGCACCATTTGAGGCGATTCTAGGAGGGAAAGTCGCCATCGAAGGAGGGCGATTCCAGGTGAATTCCGCCGATGGAATCATTGAAGCGCACCTGCTGGCGGAAGGATATCGGAAAATTGCGGGCTTGATTCAGTTGATAAACAACGGATCGCTGATGCAGAACGGCATATTGTTCTGGGACGAGCCGGAGGCAAACCTGAATCCGACACTGGTTACGAAAATCGCCGAAGCGTTGAGGACGCTTGCCAGCCGGGGCATCCAGATTTTTGTCGCGACACACGACTATCTGCTGACTCATGAGTTGTCACTTGCGGTGGAGTATGATACGGAGCCGAAGGCATCGACACGCTTTCACGCGCTTACCCGGAACGACGGCGGCCCGGTCACGGTCGAGTCGGGCGACACCCTTGCCGACCTGGAGCATAATGCGATACTCGATGAGTTCGCCATGCATTACGACAGAGAGCACGATCTGTTCAAGGGAAAGAAGGGGCCCCGCAAGGGGGGAGCCTGATGTGCGCGGTTTTTGTAGAGAGGAATCTGCAGTTCGAATTCGACAATGCATGGACCGTCGAGAAATATGACGACACTCGCGAATACCGTTCGATTGAGCAGCAGACGGAAGCCAAGGGTGTTGATTTCATTGCGCTGGCGCCGTCGGGGCACAATCGAGTCATATTGTTTCTTGTTGAGGCAAAGGACTTCCGAGGGTACCGAATCGGGAACACGGAGCGCGTGCGGAACGGGGAACTCGTTCTCGAAGTCGCGCAGAAGGTACGCGATACCGTCGCAGGAGTGATCGGCGCGCAACGAAACTCCGAGAACCAAGCGCGTTGGTCGCTGTTTACTCGATCCATGCGACGGGGGCGCGACGAGATTCGCGTTGTGTTGTGGTTGGAACAGGACAACGAGGTTGCTCAAACCAGTCCGTTGCATCAACGATTCCGTGGCGATCGAGGGCGGGGGGAGCTGGGAGTGCTTACGCAACAGCTCAAGAAGCGGTCGAAGTGGTTGACGGGTAGGGTGATGGCGGTGGATCGGGCGCGTGGCATGGAAGGCGTAACTGTTTCGAACGTCGCCCCGTCGCACGCATGACGGTCAGGAGCCGGATTCGGGATCCGCACGCCGGAGCGCAACGGGAGTTGTCCGGCGGAGTGGACGTACCTGAAGAGGAGTTCATGTGGAGAAGGTGACGCACAAGACGTTGGCATGCGGGATCGAGCTGGCGTGCGCGGAGATTCCCGATCGGCGGATTGCGGCCATCGAGTTTCGGTTGTGTTCGGGGATTGCCGACGAGCCGCCGGCGCTGCTGGGGCTGGCCCATGTCGTGCAGGAGACCATCGACCTGGGGACGGCCCATTACGACGGGCGGGGGTTGTCGGACGCGTTCGACGCCATCGGGGCGTCGCACACCGGGTGGACGGCGCGGGAATCGACGGGTTACCGATGCGTGGTGCTGCCGGAGTTTCTTGATCGGGCGATCGAACTGCACACCGAGTATTTGTGTACGCCGACGTTCCCGGACGATTCGGTGGAGGTGGCCATCGAACTGGCCCAACAGGAGATTACGGCGCTTCAGGACGATCCGCAGGGATTGTGCGACAAATTGTTCAGCGCCCAGGTGTTCGGACCGCTGCTGGGGCGGCATGCGCTGGGCGAGCCGGAAACGCTGGAACGCATTACCCGCGATGACGTGGCCGCCCATTGGAAGAACCACTATCACACGGGGCGAATGATCGTGACGGCGGCCGGCGGGTTCGATGCGAAGAAACTGATCGACCTGTTGGAAAAGCGATTCGCGGGGTTCGGATCGGCGGCGCCGGCCGGGCGAAATGGGTATCGCGTCGCGTTCGAGCCGCGGCAAACGCATCATCCCAAGGATTTGGCGCAGGAGCATGTGGCCATCGCGTTTCCTGGAGTTTCGGTCGAGGATGCGTCGTTTCCGGTGCAACGGGTGTTGATCGCCATTTTGTCGGGGGGGATGAGCTCGCGGTTGTTCACCGAGGTGCGCGAGAAGCAGGGGCTGGTGTACTGGGTGGCGGCGTGGAGCGAGACGCCGCGGGGGTCGGGCGTGTTGTTTCTGGGGGCATCGACGACGCCGGAACGATGCGACAAGACGTTTGACACGCTGTTGCGGGAAGTGGATCGGGTCAGCGAAGATTTGACGGACGACGAGGTGGAGCGGTCGATTTCGGGGTTGGTGGCCAAGATGCGGACGCAGGGCGATCTGACCCGGTCGCGATGCTCGGAACTGGCGGACGATTTGTTTCACCATCGACGGCCGATTCCGCCGGAAGAGAAGATCGCGCGGATCGAGGCGGTGACGACGGAACGTATCCGGCAGTTTCTGGCGGACCATCCGCGGGATCGGTTGAACGTGCTGACGCTGGGGCCGCGGGTGTTGGAGCGCGCGGCGGCGGTCGGAAGGTGATGGATGCCTTTCTTGATCGACGACGGCGCTGCAGGGTGGCACGGACAACGGTACTCCGTTGTCCGTGTGCGATGATCGTGCGCGACGAAACCGGAGCATTTGCGGAATATTGAGGAGCACGGGCAAGCGAGTACGCTTGCCCGTGCCACCCAGAAGCACCAGACGAAGGACAATCATGGCCACGAGTCCCTACACGATTCACACATTGAAGAATGGTCTGCTGATTGCGATCGAGAAGATGCCCGACGTGCGGTCGGCGGCCGCGGGGTTCTTGGCGCGAACCGGGGCGCGGGACGAGACGCCGGACCTGGCCGGGGTGTCGCATTTTCTCGAGCATATGTGTTTCAAGGGCACGGGCAAACGCGACTGGCGGGAGGTGGCCATCACGTTTGACCGGCTGGGTTCGACGTACAACGCGTTCACCAGCGAGGATCGCACGTTTTATTTCGGATGGGTGCCGCACGAGCGGATCAACGATCAGATCGAGTTGCTGGCCGACATGATGCGTCCGGCGCTGCCGCCGGATGAGTTCGATACGGAAAAGAAGGTGATCCTCGAAGAGATCGCCATGTCCAAGGATTCGATCGACCACGTGGCGTTCGATTTCCTGCTGGAGCGGGTCTACGAGGGTCATTCGCTGGCCTGGCCGATTCTCGGTTATACCGAAACGGTCGGGGCGCTGACCCGCGACCAGATGAACGCGTACATGAACGAGCATTACGCGCCGGACCGCATGGTGCTGGTGGTGGCCGGCAACGTCGATCCGCCGCGGATCATCGACCTTGCCGAGCGATTGTGCGGGTCGTGGAAGCGCTCCGGCGGAATGCACGCGCGGGTGGCGCCCACGACGCGAACGGGTTCGGCCACGCAGGTGGTGGACCGGTTCCAGCAGCAGTTGGTGGCGTTGACGTTCGCTGCGCCCTGCGCGACCGACCCGTTGCACGAGTCGGCCGAGGCGGCGATGTCCATTCTGGGCGGGAGCAATTCGCGGTTCTATTGGAACATCGTGCAGGCCGGGATCAGTCCGCACGCCAATTCGTTCCGGTTCGACATGGGCGATTGCGGATTGACCATTCTGTCGGGTCAGGCCGAGCCGGATCGCATCGAGCCGCTGCTGGAGGCGATGAAGCGCGAGGCCGCGGCCATTTCCCGCGACAAGGTTTCGGCCGACGAGGTGGAACGGGTCAAGAACAAGCGGCGCACGTCGCTGGCCGTCGAGGCGGAGTCGCCCTATCACCGATTGACGCAGATCATGGACGACGTGGACTACCGCGGCGCGCCGCGCACGGTGGATGAGCGACTGGCCGCGGTGGACGCGGTCACGCGGGATTCGATCGCGACGTTTTTCGAGAAGTACCCGATCGACCGCGAGGGGTATTTGATCAGCGTGGGCCCGCGCGATTGGCCCGCATAGATGAGCGGATTTTTCAGAGACGCGACCGTAAGGGAGCGGTTCCGCGCGATTTCGAAGAAAGACCGCTCCCTTACGGTCGCGGCTCGGAAAGAAGGCGCACTCTCAAACCACGCCATCACTTTCGATTCCCGCATTCGGGACAGACGCCGGATTCGTTGCCGGTCAGGTTGTAGCCGCAGGTCTCACACAATCCGGTTGCACTCCGAAGTCGACGCCGTCGTCGCAACCAGAATCGATCAAAGCCGAGAGTGTAGCCCGGAAGAAGGGTAAAGCAGGCTGCAATTATCCAAAGGGGGATGCGAATCACCTCGGCATGTGATGCATCGACAAGGACGTTCGCCGGCGAAGTTGCCCGGTCCGGCACGGTGTAGTAGTAGGCTGTGCATATGTCCAGATAGCCGTCCGCGACTCCAACTAGCAAACTGGTCGTGGGCAGGAGCGGAGGCAATTGACTCTTCGGGATTTCCACCGCCCAGAAGCCGGATGGACGCTCCTTAAATGCGGGCGGAAGGTCCATATACCAACTCGCTTCCGATGGCGAACCGGGCGGACGTTCCATGTACCAAGTGACGCCGAGGTATCGTGGACCGGAGCAAATCGGGATGGGACCCGATCGTTGCATGAACCAGTAGGTCGCGGTCACGAGCAGTCCAATCAACGATAGCAACGATAGAATTCGGACAGTCTTGCGAACCATCGTTTCCCATTGTACGGAGCGTTCAATAGACCCTCAACGTCGAGGTTTGACCGCTGTTAATGCTTGTTCCTGGTGCCGTCGCTTCCGCATTCGGGGCAGACGCCGGATTCGTTGCCGGTCAGGTCGTAGCCGCAGTTGAGGCAATGCCCCGGAGGCGGCCGGCGGTCGCGGTACCAGAGGAATGCCGTCGGCAGACCAATAACAAGAAACGGACTGGCAAGCGGAATCGAGACTATCGAAATCCACCGGCCGACACCCCATGACGGTACGACAAAGCGTAAGAACGAGGAGTTCCCGCCCTGATTTGATGAAATAGAACTCGTGCGCCAGGTAAGGATACACGATGTTGACGGTCTTGGAGGAACGGACGGGAACCAGATTATTCTGGAGATGGCTCCAACTTGCACGTATATCGAACCCGTCGTGGTTGACCACGCAAACGCCCGATTGAAACTCGCAATCGTCACGCCCAGCATTGCGATGCAGAGGGTGAAGCCGCTCCATTTCAACGAGCGCTGCAGACGTGACGGTTTACCGAACATTTCGCTGTTCCGAATTCGCGCCAGTGGCACCTGCAAGCGTATTCACGTGCCGTGCGTCATTATAGCCTGCGTGCCGCAGGCAGGCCTGAATGTAGCCCCGCGTTTCAACGCGGGGTTGGTCGGCGTCTCTCTTGTCCGGAGTCCCGAAGGGACGACTGAAACTTCGTGCGACGGTTCAGCCGTCCCTTCGGGACTACGGAATCGGCAGGACGCGGTGGTCCCAGCACTGAAGTGCTGGGCTACATTCACTGCGTCCCTGCGGGACGCCAGGTGCGTTGGTGTCATCGTTCACTTTGCCCGACTCGAATCTTCCGGGTCGGCCTGCATGTCGGCACGTTATCCCGAATCCTCCATCTTGCGGCTGTGTTTGCGGCGGAGGACGTCTGCGATGTACGGCGCGTTGCGGAGCGCATGGGTGTCCAGACCGAGGGCGCGGGCGCGGAGGAATAGTTCGGCCGAGTCGTTGACGCTGGTGATGCGCTGGGCGGCGGATTCGAGGGTGTCGCCGACGGCGAAGACACCGTGGCCGCGGAGGATGACCACGGGGGATTTTTTCAGCAGGTCGGCGAGGGCCTGGCCGAGCGACGCGTCCGCCGTCGCGGGGACGTGTTCGAGCACTGGAATCGAGTTGAAATAGTAGGCGCCTTCCAGATCGAGGGGTTCGAGCCGGTCGGTCAACCAGCCGGCGGCGACGGCGGAGAGGGCGTGGCCATGGGCGACGGCCGCGGCGCTGGTACGGCGATAGATTTCGAGATGGGCGGGCGTTTCGCTGCTGGCGCGCGTGGATTCGTCGGGCGTGGGGGACAGCGATGTCACAACAAGGTCGTCGGCGGTGAGACGGGCGAGCATGGCTCCGGTGCGCGTGATGACGATTTGTTGGCCGCGGCGGACGGACAAGTTGCCGGAATGGGAGTTGTTGCAGCGGCAGGACAGCAAGGATTCGCCGGCGGATTGGAATTGAGGTAACAATTCGTTAGGGAGGTCGGTGGGCATCGGGGCATCATATTGGATTGGAATGCGGCCGGAAGGGACTCCGCCAAGAGTGGGTGCGAGAAGGGACTCTCCCACCAAGGCACAGGCCGTTGCCCGTCGCCACCGGCGATGAAAAACTGGGAAGATTGCATCGATTGTCTGCAATGTCCTTGCGTGTTTTCAGGCCAGCGGCAGCGGTTCCGGGAGCGGGATGGTGGGATTTCCCCGGG
>JABFSN010000026.1 GCA_013140575.1 Phycisphaerales bacterium | reverse complement strand
GCGGCGGCACGCAACCGCCGCCGCCCGGCGGGACTCAACCTCCGCCGCCCGGCGATGGAACCCAGCCTCCGCCCCCGGGTGGAACCCAACCGCCTCCTCCGGGCGGGACGCAACCTCCGCCGCCCGGTGACGGAACCCAGCCTCCACCCCCTCCGGGCGGATTTCCGCCGCCACCGCCCGGTGGATTCCCGCCGGGTGGACCCCAGCAACCACCGCCGGCCTTTGCGCCGGGCGGTGGTGACTTCCCAAGCTTTGGTGGGCCGCCGCCGATCGGGGGCGGGCTTCCGGGTTTCGACGGAAGCGGGAACTTCATCCTGCCGCCGCCCGGGCAGTCCGGTCAGCCAGGCGGCGCTCCGCCGCCGTTCGCCCCTCCGCCGCCCGGATTCCATGACCAGTTCACCGGTTTTCTGGGCGAGAACTTCGGCGGGTTTGATTTCGGGTTCATTCCCGACACCGTCTTTTTCGACGGCTTCGCGGGCGAGAACGGCGGCGTGACCAATTTCGAGGATTTTCCGTTCGACCAGTTATTCGCGGTGGTGCCGGTGAATTACATCGTGCCGGGCATTCCGCCGAAATTCGAGCACGCCTTCTTCGGCGAGTTCCAGTTCGGCCAGGTGCCGCCGCCGCCGCAGGGCTTCCCGCCGTTTCCGCCGCCGCCCAGCGTCAACGGCGGGCTGTTCGGACCGGGATTCGGACCGCCGCCCGGCGGACCGGGTGGCACGCCGCCGGGACCGGGCGGCAGCCTGCCGCCGGGGGTTCCCGGTGGGTTCGTACCGCCTCCTGAATTCGCCGACCGGTTCTTCCAGTTTGACAACGCGGTCGGACAGATCGGCGACTTCCTGACCAACTTCCGGCCCCCGGGTGGTCCGCAGCAACCGGGCGGACCATTTCCGCCGGGCGGGCCGTTCCCGCCGCCGTTCGCGTTTATTGAGTTCGACGCCATCGCCGATCTGCTGCCGGAGAACTTCCTTCCGCCGGACGAGGCGCTTCAGTTTTTCGAAGCGTTTGGGCTGAATCACCCACTGATCGGCGACACCGGACTGGTCAATCCCGATCTGGAAGCGGCGGTGGCCGAACATCCGCCGATCCCGCCGGGATTCGACGGGTTCGACTTCGACGGCGACTGTCCGCAGTACGACGACCTGTTCACCCTGTACGACGAGAAGAACGTGGACCAGACCATGCGCGGGCAGGTGAACTCGACGTTTACCGACGAATTGCCCGACGGGTCGACGGTCTCGTGCAGCGAAACGACGGTTCTGGAGACGGTACTGGGCGAGGCCACTCCGCTGGTGCAGATGGACGAGGGCGTCTTCCAGACGCAGTGGGTGGTCAAGATTCGGCAATTGACCACGGCCTCGTTTCAGATCGATTCTCCGGACGGCGAAACCGATCCGGAATCCCACGAAATGAACGTGGAGTCGCTCAGCGAGATGACCTGGACCATGGTCATGAAGGAGGTCGATACTGACGGCGACGGGGTCAACGACCAGTTGCAGATCAGCGGCTTCAACGAGGTGGAGCTGATCACCGAGGCCGTCGACGGCGAGGCTCCGGAAGGACTTCCGCCGCCGCCGCCGTTGCTGCTGCCGTTCCATTTCGAGGGCGTGCTGGACCTGCTGCCGGAAGGGACGCCGCTTCCCGACGAGGGAACGGCGCCGGACGACGGAACGGTGCCGGACGACGGAACGGTGCCGGAAGATGGCACCCAGCCGGGTGACCCACCGCCGGCGAACGGCGAACCGGTCGACGGACAGCCGATCGACGCACCGCCGACCGATGGCGCGCCGACCGACGGACAACCGACCGACGGCGTCGCCTCGCCGGACGATTCAACATCGCCCGACGAACAGCTGTCACCGGACGAGGAACTGCCGTAGCGCCGTAGCCATTCGCGGCGCATCGCGTTCGCGGAATCAGAAACCCATATCGGCGCGACCGTGTCACCCGACAGGCCGCGCCGCTTTTCTTGGCGTTCGGCGCCGTCCGTCCGGTTTCACGAGTTGGCGGCGACGATGGCCGTGTAGTCGATGGGTGCCCGGATGTCTATGCGGCGAGACGGCGAACGGGGCAATTCAGTGGCGTATTTCTGCGCGGCGGCGGTGTTGAACAGGACCACGCGGTCGTCCGGGCGCAGCCATTGCGACTTCACCAGTTGCTCGGCGGCCAGGACGCAGGCGGCCGATTCGGGGCAGATGGGCAGACCGGTGGCGGCGATCGAACGGTTCATGGCCTCGACGATGCGTCCCTCCGGAACGGCGACGGCGCATCCGCGGCTCTCGCGAATGGCGTCGAGCATCATGAAATCGCCGATCGCCGACGGCACGCGCAGGCCGGAAGCGCACGTGACCGCGTTGGACCACGGCTCGGCGAAGCGCTCGCCGCGATCGAACGCCCGCACGATCGGGGCGCAGCCGTCGGACTGGACGGCGACCATGCGCGGCATCGTTTCGCTTCGCAACCAACCCAATTCGCGCAGTTCGCCGAACGCTTTCCACATGCCGATCAGGCCGGTGCCGCCGCCGGTGGGATACAGAATGACGTCGGGCAGTTTCCAATCGAGCTGGTCGGCCAGTTCCAGCCCCATCGTCTTTTTGCCCTCGATGCGGTAGGGCTCCTTCAAGGTCGAAAAATCGAACCAGCCGGTCGATGATTTGCCTTCGCGGACGATGCGCCCGCAGTCCCCGATCAAACCGTTGACCAGAAACGTCTTCGCGCCGGCCTGCACGCATTCAATCTGATTCACGACCGGCGTGTCGTCGGGCATGAACACATGGACGTCGGCCCCGGCTCGTGCGCCGTACGCGGCCAACGCTCCGCCCGCGTTGCCGGCCGTCGGAACGGCGAAACGCCTCAATCCGAAATGCACCGCCATCGAAACGGCCATGACCATGCCGCGGCTTTTGAACGACCCGGTGGGCAGGCGTGACTCGTCCTTGATCCACAGATCGCGCAGACCGACGGATTCGCCCAGCCGCGGCACGGGCAGCAACGGAGTCATGGTCTCGCCGAGACTGACCGGCTCGACGTCGGCCGGCAGCGGCAGCAATTCGCGATAGCGCCACATGCCCGGCGGTCGGCGGGACAGCCTCGCCGCGTCGCACGCCCGCCCCGCAGCCGACAGGTCGTAGCGCACCCACAACGGGCGGTCTTGATGCGTTGATTGAATGGCGCCGGCCGCCAGGCGCGTGCCGTCGATGGCCGATTCCAGATGGGAGACGAAACAGTTCATGTCGAACGTCCGATCAATGAAGAATCTGAACCACAGATTTCGCAGATTAACGCAGATTGGGAGGGAACGGGAGGACGGACGATACTCTGCGTAGTGAATCCATTTGACCTGTCCGGTCGGCAGATTGTCATTCTGAGGTCGCGCAGCGACCGAAGAATCTTGCTTACCGCGCGGGATTCTTCGCCCGCTTGGGGCGGGCTCAGAATGACACGGGTCGAATGGACCCACCACCAAGTTGGCGGGGTTGGTGAAACCGATGGTCGCACGATAGGATAGACCCGGATGGATGATCCGGTCGATGGAATGAAACGATGAAGCGGAAACGGGCAGCGGCATGGTTGGGGATGGCAGCGCCGGCGGTGTGGTGCGGCTGCGGAGTGATTGATTTTCGGCGCGATGTCTTCGCGGGGCAGCCGTTGAACGCCGACGGCGAGCCGATCTACGTCGACGACTTGCGGGCGATCACGCAAGATGCCGACCTGTCCGACGATGAAATGGTCGACGCCCTTCGCCAATTGGGCATTGAAAACGAGGCGTTGATCGACGCCATCATCGCTGACGGACTTGCCCCGTGATCGTCGGTCGCGTCTGTCGGGGCATGGGCCTCCAGCCCAGGTCCCTTCGCGTTGCCGTCCAGACCATGCGTTCAGGGGCAGGATGCCCCTGCCACGAAACCCAGGTTCCATGTCTTTCGCCGCGTTCCGTACGTTCAGGGGCAGGATGCCCCTGCCACGAAGCCCAGGTTCCATGTCTTTCGCCCCGTTCCGTACGCCTGCGATCGTGTTTGCCATTCCGTTGCCCGCGGCCTAGCATCGTCCGGGGAATCGATGGGAAAACGCGATTGCGGACATGTTCACGGGCATCATTCGACATCTCGGCGCCGTTACCGCCCGTCGGCCCGCCACCGGCGGCGTTCGGTTGACCGTCGACGTCGGTTCCCTGGTTGAATCATTGCCGCACGGCGCCAGCGTCGCGGTCAACGGCATCTGTCTGACGGTGGCCGACCGTAATGACGGGCGGGTCACGTTTGACGTGATCGGCGAGACGTTGCGGCGGACTACGCTCGGCGATTTCAAGATCGGCGACCCCGTGAACCTCGAAACGTCGCTGCGCGCCGGCGACACGATCGACGGCCATTTCGTGCAGGGACACGTCGATGGCACCGCACGGCTGACCCGCCGTGAAACCGACGGCGGCGAATGCGTGTTGTGGTTCGACCCGCAAACCGCGATTCGACCCTGTCTGATTCCCAAGGGGTCGGTGGCGATCGACGGCGTGTCGTTGACCATCGCGGACGTCGATGACCACCTGTTCAGCGTGGCACTCATTCCGACGACCCTGCGATTGACCACCCTCGGCCGGCTGCGCGTGGGCGATCGTGTCAACGTCGAGACCGACATCCTGGCTCGTACCGTCATTCACCATCTGACCACGGCCCGGACCGACGGTCCCTTGTCCCTCGACACGTTGAGGGTGCACGGCTTCGCATGAACAACGACGCCGCCCAGCTTGACGCCCTCCGCGCCCGCCGACCGGCCGACAAACCGTTGATCGGGATCACCATGGGCGACCCCGGCGGCATCGGCGCCGAGGTCATCGTCAAGGCATTGGCCGACCCGGCCATCCGGGCGCTGGGCCGGTTTATCATTTACGGAATGCAGGAGCCGCTGGAAATCGCGGCCGACCTGGTCGAACTGGACGCCTGCTGGTTCCGCCGTCCGCACGAGGACGTTTCCGAAGTCGCGTCCGGGGTGGCGTTGGCCGACTACGACGAATTCTCGTGCGGCGTCGGGCTGCGCCGTCCCAGCGCCGAGGCCGGTCAGGCGTCGCTGCGATTCGTGGAGGATGCGGTTCGAGCGGCCGGCGAGGGGCGTTTGAACGCGGTCGTCACCGGTCCGATTCACAAAATAAGCTGGAAACTGGCCGGCTGCCGGTTTCCGGGACATACCGAATTGCTTTGTGAATTGTGCAACGCGAAACGCGTCACCATGATGTTCGTGGGCGGTCCCTTCCGCATCGCCCTGGCCAGCACCCACGTCGGACTGTTCGATCTTCGCGCCCAGTTTTCGCTGGGACTGGTCTTCCATCCCATCGATCAGCTTGACGACGCGCTGCGCCGATGGTGGGGCATGGAACGGCCGCGTATCGCGGTGGCCGCGCTCAACCCCCACGCCGGCGAAGGCGGGATGTTCGGCGACGAGGAAACCCGGGTCATCGAACCGGCCATCGCCATCGCCCGCGATCACGGGATCGACGTTACCGGACCGTTCCCGGCCGACACGCTTTTTCGAAACGCGCTGAACGGGCGATTCGACGGCATCGTGGCCATGTATCACGACCAGGCGTTGATTCCCGTCAAACTGCTGGCGTTCGACGAGGCGGTGAATGTGACGCTGGGGCTGCCCATCATTCGCACCAGCGTCGATCACGGCACGGCGTTTGACATCGCGGGAAAAAACAAGGCCAACGCGGGAAGCATGAAAGCGGCCATTCAATGTGCCGCGCTGCTGGCATCGCAGCCGCGGCGTGAATCCGGTCGCATTTCTGCCGACCATCCGCCCGCCGCCGTAACCGCGCCGCAATCCGATTGACTGACCGCTGAAGCCCCGGTCGGCAATTCCCCGCAGTGTTCCGGCTGCTTGTGATATCCATTCGAATCATGGTTTGTTCACAACCTGGCGGCGTCAGCCGGTGGCACGCTCGCCGGCGCCAAACTGGTTTTCAGCACTCTCCGATGGGTTTTTTGGGCATCGCCGCACGATCCCGACCTACAATTTGACTGGGTGCGGCCACGGCACAATCAACCGCGCGGCGGGTGCAGGGATACGCGCGTACGACCGATATCTAGGGAACCCGCGGTCCGCCAACGGGACCATTGGGCCAAGACGGTAGGCGTGGCATGGGCTTCCAGCCCATGTGTTCACGGGCAAGATGCCCGTGCCACGTTGGGGACGGGAGTTGTCGCGATGAATCAAGGCCGCTGTTTGGCCGTCATGTACCACTACGTACGCGACCGCGAACCCGATCGAGGCATTCGCGGACTTGATAAGGCGACAATTGAACGGCAAATCGTTCAGCTTTGCGAAGTTCTGACGCCCATCGACTGGCCGACGTTTCACGCCTGGCGGGCGGGTCGCGGCTCGATGCCCGATGACGCCGTCATGCTGACCTTCGACGATGGCTTATCGGACCATTTCGACGTGGTCGCTCCCATCCTGAATGACCGCGGGATCAGCGGTCTGTTTTTCGCCCCGACGGATGCGATTGGCGGCGATCGCCTGCTGCACGCCCATCGCGTACACCTGCTGTTGTCCAAACTCGGGGCCGACGAACTGACCGACGCTGTCACCGAACACCTGCGCGACGAGCTTGCCGGAACGTTTCCGCTGACCGCCGGCGAGGCGCGGGAGGCCGAACGCATATTCCATTACGAAGACCGGCGCCTCGCCCACCTGAAACACCTGCTGGCAAACGTGTTGCCGATTCCCGCGCGGGACGACCTGCTGGTCGATTTGTTCGCGACGCGGGTCGGCAATGAGCGGGAATATGCCCGACGCTGGTACATGAACTGGGATCAACTGACGGAACTGCAATCGAACGGGCACACCATTGGGGGCCACGGCCATCGTCATGAACCGTTGGGCCGTTTGCCGGTTCCGGAACAGGTTCGGGACCTCGTCCAGTGCGGGACGATTCTCGCGCAGCAATTGGGCGACCGGCCGCGGCCGTTTTCCTATCCGTTCGGCGGTTGCAGTGACGATATTGCCCGGCGATGCGCGTTCGCGGGCTTCGCCAACGGATTCACCACCCGGCGATCGTGGATCGGCATCACGGACGATGCCCACCGGCTGGGCCGCGTTGACACCATCGACGTGGACGCGTTTGTCGAGAAGGAGCTCCAGTGCATCCCGTCGTAGCTGAATCCGTCCGGTCCATCGCATCGGCGTCGCGCGAGAAGCTGCGCCAGTTCATCAACGCCTACTGGCTCCGGCCGGAAAATGCATTCTGGATGATGCTGCGCAGCGATGCGTTGTCGGCCGTCCCGTTGGCGGCGCCGTGCGCCGATTTAAGCTGCGGCGACGGCATTTTCAGTTTTCTGCACGCCGGCGGCCGGCTCGCGCCGGAATTCGACGTGTTCCGCGGCGTGGGCAATCTGGAGCGCGTGACCGCCGACGGCGGCGACATGTTCGACCACGTCGACGCATCCTATCAGCCGCGGGTCATCGGCCGGCCGAAATACCGGCTGCACTGCGGCACGGACTGCAAACCCACCATGCTGACCAAGGCGGCCGCCCTCGATTTCTACGAACACCTGACGCCGCACGATCACAACCACCCCCTCCCGTTCGAGACCGACTGTTTTGAAAGCGTCTACTGCAACGCGGCCTACTGGGTTGAGCGCATCGAGCAGTTCCTGACCGAATTGCACCGCATTACCGTACCGGGTGGCACGGTGGCGCTGCAGGTCAAGTTGGACGACATCGGCCGGTACACGCTGGAACGGCATCGCGAGATGCTGGGCGACCGCTGGTGGGGGATCATGCACGGCGACCGATTCGACCATTGGCCGACGCTTTGCGATCGTTCGACGTGGGAACAGCGGTTCGAATCGGCCGGTTTCGAAATTCTGGCGGCGATTCCGTTCGTCACCGGGACGCACGCCCACATCTGGAACGTCGGCCTGCGGCCCATCGCCCCGATGCTGATTCGGGCGATGAACAACGTACACGACCATTTACGCGCGGAAATCAAACGCGACTGGGTGGACCTGTTCTGCGACCTGCTGGACCCGCTGTGCCGCCCCGATTTCGACCTGACCGATTCCCCGACCGACGCCGTCGAGATTCAGTACGTTCTGACCCCGAGGGGATGACGGCGGCGGTTGCGGCCCGCCCCGATCGCTGTGCGCCTCGGGGATTCGCCCGGCGCGGGCCGTCAGGACTGTATCGACTGAACCGTCACCCGCAGGTAGAGCTGGCGATGGCCGGCTTTGCGGCGATAGCGTTTGCGGCGGCGGAACTTGATGATGTCAATCTTCTCGCCCTTAACCTCGCCCACGATCTCGGCTACGACCTTGGCGCCGGCGATATAGGGCCGACCGACGCGGCTGTCGGCACCGTCGCCTATCATTAAGACGCGGTCGAATTCGACGGTGGATTGGCCTTCCGCCAATTCGTGCCGTTGGATTTCGAAGCTGTCGCCTTCCTTGGCCCGGTATTGGTGGGAGCCGTCCTCGAAGATTGCGTACACGTTTCCTGCTCCAGTTGGCTGGGGCGGTTAAGCCGTTCAACGATGAGGCGAAAGCCACCCGAATCCCTGTGAAATCCGGGGCATTGTGCGGGCGGACGAAGCCGCCGTCAAGACCCCGCCGATGACGCGGTCCGGGCCCGTTTCCCCACGGCCAGGACGCCCGCCGCCAAGACGGCCAGCACCAAGACCAGGCCGCCCCACTGGGTCGACGTGGGCACTTCCCGGCAGAACCGGTTCTGGCTGCCGTCGCCGAGATACTCGCCGTCGTCCTGTGTGGCGAAGAACTCGCACATCGCCTGCAACGTGATGAAGCAATCGGGGAACATGTCCGGGGGAACGTCGTTCTCGATGACGCAAACGCCCGTTGGTTTGCTGCAACAGTTGATGTCGCCCTGGAATCCGCACCACACGACGCCGGCGTCGACGTAATCGATCTCGCCGTCGCAGTTGACATCGCAGCTATTCACGCACGGGGCACAGTTCACGCCGCGGACGCAGTCCAGAATGACGACTACATCCAGAATGGTGATCGGGCCGCCGCTATTGTTGACATCGGGTTCGCATGGGCATCCGGCGGACGCGTCGATGGCCGCCGCGTGGAGAACGACAAGGACGGTCGCAACGATGACGGAAATAGTCCGAACCGGTTCACGTGTTGACATGGTGTCCCTCCTTCACGAGCAATCGAAATGCGGCTTCAGCGGGACGAACCAACCAAGGTCGCCCCCCGGGCCGTGATTCTGAACTGCCGGGCGTGCATCGGGAACACGCCGCGATCGCGGTCCGACTGGACCTGCGTCCGGGCTGGCGGACCGTCAGCACGCCGGAACTTCCGCGGGAGGTGCGGTCGCGCCCCCCGCGTACCCGCTATGTCGAGTAATCCTAATCAGGTCGCGCCGACCCGCACGCCGAGAGGTCCGGTGGCGTCGGCGGTTTACCTCCCCGCCAACAGCTAACCGCCCAGACTACCAAAACGAGCGGCCGGGAGCAATAAAATTCACGCCGATCTTTGCGATATTTCCGGACACCCCGGTTTCCGCGAGATCCGGCCCCGCTCATTTCCTGTGCCCGACCCGGCCCGCTTGCGACGATGCCGTCGGACCCGTCCATCGGGACGATACTCGGAAATCCCGACCGAAAACGTCCGCGAGTTTCGTAGCGGTCGGCGCGCCCGCGACGATGTCATGCGTCACCGGCGCGGTGAAGATTCCGATCGAGCCGAGGATTGCCGTCAATCGATGGTCGCGCGAGGTCAGCGCGAACATGCGACTCGCGCCGCTGTTTCAATTCGCAGAAGCGGCGCGGAACTGTCGCAAGGCGCGTCCTTGGCGGTTGGTTTTCGTTTCCACGAGGCGGGCATGTTCGCCCGCGCGGCGGGGACAAATGCTGCAACCGGCGCGAAAACCGGTCGTGACGGAGGAGGTTGTCAATAATTTTTGCAAATTTTTTTTAGTTTCGTCCGCGGTCGGTTTTTCATTTCACAACAATGCACCGACGCGTCGACCGGGGAGATCACGCGGTTCATCATCGTCGTTGTGGCGCGCTCATCGTCGCCCATTGGCGATGCATCGGCGCATTCCCGGCCACAACTCGAACGAGGCGGAAGAACGGTGAGAAGCGTTTGAAGGGATTGCACGGGAATCGCCAGTAGTGTCAACAAGCGGCACTTACTGAAATCATCGTTTCGTCACGCGCCCCCGCAAGAACGCACGCTTTCCCGCCACAGATGCCATTTTATTCCATGTGCGCCACGAGCGCCCATGACTCCGGCGCGCGACGGACCGTCTCGTGCGCGGCGACGCGACCCGAAAACCCCGCCCCCCATTCGCGGCGACGCGGCGGACGTGGCGCAACGGATTTGTTTTCGTCGCCGGCGTTTCGTTGCGCGCTGCGCGACGCGTGGAGCGCGCGTCACCGGCGTGACCAACGCGAGCTTCACGCCGCAGGAAACCGTTCCAAACACACTCGCGCGCGTCGACGGGTCAAGTCAAAAACAGGATTTTCAAAAAAAATTCTTTTGACAGCGCGCCGACGTGCGTTAGGATTTCCCATCAAGAAAGGAGGTGAGCGCACTATGGCAAAGAAACGTAAGAAAGCCGCCAAGAAGACGACGAAGAAGAAAGCAGCCAAGAAGCGGAAGAAGAAGGCTTAGTCGGCATGACGCCGAACGCGGCGCGCATCGTGCTTCGGCTCACGCCACGGCAGCCGATCGAGCGCACCGCACGAGTCGTTCCGAAAACGGAACGAGGGAATCGCGAGATGGAAGGTGTCCTCGCCACGGCGACACCTTCCGTCTTTTTTTTCGCGCGACCGGCGAACGCCCAAGGTCACTCGACGAACGACGGGTCGCGCGCCCCGATCAGAACCCAGCACGCAAGTGGTGGACCGCAGGGATGCGGCGTTCTGTTCAAGACGTGTTCGGAAACCGGGTCGTTTTCGGCCCCGGACTCGCGTCCGGGGTTCTGATGGCCACGTCCTGACGATGCCTAGGCGGCGGCCGGCAAGCCCGCTTGCGATCGAAGGCTGGACCGTGTCCGGCTGAAGGGTCGCTATTCCGGTTTGCAGCGGCGGCAGGGCCGTTTACCGGCCCCGGTGGCGTCGCCGGCCTTGGCGAACGTCACCAGGTTTTCCTTGTTGATCTGCTGGGCGAACGGGCAATCCGGGCGATGAAACACGTCGGAAAGGCGGCTGCCCACGAACGCCCCGACCGCAGGACCGCCCGGAATCGGTGATGCCGGTGGTTTTTCGGCGGCGGCCGCGTCCAACGCGGGTCGCCCGGCCGACTCCCACGCCTGCAGGATCAGCACTTGGGCAAGCTGGATCGCCGTCACCAGTTGCCGCATGCCGTTGTCGCCGACGCGGGCGTTCATGCCCGCGTAGTAATCGTCAGCCCGCGAATCGAACGACTTGCGGTCAGTGACCTCAGCGGTGGGCAGTAGGGCCTCGTCGGCGGCGAGGATTTCGTCGACCGATGCCAGCGCGTCACGCATCGCCGACCAGACGAAGCCGCCGGGCACGCTGTCAGGTTCAAGGATCGGGGCCGTCGCTTCATCTACCCGTTCGCTCCACCGCAACAGGTAGTCGGCCTGATGTCGTCGTACTAATCCCGCACTGAACCGCTCGGCCACAGAATGATCGACGTTGCTCGGATGGACGCCGCCGGCCGATCCCACTTCGACGAATCGATCGGCCGTCTTCCCGGCGCCGACCGAAACGCGAAACGGATCGACCGCGTCGGTGCAAAAGTGGATGAGATGCCCCATGCGCAGGGCGATGCGTTCGGGATCGCCGATCCGAATCGCGTCCTTGAGCCGGGTTTGACATTCCTGAATGGTCCAGGGCAATTCGCCGCCGTTGTGCTCGCCGATGCTCTTGAACAGCCGCAGCGCCGATTCACGATCGCGCGGGAACTGATCGAACGCGGCCAATCGCATTTCGCGAGTCCCGCCCTCGGCGGCGACGTCCAGCCGAATGTGGTGGCCCGGCTTGTATAGGTGGGGCTCGTCCGGATCGCGCTGGTCGCTGCCGAGTTCGCACGCGACGCGAACAATCGCGTTGCGATGTTGCACGACGATTGCGGCGAATTCCCGAGGCAAATGGTCCACGGCATGTTCGGCCACGAGCCGATGGGCGGCGTACGCGTCCTCCGCCGTCGCCGTTGTTGCGGCAGTGAACAGGCAACACGTGGACAGGCAGGCGGCGGCGACTCGGGCACGATGCCGCCCGAAACGTCGTTTTTCCGATGAGGCGATCATTCTGGAGTGGTGCATGGATTCAGGGTCCTCCACCCGATCCGAGAGCTCGTGTTCGCAGCTTCGTTCAGAACCCGCCACGCGAGTGGCGTGCCGAACGGAACCGATGACGACACGCGGAACGAATTCGAACCGGTTCCGATTCGGCCCCGGACTCGCGTCCGGGGTTCTGATGCCAATAGCCGGATAGCCGGAACCCAAACCCGTCGCGGCCGCGCCGTTATTCGGCCGGTCGACCGATGCGTTCCGGCGGTTCTTCGGCCAGCGCCTGTTTCGTCGCGACGGAGGTCGCCGTGATCGCCCCGGACCGGGCCAGAATTCGATGGATGAGCAACTGTTCCATGGCCGGATCGCGGCCGGCGTCGATCCATCGCTTCTCGCCGGGTTCGATCGACATCCCGGTGCGTGCGGCCGGCAACCGGTCGCGGAAGAAATGGTAGCCCGCCGCGGAACTGTTGAACTGCCGGTCGGGTGACGACAGGCGCTCCTTATGAACGGTCAACGACATCACCGAGCCGCCGTCCGGTTCCGCCCGGGGCTGCAGCCGAACTTCGCACCAGCGCCGCAGCGGGTTCATCGTCGCTTCCCACCGGTCCTGGGGGGTGGCCACGTCGTGGCGCCAGAATTCGAAAAAATGTTGACTGAGCACGGGATGGGTGGTCATGCGTCCGCCGCGCCGATCGACCAGGTCCAGATCGAAATCGTGATCGCGAAGCACGCCGTCGGCCGATTCCCATAATGCGTCGGCGTCGCATTCCGTGGACGCCGCGGTCGATGGGGCGGTTTCGACCCCGCCCCGCCACGGACGGCCGCAGCCGGCGAGTTCGACAAGAATCAACACGACCCCCGCGGAACGAAACGTAGGAATCATGGGATCGATTTTAGTCCGGCGATCGGGCGGGTCAACGAGGCGTCGATACACGAGCCGGCGCCGTGACGGCGCGGCAACGAGAGAACGACGCGACGGAATCACGTGCCGCTGTCGGCGGGCGTGAAATGCCGACAGACGGCAGATTTTGGGATGAAAAGACGACGGATCGGTCGTTGCCGTTTTGATTTAATTCGATACAAACGTCAGACGTGGCAGGGTGTCATCATTCACGGACGGGCGCGCAGGGACGGGGCATTCCGGGACATGCAATGGCGGCATTTTTGATTAGTCTGACGTCCGGTCTTCTGGCCTGGGGGTCGGGCTGCGCACCGGCGGTGCAGGCGACCGCGCCCGAGGCCCGCCAGTCCGCCCCTTCGACAGCTCGCCGCGGCGCGGTTCAGGATGCGCCGGATCGCGCGCCCGCCGGCGACGACCTGACGCCCGAACAGCAGGATGAACTGGCCGATTACATTGAAATCATCGCCAGCGATGCGAAGGAAGCCGATTTCCGGAGATTCGCGGCCGAGGGACTCCTCAAGTCCGATTTGCCGACCCGAATCGACGCGGTCATCGGTCTGTTGGCTGGCAACGGGTCCACGGGAAAGGCCATGGCCCTATGCGGAGCCATAGCTTCCCTGGGACCCAATCGCGACGACCGGCTCGACGAACGGCTGGTGACGCCGCTGTTGGCGATCCTGGGGCACGAGGACGCGGCGCTGTCGGCCGCCGCGGCCGGGGCTCTGGCGGCGTTCCGTTCCCCCGAAGTCGCCCGAGTGCTCGGCGACATCGCCCGCGACGAACTGCGTCCGATCGCGGTGCGCACGGCCGCCATCGATGCATTATCGCCGTCCACCAACCGCCGGGAGGTAGTGGGCGAGTTGATTTCGCTGCTGAAGGCCTCCAACCCGACGATCGTCAACCATGCTGTGGGCGCATTGACGCCGGCGTCGCGGACCAACTTTGGGACGGATATCGAAAAATGGCAGTCGTGGTGGAAAGAAAAGGAGGCCATGACCGAGGCGCAGTGGATCGAGAATCGGCTCGAATTGGCGATCGAGCAGCAGCGGGCGCTTCGGAAACGTTTGCAGGACGCCGAGGCCGAGTATGAAAAACGGGAGCGGGAGGTCACCAAGCGATTCGGCGATGCCCTGCGGATCATTGATCAATTGACCACCCAGCCCGCGCAGAAAGATGCGCGGCGGCAAGGCTGGTTGGAAGACCCGCTTGCCGACATTCGGTTGGCGGCGCTGGCGCTCATCCGCGATCAGATCGTGACCGCCGGTGATCCTCTCTCGCAGCCCCTGCGCGATTCGGTCAAGAAGCTTTTCGCCGATTCCGCGCCTCCCGTGCGAATCGCCGCACATGAAATCATCGGTCATTTGAAGGATCCCGCGGACGCCGAAAAGGTGCTCGGAGCCTTGCGCACGGAAAACGATTCTGCGGTCCGCGCGACGATGCTGCGCGTGCTGGGCGGGCTGGAAAACCCAGCGGCGATTCCCGCGTTAATCTCCGAATTGGCAGCGCCGACGACGTCCGTCGATTGCGTTTGCGAGGCGGCGCGGTCGCTCGGGCTTCTCGGGGTCCGCGGAAAGGCGCCGACAGAGATCATCGCCGGCGCCGTGAGGCCGCTGCTGAATCGATTCAGCGAAACGCCCGCCGACAACATCCGGTTGCGCGAGTCGTTGTTGGGTGCGATGGCCATGATTGCCGATCCGGCGTTCGTCGATGCGTTCGTCGTCAACCTGACGGCGGAATCGCCGGAAATCCTGCTGGCGGCGATCCGGGGCATCAAGGCCGTCGGCGTTCGGGAGCGCATCAACGACGTTCTGACCCATTTGGCCCATCCGGACGCGCGGGTTCGACAGGTGGCCGCGGAGGCCGTCGGCTCGTTAGGGGAGGAACAACACCTCGAGGCCCTGCTCAACCGCATGGCCCCGAGCGTGGAATCGACCGCCGGCGTCCGCGACGCGGCGTTTGTCGGTTTCCGCGACATCGTTCTCCGCATTCCCGCCCCCGCGCGCCTCAAATGGGCGGATCGGCTGGGCCACCTCCCGGATCGGCGAATTCAACTGCTGACCGCGCTGGTCGATTCCTGGGTGGCCGCCAACGCCAACCCTCCGGAAATGACGGCCGCTCGTGAACGGCTCGTCGAGGACTACATGGCCCAAAATAAATACGCCGAGGCAATCCCCCATCTGGAGCGAGTGCATGCGATCTTGCGTACCTCCGATCCGGCGCGGGCCGATGCCGTCGGTTTGACGCTGGTGACGGCCGCACTGCGCAGCAATCGCACCGACGGTGGGATCGACCTGATCTCGAACGTCGCCGCGGCCGCGGACGCCGCCGGCAAGAAGGCGATCACCGACTCGATCATGAAACATCTGGAGGCGATGGCGACGGGCGCCGACAACGACTCGACGGCGGCCGTCCAGTTGATTCATCGCTTGCGGACCATTCCCGATGATTCGCTCGGATCGGACTGGCACGCGCAGCTGGGCGCATTTGAAAGGCGCCTTGGCGAACCCCGAGATGCACCCGACGGGAATGACCGCCCGACGCCCTGACGGCGCGTTTTTTGTCCGCCCGCGATCCTACGCGTTCAGCGCCACTCCGCGGTTTGATGCCGCGCCGGCGCGACCGTCGGCATTCCTGTCGGCCTGCCGATAATGCCGCGTCACGCCCGCGAACCGCGCAGATCAAGCCCCCTGGAATGCGCGTCGATAGTGTCTCGGAGCCACCCCCTGCGTCGGATGCCGTCCAGGAAAACCGTTGTATGACCGCGGGCGACAATGTTCGAGTGCTTCTGGTTCACCACGACGCAAGTCGGTGCGTCCGCGTAGCGGGCGCGCTCCGCGACCGGGGGTGGATGTGCGTCGCCTGTACGGAAGTTACCGACGCCGAACGAGCGTTGCGACGTCAGACGTTTGACGTCCTCGTACTGGACGCGGCTCGTCCGGGGGACGACGGCTGTCCTGCGTTTCAGGGGCTCTCCACCGGTGGCGACGTTCCCCGAATCGCGCTGATTTCGGACGAGGTCGATCCCCGGCTGGTACGATCGGCCATCCGGCACGGCGTTTGCGGATTTGTATCGACGTCGGACGTTGACGGTTTGCGGACGGCGATCCTGGCCGCCGTGGGTGCAGCGCCGGGTGACGAAATCCCTCGTTGTGCGGTTGCCGCACCGCGGCCCGACGCAACCGTCGCCGTCGCAATTGCGACCGACGGTTCGTCCGCGCGATTCGCGCCCTCCGGCGCCCCGGCGCCCACCACGAACCCCGAAGCTGCCGATTCCGCGGGACCACCCCGAATGCCGCAGGCCTTTCCCACGCCGCGGCAACTCGAACGGGCCTCGCCCGGCGAAGTCGCCCGATGGATCCACGATTCCCGTAGGCAGGTCAAACGCGGCTATGTGGAATCGGTCCTGACGCTGGTCGAGGCTGTCGAGGCCAAGGAGCCCGGCGCGCTCGGGCACGCCCGGCACGTCAGCCGTTACAGCGAGATGATCGCCCGCCGCCTGTCGTTCTCGTCGCTGCGCATCGAGGCCGTCCGGACGGCAGCCCTGTTGCACGACGTGGGCAAGATCGGCGTGCCCGACGCCATCCTGCGCAAACCGGGTCCGCTGAACGACGCGGAATACGACCTGATCAAGAAACACCCGCACACCGCCATTCGCATCCTCGTGCACAACAGTTTCCTGAGCGAGGAGCTGCATTGGATCCTGCATCATCACGAACGGTTCGACGGAACGGGATACCCCGACGGGTTGGCGGGCGAAGGGATTCCGCTGGGGGCCCGCATTCTGGCGGTCGCGGACGCGATCGATGCGATGCGGTCCGATCGAAACTACCGCCGCGGCAGCGACGTCGCGCAGATACGCGACGAACTGCGGCGGGGCGCGGGCGGCCAGTTCGATCCGGCGGTCGTCGGCGTGGCGCTCGATTGCGTGGTCAACGACGTCGAACTCGCCGCCGATTCCGCGACGAGCCATTCGCCGGCGCCGGCCGCGCAGGCGCTATCCATCTGAATGCGGCACCGTCCGCCACCGCGCCAGCAGCACCGCGGCCGTCCCCGCGGCGGCGTACGTGATCGGTAGTATCCGCAGGAAGGCGCTCCGCGGAACCGTGACCAGCCCGTTATCCAAAACAGTGGGAGACGACGCGGCCCAGGACATGACGAACGCGGCGATGCAGACGATGGGCACCGCCGACCAGGACCAGATGGCCGAACGCACGGGGACAAACGCCTGCGCCCGGCCGACGGCCAGATAGAACGCCGCCCCCACCGCGAAACAGGCTTGACCGTGCCGGATGGCCCGGTCGCCGCTGCCGGCCATGAAAACGCGCACGAGCACGAGGGTCAGCGCGGCGACGATAATCACATGCCCCACTTCGCGTCGACGCGCGACGCGATCATCGAGATCTTCAGGATCGCACCCCGGCGCCGGTGACACCGCGGATTCCGTCAGGCCCAGCCAGCGAACCACCATGCCCGACACGAACAGGCACCACACGGCGATCAAGCACCAGAACAGGCTCTCCGCCGCCAACAGCAGGCAGACCGTCGGCGTCCCCCCGCGTTCCATCAACACCTGGGTCATGTTCGACCCCTGAAAGGACATGATCGTCAGCCCGATGCAAACGGCGAATGCCCCGACATCCGCGGCCATGCGCCCCGCAAGCGCCGCGCCGATGGCGGAGACCACCGTGGCCAGCGACGCCGCTTGCGCAGCCGCCACCCACACGTCCCGCCGCGACAACAGGCTGACGGCCCCCAGCGGATCGTCCGGGCCCAGTGCCATCCATCCGATGGTCGAGAACACCGCGACCGACAACCCCCACGCCGCATGAAACGCCAGCCGCGACTGGCGCGACTGGCCCGATTGCGACTGCGTCGTATGAACCATCGCTACCGCCGTCATTCGTCGTCCTCCGCCGCACCGTGTCTTGTGCCGTTCCGCTTCGCACGACCCACCATCGCGCCGCTGCGGCGCGTACGTGATTAGCGTGCAAAACTCGCGATCAGAGCCGTGGGAGCGAGCCCACGGTCTTCTCCCGGTGCGGCGCTCATCGCCGTCCGAACACCGGGCTTGCGCCCGGTGCTCTGAATGGCGATGCGGTACGCTAATCACGTACTGCGGCGCGATCGTACCGGCGCCCGCGCGACGTTCATCAGCATATCCACGGAGGCGTTCGCAGGCGAGCGTTTCGGCGGCGTACGATGGACATTCCGCGAAAGCCGATTCCCGGCACGTGATTCACGTGCACAACGGACCGGCCATGTAGAGTTCCGAATGGCGGTCGCGCACCCCGACGGGCGGTCGCTCCGTCCGACCGACGATCAGGGCCCGGCGCGTCCCCGTTCGGCGGCGACGCCGAACAGCATCGTGCCGGCCGTCAAACCGAGAAGCAACAACACCAACAGCCCCCATTGCGAGACCGTGGGCACCACCGGCGGGAGCGGGCTGCATTGGGGTACTTCGTCGGATTGGCCGTTGCAGTTGTTGTCCTGACCGTCGCACGATTCGGCGTTTCCGGGATAGTTCGCCGGGTCGGAATCGTCGCAGTCGTCGGCGGAGGTGGCTTCGCCGGGGTCGGTGCAGTCGCCGTCGTCCGCGAACAACGGGAACAGGGAACCAACGCCGTCGCCATCATTATCGGCAAAGCAGGAAACGGTATCGAAACCGTTGCAGTTCTGATCGACGCCGTCGTTGATGGTTTCCGGGGCGCCGGGGTGCGAGGCCGCGTCGTTGTCGTTGCAGTCGGTGTTGTCGCTCGACTCCCCGGTGTCGGTGCAGTCTCCGTCGCCCGCCAGCAGCGTCGCGGTCGAGCCGAACCCATCGTCATCGGCATCGACAAAGCAGACCGCCGTGTCTGATCCGTTGCAGTCCTGATCGATGCCGTCGCCGGCGACTTCGGCCGCGCCCGGGTAAACCGTTCCGCTGCCGTCGTTGCAGTCGTCGTAGGAATTCGATTCCCCAGTTCCGCCGCAATCGCCGTCTTCCGACGAAACCACCACCGTGGAGCCGTGGCCGTCGCCGTCGAGGTCTTCGTAACAGTTGGCCGAGCCGTCGAAATAGGTAAGCGCCTTGGCGAACGAATCGGGCGCGATGGCAGCCCCGGTAAATCGGCCGGGGATGTCGTCGGCGGGCGGGTGAATGCCGCCGTAGATGCGCGAAAGGCTGCACTCGTCGGACGCGTCGTAATACCGTGCCCATTCGAGGGTGACGTCCACGCTGGGACCGTCTTCGAACACCAGGAACTGGTTCTGCAAGGCCGGGAATTCACCCAGACCGCCGGGGAAAAACTCGTCGCCGGTGAAAAGCGTCATCAGCGTGGCCGCGCCGCGGCTGTAGGTGCTGTGACCCGAAAAGTAACCGGGGAACGGCGGGGTGACGAACGTGGGCCGCTGATAAGGCCACCAGTTCTCGGCCAGAATCCATCCGACTCCCGCAGTGGTGGTCGCGGGGTCGGGGACGAAACTGGGACCGCGCCACGCCTTGATCGCGATCTTGCCAATGTTCGCCCCGGCGTCACCGGCCAGATGCTCGTGGCGCTCGCCGGGAGCGGTGCTTTCGGCCGTCACCACTTCGATCCAGCCCGGATGCAGATTGATTCCGCCGGGGTGATAGGATGGACCCAGCGGATCGGTGCATTGACCGAGGTCGGCCAGGAAGCGGATCGCGGAAATGGGCCGAACGTAGTCGTACCAGCCCTTCGCGCCCCAGCAGGCGATGGCCGCATCGTGTACCGTGCCGGCTAACGCGAGATAGATTTTCACGTCCCATTCCAGATCGCCCAGCGTAGGGCCGACGCCGCCGAGTTTCTTCACCACCATCGGGTGATCGGCCACGTAGTTGGCGATGGTGAACCAGTGCCCCGGCGGCGTTTCCGAACTGGGACCGTCGGCCCAGAATTCAGAAAGGACCCGGTAGTAGTCGCCCGCGGGAACCACCTGTGCCGCGTAGGGCAGTCCGGTGCTGGGATTGATCGGGTAGCCGGCGCCGTCGTTGGTGCCGAGCGTATTGTTGCCGCGTGCGGCTGGGCTGATGTCGATCATGACGCCGTCCGTCGGGTCGAGGTAGCCGCTCCATTGGACGACGACTTCAAACGTGGATTTGTATTCGGCGTCCGTCGCAGTGCCCCAGTACGGCGGCGGGCCGGGATCGTGATAGACCCAGTAGTCGAAGTTGTCGCGGTTGTAGATGGTCAGGTCGTCGGTGGAGAGGGCAAACGCCTTCACCAACCCCCATTCAGGGGTGAGCGCGGGAGGATAGCCGCCCAGGATGATGTTGCCGTTCTGGTCGATGAAAAAACTGAGTGCCAGGGGCTGCCACCGATTGGCGTCCAGAATGTCGGGATTGCCCGGAAGGGCGACCACAAGCGGCGGGTTGATCGGAGCATAGTGCTGATTGGCGTAACCGAGACCCTCGTTGGAGCCGTCGGCCAGACCGTACGCGATGACCGCGGCGGCGATGCGGTTGCCCAGCGCTGCCGGGGTGTTCCCCACAGTGGAGGTGAACGCCGAGTTGTAACCGAACTGGACCATCTTGGCGTCGAACGAGGCATAAGAAAGCGCGACGCCGGGAGATGTGGCGAAGCGGTGCCGCAGGATGCGATACATGGCGAAGCTGATGGACTCGGCACGG
This sequence comes from Phycisphaerales bacterium, assembly GCA_013140575.1. Taxonomy (GTDB): domain Bacteria; phylum Planctomycetota; class Phycisphaerae; order UBA1845; family UBA1845; genus JABFSN01. Next base: position 16,266 of record JABFSN010000026.1, on the reverse strand, counting down.
GCGGCCTCGATGTCCGGGGCGGTCGCCCGTTCGTGATGCAAATAGGTGTCGGCGACCGAGTCGTAGGCGGCCCATGCGTCCCACATCGCCACCGAAGTATGGAACAAGTTTCGGGCGTGCACCGTCGGACGCGCGAAGTCGCGGCGTATGGCGCTCAGAAGTTGTTCGTTCCATTCACGCGCCGCCGAATGCTGGGCCCGCGCGGGCGCCGTGAGCGCCAGAAGCACCCCGGTGAGCGTCACCACGCGACGCACGCGACCGGGCGCGACGCCGTTTCGCGGCCGACGGCGCGCGGTGTCCTGAATCGAACCGATCGAACCGGTTTGGGCGGCGGCTTCAGGATGACGATTCCCCTCGAACATCTTGCTTCCCTCCAAATACTGACGGACCACGGGAAATGAGCCTAATCCCCCCCACTATACCGAGACGGCAAGAAATTGCGAACGCTTTTTTTGGTGGCCCGGCGGCGCGTGGGCCTAATTCACTCGGGAATCGCGTTCCGCCCGCGGCCGCCTTGGATGGGGGTTTGTGTGCATGGAAGCCCTCGGCGTTCGGCGTCCCGAAATCCGGTACTGGTATAGTTGGGAGCGTTGTCCGGCACATTGTCATTCTGAGGGAGCGCACCTACTCCTGTCATTCTGAGGGAGCGCACCTACCCCTGTCATTCTGAGGGAGCGCAGCGACCGAAGAATCTTGCCCGGCAGGTGAGGTTTTTCGCCCGCCTCCGGTGGGCTCGGAATGTCAGAAACCAAACTGTACCAGTAACCGAAATCCGGATTGTGGCGAATTATGCGTTCCGATAGAGTATCATCGTGAAACCGACGGTGTACCTCGATTCCACGGTGCCCAGTTACCATCTCCCGCAAGGCGCCGACCCCATCGTCCACGCGAGGCACCTGCTGACGCGGCGATGGTGGGACGCGGACCTGTCGCGGTTCGATGTGTTCGTCTCGCAGATCGTGCTCGACGAGTTGGCCGCGGGAGACGCCGGTCGAGCAAGCATCAGACTGAAGCTGGTTGAGGAATTCGCAATACTGGAAGTCGATGAAGAGGTCGAGCGCGTCGCCCGGTTCTACGTGGACAACTTCGCCATGCCGCGCCGCGACCTTCGCGACGCCTTTCACCTTGCCCTGCCCTCGGTCCACGAGATCGAGTATCTGGTGACATGGAATTTCGCCCACCTGGCCAACGCCGGAAAACGCCGGCACATTGACGTGCTGAATCGGCGACTACATTTGATTTCCCCGGTGATCTGCACGCCCGAAGAATTGATGTTGGAGCCTGAGGTTTAACGGAGGGCAAGTCGTGGAACGAGACCCGGTGGTGGACGAAATGAGGAGCAACGGCGCCCGCATCGCGGAGGAGTGCGACGGCGACATACACAAGATGGCCGATCGCTTCCGTCGGGAGCAGGAACAACATGGTGGTCGAATCGTACGTCGCCGACCACCACCGCCCCAGCCCAAATCCGTCGCTCCTCGGCGCGAGGGGTGACCGCCCCCTTCCCGAGAACGACGCGAAATTCGCGGGCGGCGATCGCCAATGACCTTTGATCCCGTGGAAGGTGCGTGCGGGCTCGCCTTATCGGGTGACCGGCAGGCGGGTTTTGATCTGCTGAAAAATGGCCCGCGTCGCGGTGGAGCGGTTCAACGTGTAGAAGTGAATGCCCGCGACGGCGTTGTCCAGCAGGTCGTTGCACTGCTCGGTCGCGTGATAGACGCCCAGATGACGGACGGCCTCCGCGTCGTCCTCGACGCTTTCGATTCTCGCGAGCAGGGGGGCGGGAATGGTCGCCCCGCACATGGTGGTGAAGCGCTTGATCTGCTTGACGCTGAGGACGGGCATGATGCCCGCGATGATGGGCACGGTGATGCCCGCGCGTTCGGCCCGGTCGCGGAAGGCGTAGAAATCGGCGTTGTCGAAGAACAATTGCGTAATCAGAATATCGACGCCGGCGTCGACCTTGCGTTTGAGGTTATCCATGTCGCGACGAACGTCCTTGCATTCCGGGTGGCATTCGGGATAGCAGGCCGCGGCGATGCAGAAATCGTAACGCTCGCGAATGAAGGCGACCAGTTCATTGGCGAAGGCGAAGCCGCCTTCCGTCTTCACGAACCGTTGGCTGCCCTGCGGCGGGTCGCCGCGCAGGGCAAGCACGTTTTCGATGCCGCTGCCTTTCAGTTCGTCGAGGACGGCCGCTATCTCCGCCCTGGTGGCGTCGACGCAGGTGAGGTGGGCCATGGTTTCGATGGCCAGGTCGTTCTTGATGCGTTCGACGAGATTGACGGTGTGTCGGCGGGTGCTGCCGCCGGCGCCGTAGGTGACCGAGACATAGGTGGGGGCGAGCGGTTTGAGCGCCCCGATGGTCTTGAACAGGTCCCAGAAGCCGATCTCGTCCTTCGGCGGAAAGAACTCGAACGACAGGGCCGGTCGCGGCTGGTTGAGTGCGTCGCGGATTCTCATGGCTCAGCGGGTCTTCATGGCCTTCAGGTTGGTAAGAACTCCCTATTCCCGCGAGGCCGTTTGAATTCCCCTCTCCCTCCCAGGGAGAGGGGCAGGGGTGAGGGTTCTGCCCGCCGGGAGCTCTCGCGGATGCGGCGTCAAGCTGTCCATTCCACGACTCGCAGGCTGACTCGCGACCGTGGTTTCAAGCGTCATGCGCTTCGACCTCGCATAATCGCCCGTAGTCGTCCTATCGGTCGCTGGGCGACGCAGGGATCGCGTTTGGTGATTTTCGACCGCCGCGGTTCGATGCTCGGACACCCGCTATCAGGGGCCCAACCGACTCGCAGGTCATTATACGGCAATGGGATAGGTGCGGTCAACGCGTGACCCCGGGGCGCGGTGGTTGTATCATGCGGACCGCTCCCTTACGGTCGCGGCTCGGAACGAACGAGGCTTCTATTTGCGTGACCAGCGCGGCGGTCGGCCGCGAGGGCGTTCACGAACGGGTGAAACGAACATGGCGGAACAAACCGGGACGACGATGGAGAAGATCGTCGCGTTGTGCAAGCGGCGGGGGTTCATCTTTCAATCCAGCGAAATCTACGGGGGCATCGGCGGCTTCTGGGACTACGGCCCGCTGGGCTGCGAGCTCAAACGCAACATCAAAGAGGCCTGGTGGCAGGACATGGTCCGCAACCCGCCCCTCGGGCCCAAGGGCGTCGAGTTTCAGATGGTCGGGGTGGATTGCGCGATCATTATGAATTCCAAGGTTTGGGTCGCAAGCGGGCACGTCGGGGGATTCAAGGATCCGATGGTCGCCTGCAAGGCCGACGGTTGTAAAAAACTCTTTCGCGCAGACCAAGTGTGGACCGTGGAACTGCTTCCAGAGGGCGTCTACGACGAAACTGGCTTCGATGCGTCGTTTACGAAGGAGGGATTCAGTCTCGCTGTTCGCGATATTTCACTGATGAAGAACAGGCGCACATGGATAGCCTCAACTCAAGTCGATGGTGTGGCGGAAGCGCTAAATGACGTCGAGTCTGCGATCAACCGGGCAGGCAAACAGTTCAAATCAGCCCAATTGAAATCAACTAGAGTCGTGGCGAGAGCCCAAAAGCACACGCTGGCGCTATTCAAGGCTGTCGATGACGACGGAAATCGGTATCAAGGGGTTGTGTCGCGCCTAGACGCAATACCACGAAGTCAATTTCCTGATAGTCCGAATAGAAACATCGCAGGGCCCTGCCCAGTTTGTGGAGGCGACTTGACCGATCTGCGAGAGTTTAATTTGATGTTTGACACCCACACTGGCGCTCTAAGAGAGGAGGCAAACAGAGTCTACCTTCGCCCGGAAACGGCACAAGGCATATTTGTCAATTTCAAAAACGTCATGGACTCGTCGCGGGTGAAGATTCCCTTCGGCATCGCCCAGATCGGCAAGGCGTTTCGGAATGAAATCAATCCGCGGAACTACACGTTTCGCAGCCGCGAGTTCGAGCAGATGGAGATCGAGTTCTTCTGCAAGCCCGACGAACTGTGCGCCGACGGCGAGCCGACGGCCATGGAGTGGTACGAGTTCTGGCGAAACACGCGTATCAAGTGGTACGAATCGCTGGGCATTCGCAGTGACAAGCTGCGACCCCGGCAGCAGGGAGCGGAAGAGCTGGCCCATTACAGCCGGGCCTGCACGGACATTGAATACATGTTCCCGTTCAGCAACGAGCCGCAGGAGCTGGAGGGGGTGGCCCATCGCGGGTCGTTCGATCTGAATCAGCACGGCAAGTTCGCCCGCGGCGACGAGAACGCCTTCGCGGTCATCGACGACGAGACCAAGAAAAAATACGTCCCCCACGTCATCGAACCGTCGGCCGGCGCGGACCGGTTCACATTGGCCGTCATTACCGAGGCCTACACCGTGGACGAGACCCGGGCCAGCCCGGAGTTCATGCGTTTCCACCCGCGTCTGGCCCCGATCAAGGCCGCGGTCTTCCCGTTGGTGGCCAAGGACGGTCTTCCGGAAATCGCCGAGCCCATCTACCGGGCGATCAAGACCCAGTTCCCGGCGCAATACGACGCCAAGCAGTCCATCGGCAAACGCTACGCGCGCATGGATGAGGCCGGCACGCCCTTTTGCTTCACCATAGACGGGCAGTCAAAAGAGGACGGCACGGTGACGGTGCGCAACCGCGACGACGCGAGCCAGTCGCGAATCGACAGGTCGAGGTGCCTGGATTATCTTCGGGACAAGCTGACGGTTTGAGTAGTTGGTAGATTGTGGGGTGCGTCGATGAGATTCTTCACCTTCGAAATCGTCGTGGAGAAGGAATGCGCGGACGAAGGGTTTTCGGCCTACAGTCCTACGCTTCCGGGTTGTTTCAGCAACGGCAAGACCATCGATGACGCGAAGAAGAACATGCGTGAGGCCATTCGGCAACACGTGGAATCGTTCCTCGCCCACGGGCAGCGCGTCTAAACTCGGGTATCGCCGTCACCCCCTCCTTGTCGCCCGGACCGTGCTCGGTTAGGCTTTCGCCCGTGTCGCCGGCAGCGGGTCGGCGGGAATCTGGTGTCAGGTGCCCGTCGCGTGGACGCGGCGGAACCATGCCCGTGTGGACGGGCGACAAGGGGTTTGGACATGCCATCATTCAAGAAGGCCGGCTGCCTCGCGGTCTGCGCCATGGGAGTTCTGGCCATGCCGTTGAGGGCGGATGATTTCGAGTACGTGAAGGTTTCGACGACGCTGGGCGATTTCGTTCTGGAACTGAACAAAACCAAGGCGCCGAAAACCGTTGAGAATTTTTTGGCGTACACCAACGAGGGGTTCTACGACGGCACCATGTTCCACCGCATCCTCGACGGCTTCATGATTCAGGGCGGGGGCATGACCACCGATTACACCAAGAAGCCCACCAAGGATCCGGTCGCCAACGAGGCCGACAACGGTCTGACCAACGACATCGGCACCATCGCCATGGCCCGCACCAGCGATCCGAATTCGGCCACCAGCCAGTTCTTCATCAACGTCGCCAACAACACGCGGTTGAACCATTCCGGCAAGACCGAGCCGGGTTCGTGGGGCTACTGCGTATTCGGCCGGGTGATCGAGGGCATGGACACCATCGACAAGATGGCCAAGACCCCGGTACACATGGATCCGCGGGCCGACGGCGGCAAGGCGGCCGCGGCCGACACGCCCGTGGTCATCAACAAGGCGGCGCGAGTGGAGGCATCGGCCGTCGAAGGCGCCATCAACGCCGCCAAGCAGAAGGAGGCGGAAATGGCGGAGGCGTTGAAGCGGGCCGAGACGGACGTGTTTGAAAAAGCCCGGTTGTTCGTCGCGGCCCAGGGCGTGGACACCTCCACGGGCAAATTCACCGATTCCAAGATGTGGATCGTCCACGTCAAGGCAGGCGCCGGCGATTCGCCCACGCCGACCAGCGCGGTCAAGGCCCACTACACCGGCTGGCTGCCCGACGGAAAGAAATTCGATTCGTCGGTCGATCGCGGGCAACCGTTTCAGACGCGGGTCAACGGAGTCATCAAGGGTTGGCAGGAGGCTCTGGTCAGCATGAAACCCGGCGGCGACGCATGGGTGATCATCCCGCCCGATCTGGCCTACGGAGCGGCGGGGGCGGGCGGTTCCATTCCGCCCAACGCGACGTTGGTTTTCAGGATGCAACTGCTGGAAGTTTTGGCGCAATAGGGTTCTGAAAGACTCGGTTTGCCGGAGGTCATGGCCCGATAGGGTATTGAGAGATTCAGCCGGCCCGATCGTGGTACAGGGTCGGGGAGCGGAACCCATGTGCGAGCGCGACATGCCTGCGGCGTGTCGCGCCCGCTTTTTTGATGACCCGCGGCCGGCTCGAGGCCCGCGACCGCGCGCGAACCCGGTGTTCGCGTGCGACCGCCTTCGATTTCGCCATGCCCCCCGCGCCGGGCGGTTAGCTCAATTGGCTAGAGCGCCTGCCTTACACGCAGGAGGTTGGGGGTTCGAGTCCCTCACCGCCCATCCCCCCGATCCCGGCAGTGCCGCACGCTGTCGCAAATCCTCGCGGCGTATCGCAAAACGCCGATTCGTCGGCTTCCGCGCAATCGCCATGCGCCGCCTTGCGACACCGTTCGGCGGTTTGCTGCACCGGATTCTGCACCGCCTTCGATTCGTCGGCTTCGATCGCGTCGTCCCCACCAGGGGCGCTCATCGCCGCACGCTCGAAATGTTCGTCGGTGACTTGCAGGTAGTGCTTGGCCGCGACCGCTTGCGAATTGCCGATCCACGCACAGACGACGTGCAACGGCCACCGCTCGGCAAGCTCGGTTTCGCGGCTGCTACGCATGTTCTGAAACAGCTTCGGCCACGGCTCCAGCCCCGCCCGCCGAATGATGCGGATGAATTGCGTCCGCAAGTTCTGCGCCGGGTCACGATACCGGGTGATGACGTGGACGGCCCCCTCGTCCGCCCGCTCGAACACGTCGCGCAGGTACGGCAGTAGTTCAGGAAACAACGGCACCGCCCGCCGGTCGCCGCCCGCGTGATGGGCCGTCTTGGGGCTTGGGACGTTGATACGGCCACGATCCCAGTCCACGTCGCACCACCGCAAGGCGAAATGCTCCGACGGGCACCGCAACCCGCCGTACCGGCTCAACGCCACGATCAGCCTCCATTCCGCATCGGGGCACGCGTCCATCACCCGCCCGGCCTCCTGTTGCGTGATGAACCGATAGCGGCTGGGATTCCCCCGCACGGCAGCCGTCAGGTCCGCGAACGGATTCGCCTCGATCAGTTTTCGCCGCACCGCCGCATGGAAAAACTGCTTGGCAATGCCGCACCGCCGCCGCACGGTGTTCTCGGCCAATCCCTGTTCGATCAGGTGCAACCGAAACCGATCGGCGTCCCCGGCCGTCAGGTCACGCATCCGCACGCCCGCCCCGAAACAGTCAATCAGGTTGCGGCGCGTGTGACCGTAAACCGTCGCGGTCGTTCCCTTCACGTCCGTTCTGGACCCGACATAGCCGTCAATAAACGCCCCCAGCGTGACGGCATCCCGCGGGGCGATCAGCCCGACCATCGCCAGTTTGCCGTGCATCGTTTCGTCCAGACCGGCCACCCAGCGGGCGGTTTCGTCGTCCATCGCGTGCCCGGTCATCGCCGCCGACGCAAGCTGTTCAACCTTCACCTTGACCGCGTCGGCCGTCCGTTGGGTCGCCCGCCCCAGCCGGATGCTCCGCCGCCGACCGTCGCCCCCGACGAATTGAATCGTCCGCCGCCCGTTCGATTCCCGTGTGATGCTCGCCATTGTCAGCCGTCCTTCCGCTTGCGCCGCACCCGGCGCAGCTCCAAACCCAGCACGTCGCACAGCGCCGCCGCCGAGTCCAGCGACAGCCCGCGTTTGCCCGCGACGAACATATGGACCACCGCGTAGGGCAGTCCCGCGGCCTTGGCCAACGCCAGCCGCGTCCGCCCGCTTTCCGCGATCGCCCGCTTCAATTCGGCGACGATTCCCGATTCACTCGTTTTCATCATCGTCACGATATCGCAATTGCAACACAATGTCAAGTCTTTTCTTTCCGCCGCCCGGCCGTCGGGTGCATTTCATCCCATTCGGCCATCGCCCGCACGACCGCCTTGTCGTGTTCCGTGGCGTCCGCGGTGAACCGGATGCACGTCCGACCGATGATCTCCACCGGCTCGCCCGCCAGCGCCGCCAGCACCATCGGCTTGTGTTCAATCAGCCGCTTGGCCAGCGCTTCAAGACGCCGCGGCCCCCGGACGACCAGCCTGCCGTCGTCGGCCGTGACCGCCAGCCCCGATTCCGCCGCCTCCCGCAACAGCGTCACCCCGTCCATTCGCCGTCCCCCGCCTCCCGATCCGCGTCGCTCGCGTCATCCGCCAGCCCGTTCAATTCGTCGATGGACGTCTCGGCGTCGTCACCAATAATTGCCGATTGAACCCCGTCACCACCGTCACCGTCACCAAAACCATCATTCCCGGCCACGCCAATGGGGGTTTCGGAGACGGTGACACCGGTGACGGCATCCGCGGCATCGGTATCGGTGACGGGGTTCAGGTGGAACGATTCCGATGGTCGGCCGTCGCGCGCCCCATCGTTTCGCCACGCACCCAAACCGTCCGACGCCAGCCCGTTCAACGCCTCGCTCGCCGCGTCGCCACGTCCCCGAAACCGGCGCATCCCGTGCGTCAGTTCACGGACCGTCACCGCGTCACCACGTCGCCGAATCCATTCGACCAACTGCCGCCGCTCCCGATCCTCACCCGATTCGGCCAGCGTCCCATAGACCCGCTCGGCCTCACCGGCGAACCAATCGGCCAACCTACAGCCCCGGCGGATCGCGTCGGCCCCGATGCCCGGCGCGGTCGGATGGTCGGCCAGCGTGAACAAAAGCGCGAACCGCAGCCCATACCCTTCGAGCTTCGCCAACGCCGCCGACTCGTCGTCGGAATCCGCCTCAAACTGCCGAATCCCGTGCCGGTTGTACCACTCGGCCCAAGCGAACTCGGCTTCTTCCGTCAGGCGAAGCCGGATCGGTTGCGGCCCGTGTTCGCCATCCTCATGCTGCAACGTCAGCAACGACCCGATGACCGCTTCGTAGGCCGCCACCGTCGCCGCGCTCGGCACGCGCTTCGACCATTTTTTGATCCGTTCCGGCGGCTGTGCAATCAGAATGCGTGCGGCCATCCCGCTTTCAAACATTTCAGGCGTCAGCACCGCCGCCAGCGTTCGGGGCTGAATCGTGCCGCACAATGACACCGCGGCCCGTGGAACGAATATCGTTCGCATATCCCCCGATTTGCGGTCCACGATCAGCGTCCCGGCGCGATGCAGCTCCAACCATTGCGCCACGTCGCTCCCTTGCTTCTTGTACTGGTTGAACCCGCGAAACCACCCGGCCAATTCGTCGCGTGCCACCAACAATCCGCGGGGGTTCGCCAGTAAGATCGGTGCGAGTGCCTCTGTCGTCGTGTCACTGACCAACACTCGTCTGCACGTCGGTCGTTCCGGCTTTACCGGTGGCTCGGTCGCACTTGCCTTGCGGTCGAATTCTTTCTTTCGCTTGTCGTACCAGTCCATCGCCGTTTCGTATGCTTCCATTTCCGCCGCATACGTCTGCATCGCAAGTATCTGCGCGTTCAACAACGGCTTGACCGCCGCCTCTTGACCGGGCGTCTTCAATGATCCGCTTCTACAGGTGTTGCACGTCCAGATGATGCACGGCTCGGCCCACGAACCCTTCGGCACGGCGACGCGGGTCGTTCCAACCGATGCCGCCAGCACGCTCAACGTCGGCATCGCCACCATCGCCGGATCGCACCCCAGCGCATCCGCCGTCGCCACGACGAATCGTTCGACGGGTTCCGGCAGTAATTCCGTCGGGAACGGCGCCCACGGCCGGCGGGGCATGACGGCCTTCGGCTCGGCCGGTTCGTATCGTGCCACGCTCGCCGCGATGCCCGCGACTTCGGATTCGGACAACGGGGGATTGCACCGCTTGGCGTTTTCGGCCAGGAGCACCGCCCGGATCGTGACTTCGTCGCACCCCCGCCGCCGCATGGCACCGGCAAGCTGCGTCAGCGTCGTATTCCGCGAACCCTCTTGAAGTGTGCCATTGGGATTCGTCCCATTCGGCTTGACCGGCTTGCGTTCCGCCGCCCGCCCCCGGCTCGACAGGAATTCCACCCACGCCCGCGGCAATTCCGCAAACGGATAGCCGTCCCTCGGGTCGTGTTCGATTTCCCATGCGTAGGGCTTGCCATTCGGATGCACCGAAGGCGGAACCACGACGTAACCCCCTTCACCGCGAACATCGAAACCGGCGTGTCCCTCTTTGTCGCTCGCGTTGTGGATTTCAACTCCGACGGGACGCCGATGGAACAACTGCCGCCCGCCGCCGCCGGTCAACGATTCCGGGGTATCGGGCAGGGGGCCAAGCTCGGCGACCAGCGCCTCCAGCGCTTCATCGCCGCCCCGGTAACTGTCCACGTCGATAACGATGACATCGGACCCATGACCAGTCGCCACGCCGATGTTCATCTTCGGCCACTGCGCGAACCACTTCTGAATCGTCGTCGGATCGGTCGTCGCCAGCGTCGGCCAGTTACGGATCAACGGCGTTTTTTCCCGCGGCTTCAATGGCAATATGCGCAGCCCCAACCGTGCCAGTGCCAACGCATCTTCGATTCTTGGTGTGTTCGCACCCATCACCGAACCCCCCGCCGCGCCAGCCGCGCCGCCGAACGCGCGTATAGGCTCGCATGTTGCACGCGCCCGTCGGCAATTGCCGAAACGAGCGCCGTCACGATCAGCCGCAACGTGTTGTCGCGTTTGGATTCCGCGGCCGGTTGACCACGCCGCGAACGGTCGATAGACTGGTGATTGAGTAGTTCGCATTCGCCCGCGACCGCCCCCGCCAAGGGACCGCGGGCACTTTCATGGACTATCATTTCGCACCCCCTTCCCATTCGCCGCCGCCCGCGCGGCCAGCCATTCAGTCAGCGGACCGACCGGGTAAACGACGCACTTCCCCAGCCGTACATGGGGGATTCCGCTGCTCTTGTCGGCTGTGACTTCCCATAATTTTCTTGGCGAAACGCCGATCGCCCGTGCCGCATCGACCGGCCGCAAGCCGAGAATGGGCACATCGGTGCCGGACGGGACGGACGGATTGACGGGTGTGCTATTCTTCACCGTCGCACCCCGCTTTCGTTTGCCGTGCCCGGTCCAACAGCACAGCCTCGACGGCTTCGGCGTCGAACAGGTACGCACGGTCTGCCCGAAGTACGGGGACTCGTCCGGCGTCGGCCTCAGCACGCAGCCAACGAACCGGGACACGCAAGCGGCGCGCCATCGGCCCAACAGACAACAGGTTATGTACTTGGTTTTGGTTCATGCCCGCCATTGTGGCGGGTACGCGTTGAGCTTGTCGGTAGATATGACGTAATTACGCGGTAATTATTCGGCTGAACCGGTCCCGCGTTTCCGCTGAATCAAGTCTTGACCCGTCGGCGTAATCGCCGCGCCGCTTTTTGGCCCCCGCGGTCGGCTCGCCAAGTTATCCGCGATCAACTGATTCACGCACAAGCCTACGGTCTTGGCGGTCATTCGTGTGCTTGCTTCCAACTGTGTCAATGTCTGCATGTGCGGCGACTCTTCGTCTAGCTTTTCGAGTACCTTCCATTCTTCATCGGTCAGACGGATTCGCTCCAACTCCGTCGCCTTGTCCCGCAACTTCTCCCGGTCGTCCTCTCCCCCGGTCGCGGTCGTTTCTTGTGGGTCGGTCAGTTCCCAGCAGACCTCGTCGTATATTTTGTCACGCCCGCGAGTCGAGCGCAGTTTGCGCACTGTCCTCTTGAGTAACCCGCGGTCCGCAAGCCCCCGAAGAATGCCCGCAACGATTTTCTTGTCGATATCCCGGAAGCGAGCCTCAACGCGCGACTCAAGCTCGCCCGTGCGCGCGCCAGTGGGGGGTCGGTATGGGTATTCGTCATTTTCATGTTCAAGGCAGTACGACCAATGGTCCTCGTTTAAGGTGAGTCTAATAAGGGCGGAAGACAACTCAAAGAACTCTGGAGTCAAATCTTCGTCGGCCCTTATGCGGCGGTCGATTTCGGCAAGCGTCCCCGCGTGTTCTGACTTGAATTCTCCCAGAATCCGCCGCGCCTCCGTCCAACGGTCCAGGTGCGAAACGTGGTAGAATGGAAGGATTTCCCGGAGTATGACCCGCTCGATTTCGGTACGAACCGTGGCATCGGTTGCAAATTCGGTCTTGAAGTTCTCCGCACATTGCTGTTTGCGCACCAGCGCCGTTGTGAAAAGTTCCGCCAATTCCGGGGATGCCCCGCGCATGGTGATCGCAACCGGTTCCGGGTCGATTTCAAATTGGGACATGTTGCACCTACTTCCTTGCGGGTCGGCCCGTCGCGTGACGCGGGTAGGTGCTTCCGCATCACGCGCCGGACCGCTTGGCGGGTAATTACTCCGCCGCCCCGTCGCGGGAATTCTAATCCCGTCGGACCGTGTGGCAACAGCAGTCCCGCTCGCGGCGTGTGCGCGTGTGAATTGATCCGCCCCGGCTTACGGCAGCAAGGCCCGCGGCCGAACCCCCAGCGCATTGGCCAGCTTGGCGATGTTCACCACGGCGACGTTGCGTTCCCCCCGTTCGATCCCGCCGATGTAGTTGCGGTGCAGCCCCGACTCGAACCCCAGCCGCTCCTGCGACCACCCCTTGTGGTCACGGAGCCGCCGAACCCGCTCCCCCGCTTGCGATTTGATATCCGCCGCCGCCATGCGGTAATCTGGCTCAGTATGGCAGGCGATGGTTTTCATAAATCGGCCGACCGATGGGAACCCACCAAGACCACCGGGGGTCATCTAGTTGTCATCGGGCTGGTCGCGCTGGTTTTTTCCAGTGAGCGCAATCCATTTCACGAATTGCGCCTGATTCAACATTCTTCCACGGCAGCCGGTCAAATCGTCGAAGGATGGGAAGACTTGGTGGATGGAGACCGATACGGGGTCGGTTGGACTCATTGGGGCGCGTATGTATTTCAGCTCTCGGACGGTCGCGAATTCATGGGAAGAACTCGCTACATGAGCGGGCGCTTACCGCCCGAATTCATCGACCCCGATAATCCGGTTCCGGTCGAAGTCGAGTACGATACAACCGACCCGTCGATCAACCGAATCAAGGGGACCGGCTGCAAAACCGTTACCGAATGGGTTCTGCGGATGGCGATCGTGGACTCCATCCTCGCCATTGCCATTGCCTACCTCGGTGCCGTGTTTCTCCGAAACGTCGCAAGGGCGCTTCGCCCGGTGGCCAAGCCCGCATGAAAATCGTCAGGTGACACCGATGAACAACCGCCAACGTCTCGCAGTTCTGGTCACTCCGATTTCCGTCAGTCCTTCCGGCGCTGTTTCGCTGAGGGATTCCGTACGGACGAAGTCCGATTCGTTAACTCGCCGACACCCCGTCTTCAACGCCGATTGGCCCTGAAAGGTGCGATTACCATGACCCGAATCACGGCAGTCGTTCTCGCTTCACTCATCGTGGGCTGCGAATTCCAATCTGCTGCCGACAACGCCTCGCCATCAGATTCGGAACCCCTCGCGCGTGGGGAATTCGATTCACCCGGCGAAGCGTACCCGGCCGCGGATGGGTCGCTTTACGTCATCGAATCGAACGGAGACTTGTGGTGTGTTCGTGCGGCGGAAGCGGTGAAGGTACGAAAGGTCGAGCAATTCTCGGAACCAAAATCGCAAGCGGGCGTCGCCACGCCGGCGGGTTGGCTGTTCGCAATGCAATACTACCTTGCCAAGCGCGCTTCTGAAGCAGCTTTTATCGAGGGCTACGACATGGCGCTTTCGGAACCGCCCTACGATGACGATCAGGATTCAGATTACTTCGATCCGGTGCGATGAACGTGACCGCACGACTTCACATCGTACCTTGCGGCGTCGCGTGCGCCATGCTTCTCTCGGCGTTGGAGCGCCACGATTCCGACTTCTATGGTTATCTACGCTGGACCGTTTGTTTCGCAAGCATCTGGGTTGCCATCGTGTCGTCTAGGCGGAACCGAACATGGGCCGTCCCGACATTTGCCGTCGTCGCGGTCATGTTCAACCCATTGATACCCGTTCAACTCACACGCGGAATCTGGCAGCCCATTGACTTGGGCGTCGCGCTCCTGTTCGTCGTAACTGCCGTGATTCTGTGGCAATCTCGGAATTCACCCACTTCGAATCTTCCAAGTCCTACCCCGCAAGCATTGCCCAAGGTTCGCGTTCGCCCGCAGCCCATTCGCATTACTCTCGCAGAACCGGCCATGCCCGATCCGGTGAAGAAGAGTTCGCCGGATTTGGCCGACGCAGGTGCCGCCCAATCAACTCCGCCGTTGGAGTCCGCGAAGGAAACATCTCGGTCAGAACCGAGCGGCATAAAGGGGGGTGTTTACATGACGATTGCATTATTCGCCGTGATCGGCATCCCGTTGTGGATCGGCGCCGAGTATACCGACCATGCGAAGATACCCCAACCAAACTTGTCGCCGGTGTCGTTCATCCCCGGAACCTATTTCGGTGAAGGCTCATGCGTCGTCACCCGCGAGTATCGCAACCTCACGCTGGCAAGCGAATCGTCCGTTCTCCACGGCTCTGTTTTCGTCCGATCCGATGGGTTGCCCGTAATGTTCAACGAAAACGAGCCGCAAGTCGGTGCCCAAGGTGCGGTCGATCTTGGCGCTGCCACGCTGACCTTGGTAGTGACGCGCATTGAATTCCGCCAAGGAAACCTATTCGTCAGCTGCGACGCTTCGTTTTCAATGGATTCGACCGTTGTTGCACAAGGGCCGTCAGTAACTCGATTCACACGACTGCAAGACGGCGGCATCGCCCGTCACACCGACGCTGCGCTTCTGGTTTTGAGCAACGATGATGGTCTATTGAAACTTATTTACGATTGCGACGACAGCTTACAGCCCTTTGTTCTCCCATTGGAAAGCGTCCAATCCTCACTCCCTCCGAAGCCGGAGGGTCAGCCATTCGTTGATGAACCTTTGCCGCCCGGATTCATCCTCACAAGCGAGTTCCCGTCAGTTCATCTTACGCCGCCGCCGCCGCACTTCATCGCGCCGATTCTGTCACCCGATTCAGGCACTAGGCCGCAACGGCCAGACCAACGAGACCGGCCGCGACGACCAGAACGACCGCAACGACCTCAACGGACCGGCCGGCCGCAACGGCCGGGTCGGCCTCGCATCCATCACAGGATCAGTCTCCCTTGCACACCGGAAGATCATACCCCCTTCGCCGAAGCTTTTCCCCGTTCCGCCGGTCGAATTCGCGGACGCGTTTTCGGTCCGGTTCGGCGCGTCGTTCATCTATCATCATAGACTTCGCGGACGATGGCGGAAGCGCAGTTGATGCACCCCCGCAGGCATTCGAGTCCCGCGATGCTGTCGCCAGCCAAGGCTTCGCACCCTTGGGCACATCCTTGGTTCAAGGTGTTGATTGCCGACTCTTCGGAATCGCCGCGATCCCTCGCCCGTTGCACCGCCGAAATCAACGTGTCGATGTCCGCGTTTGTAACATCGCCGTTCATCATGCACGTTTCCCGCGCGGATGTGAACGGAAAGCCCGCCCCACACCCCGCTAGTCCCGTCAGAAAAACCGCTTGCAGTACCGTGATTCTCATTCTGCATTCCCTTCCGCCCCCGCCGGAACGTCGTACCCCCTTCGCCGCAGTTCGTCCCAAACCCGCCGGCGGATTTCGCTTTTGCGCTCCCGGTCCGCTTCCACGTCGGGTTCGTCGCCGATCGGCGTTCCCATGCAGTCCTGCCACCGCGGACAAATGACTCGAAAGGCGCGGATGATGACCTCGTGCGTCAGCGCCCGCCGCGACGCGAAACGCGTTTCCAGCCGTTCGACCCGGTTCATCCGCGTGGCCATGACCCGCCTTCGTGACGCCCGACTTCCCGCCCCTCGCGCCGTCCGAATTCCCCGCCTTCGCGGAGCCGGTCCTCAAGCTGCTCGATGCGTTGTGCCGCCGTCGTTTCCAGATCGGTGATGCGGCGTTCCAGTTCCGCGGCCTCGCGCAGCCGCGGGCCCAGTTCCAGAATGGACCGCGCCGCCCCCAGCCGCGTCGCTTCGCGTTCGGCCGACAGCAGACCGCGGAGCGTGTCGGCCGCGGCGGTCATCGACCCGGCCATCCGCCCCGCGGCGTGCTCGACGATCGCCGCCTTTGCCGCGTTGACCCGCCCGCGGAAGCCCGGCTCGCCCATCCGCCGGTAGACGGTCCGCTCCCCCACCC
>JABFSN010000010.1 GCA_013140575.1 Phycisphaerales bacterium | reverse complement strand
TGAAAGCGATTCGTAGGACCAACCCACCGAACCCCGTTTGAGCGCCCTTCGACGGCGTTTCAAACGGGGTTCATTCAACGAACCACCCGCCCCACCACAGCACCACTGCGCGAATTTTTTCTACGCCGTTTTTGAAACGTTTTCGCCATTATTCTCTGCGCCCAACAGCCGCGTAGGTGGGGAAATGTCGACGCTCGGCATCTGCGGCCGATATTGGCCGCTGGTCAAACAGCCAGACGCGCCGTCGCCGGACCGACCCCGGGCGGATCGTAGTCGACCCGCGGCGCGCCCGTCATGGACAGCTGCCGTACGTAGTCGTTGAGTTCGCGCTCGGTGAACTCGGTCAGGAATTCCCGCGTCGCGCCGCGGTTGATTGATCGGATTTGCTCGATGAGTTCGCTCTTGGTCATGGCGCTTCCCCTAACGTCGCCCGTGGGCCGTTCATTCCGATTCGCGTGCGTGAATATCGGGACGGAACGGGTGCCGGCTTGAGCGCGGTTAGCATCCGGTTCTCGGCGCGCGCGTCGCGGCGAGCGCCGCGCGATTGACCGACGCTCGCGCCCCGAATACGTTCGCGGTCATGGCCGTTCAGTTCGAATGCCCGTCGTGCCGCAACCCCATCGAGATCGACGACCCCTGGGCCGGTCGGACGGTGGCCTGCCCCTACTGCCGCAACGCCGTGACCGCCCCGGCCCAATCGACCTACACGGCGTCCGACGCGCCGGCGCCGGCGCGGGCCGTGCAGCCGTCCAAGCCCTTGGCGGAGGGGTCGCTCGCCGCGCCCGGGGCACGGCGAAACCCGATTGCCGTTTGGGCATTCGTGATCAGCTTCACGTCCGTTGCGTTTCTCGTGGTCGGCGCGATCTTGTTGGAAATGAGACTGCTGGAAGAAGTCGGTACTCATGCCTCTCCCGAGGATATCAACAAGCACATCCTGAAGTTTGCGGATCCACGGAACCCGGACCGCTGGCCGGTGTGGTTTACATCGATCATGGCGATGGTTTTCGTCGGCGTGCTGCTCTGGGTCGCGGGGCTGGTGTGTTCGGTCATCGGGTTTCGGGAGCCGCGAAATCGCGGATTTGCGGTCGCCGGGCTCTGCCTGTCCTTTGCCCTTCCGCTTTTGATTCTGCTCAGTACACTCATGGCAAGATGAGCACGAGAATCTGGTTCTGCATATAACATTATGTTGCATCGCATGTTGCGCGCGGTTTGCGAACCAGTGGCGCGGGTTGCGCGTAATCGTGGCGGCCGAACCGGGATGTGGATTTCGCATGGCGGGAAAATCCGTCATGGGTGCGCTTGACAAGCCGGAACCATGTGCTAAGTTACATTGCTCGCCTGGGCGCGATAGCATCGCGGTCGGGCGTCGGCCTTCGATGGCCTGCTGCTCTTTGACAAGTGAACAGGTTGATCGTCGTGGGAATGCGAGGCGGTCCGGCCGATACGCGTTCCGGTTCTTTCGGGGATCGGATCTCGGTTTGGGCGGCCTTTAAAAAGTTCGGTGTCCCGGAAACGGGTAGCCGAGACGGATGGCCCTCGGGCTCTCCGGATGGAGCATTCTCACACGTGTAAGAGAAGTATGCCCCTTTTTTCTTTTTTCGTCAGCGATCCTCGTCGGCGTCGCGAAAGCGGTGTCGTCGGGGTGAGGCGATTTTCAAACTGAAGAGTTTGATCCTGGCTCAGAACGAACGCTGGCGGCGTGGTTAAGGCATGCAAGTCGAACGGAACTCGATGGGGGGTAACTCCTGTTGAGTTTAGTGGCGAACGGGTGAGGAATACATGGGTAACGTGCCCCGGACACAGGGATAACGGCGGAAGCTTCGGCTTCCTCGCGAAAGTGCCGCTAATACCTGATGACCCGGTAGTGTCGCATGGCACAGCCGGCAAAAGGTCCGCCGGTCTGGGAGCGGCCCATGTCCTATCAGCTAGTTGGTGAGGTAACGGCTCACCAAGGCTTGGACGGGTAGCGGGCGTGAGAGCGTGGCCCGCCACATCGGGACTGAGACACTGCCCGGACACCTACGGGTGGCTGCAGCAACGAATATTCCGCAATGGGCGCAAGCCTGACGGAGCGACGCCGCGTGCAGGATGAAGTCCTTCGGGATGTAAACTGCTGTCAGGGGTTAGAAAGCTCTGATCGACCCCAGAGGAAGCACCGGCTAATTCCGTGCCAGCAGCCGCGGTAATACGGAAGGTGCAAGCGTTGTTCGGAATCACTGGGCTTAAAGGGCGTGTAGGCGGGGTGGTAGGTGCCTTGTGAAATCCCTCGGCTCAACCGAGGAACGGCTGGGCAAACCCCCATTCTTGAGGCAGGTAGAGGCGACTGGAACGTTTGGTGGAGCGGTGAAATGCGTAGAGATCAAACGGAACACCGGTGGCGAAAGCGAGTCGCTGGGCCTGTCCTGACGCTGAGACGCGAAAGCGTGGGTAGCAAACAGGATTAGATACCCTGGTAGTCCACGCTGTAAACGATGCGCACTAGGTACGGGTGCCACTGACGGACTCCGTGCCGAAGTAAAAACGATAAGTGCGCCGCCTGGGGAGTACGGCCGCAAGGCTAAAACTCAAAGGAATTGACGGGGGCTCACACAAGCGGTGGAGCATGTGGATTAATTCGAAGCAACGCGAAGAACCTTACCTGGGTTTGACATGCTGGGATGCACCCGTGAAAGCGGGCTATGCTACCTTCGGGTGAAACCAGCACAGGTGCTGCATGGCTGTCGTCAGCTCGTGCTGTGAAGTGTCGGGTTAAGTCCCTTAACGAGCGAAACCCCTATCGTTAGTTGCCAGCGGTTCGGCCGGGAACTCTAACGAGACTGCCGGCGTTAAGCCGGAGGAAGGCGGGGACGACGTCAAGTCCTCATGGCCTTTATGCCCAGGGCGTCACACGTGCTACAATGGCCCGTACAAAGCGATGCGAGACCGCGAGGTGGAGCAAATCGCAGAAAACGGGCCCCAGTTCGGATTGGAGTCTGCAATTCGACTCCATGAAGTTGGAATCGCTAGTAATCGCGCATCAGCCATGGCGCGGTGAATGTGTTCCTGAGCCTTGTACACACCGCCCGTCAAGTCATGGAAGCTGGGAGCACCCGAAGTCCGCTCAGCCAACCCGCAAGGGGGGCGGCGGCCGACGGTGAGCTCGGTGACTGGGACTAAGTCGTAACAAGGTAGCCGTAGGGGAACCTGCGGCTGGATCACCTCCTTTCTAGGGGATAATCTAGAAAATCAGATACTGGAAAGCTGGCAGCCGGACCTGCTTCGGCATGGTCAGGTCGTCAGTCGGGCTGAAATGCCCGATCCCGTGTCCGGTTTTGAAACGTCAGCGCAGAACCAGTCCGCCTCTAAACCGGCGGACGCGCAGCGGGGCGACCCGCCGCCCGACGATCAACTTGTTTTCTTTTATTCAAACGCCCGGCGCGTCTTCACGACCCGCCGGGCGTTTTCATGCACGGAATTCCTGCTGGGATCGCCGGAACCAACGAATGCACCGCTCCCCTTGGGCTTCCGGGTCGCCGCGCGGACTTCAGAACCGCGGACGGCAGTCCCGGGACGAGCAGTTCGGGGACGAACGCTGACCGGGTTAAATCCCCGGTGGAATGGCGCGCAGTTCCGCAATCGTCGCAGTCCGCCGGCCGGCCATTGCGTCGTGCCATTCGGTGCCGTCACGTCCGGCGGTACACGTCCTTGCGGTGGGCCACGCGCAGGATGAGCACGACCAACCGATCGCCGTGAATCTCGTAGACCGCGCGGTAGTCGCCGACGCGAATCCGCCAGAGATTGGTGTCCCCCCGGAGCTTGACCACGCCGGACGGCCGCGGATCGTCGGCGAGCGAATCAACGGCCGACACGATCCGCCGCTGCACCCCCTTCGGCAGGCGCCGCAGCGTACGCTCGGCCGACGGCTTGAACGAGACCGCGTAGCGCCCCATCGGTCATTTCATTCCCAGCCGCTTCTTGACCTCCGCGAGCGATACCGACCCTTTTTCCTTGCGGGCCTTACGCGCCGCCTTCACGTCGGCTTTGTCTTCCATTTCCTCCAGCCGCAGCAAATCCTCCAGCGACACGACGGCGGCCACCCCCTTGCCCCGCCGCTCCAGCACCACGCGCTCGCCGTTGTACAACACCCGGTTCACCAGGTCGGCCGTGTTGTCCCGAAACTCCACGATGTTCACCTGAATCATGGTTTCACCCGCTCCCTGCGCGCCACGAATCCCGCAGTACGTACACGACCATCATGTACATAATATCGTTCATGTACGTAATGGTCAAACGGCGCTGACTGGGTCCGCATCCCGCGCCCCGTCCCCAGCCTCATAGGGTGGGCACCGCCGAGCATGCGACGGCCGGTGCCCCACCCCGTCCTTGGGGTGGGGGATCGAACTCGGTCCGCCCAGTGGATTCCCTTGGTGTCTCTCGAATCCGGCAACCGAATTACTTTGCAGCGGACGACGAGAATCCCCAGGCGAGAATTCCCGACCGTGTGAACACACGGCGCGCATTACCGCATCCCATCGGGCACATCCGTCCCCCACCCCAGGAATGGGGTGGGGCACCCGTCGCAACTACCACGTCTCGCCCCGGCCCTCCAGTTGTATCTGCGCCTGTTTATCTCCACTGCGAGCGGCCCTGCGGTACCACTCCACCGCCTTCGCCTCATCCCTGGGAACGCCCCGACCGTCCCCAAGCATCGCGCCAAGGTTGTTCATCGCATAGACATTTCCCGCGTCGGCGGCTTTGCGGAACCACTCCACCGCCTTCGCCTCATCCTTGGGAACGCCCCGACCGTTCTCAAGCATGACGCCAAGGTTGGTCATCGCAGAGTCATTTCCCGCGTCGGCGGCCTTGCGGTACCACTCCACCGCCTTCGCCTCGTCCGTGGGAACGCCCCGACCGTACTCAAGCATAACGCCAAGGTTGAGCATCGCACGGTCATCTCCCGCGTCGGCGGCCTTGCGGTACCACTCCACCGCCTTCGCCTCATCCTTGGGAACGCCCCGACCGTCCCCAAGCATGACGCCGAGGCAGGTCATCGCACGGTCATTTCCCGCGTCGGCGGCTTTGCGGTACCACTCCACCGCCTTCGCCTCATCCTTGGGAATGCCCCGACCGTACTCAAGCATGACGCCAAGGTTGATCATCGCAGAGTCATTTCCCGCGTCGGCGGCCTTGCGGTACCACTCCACCGCCTTCGTCTCATCCTTGGGAACGCCCCGACCGTCCTCAAGCATAACGCCAAGGTTGAGCATCGCACGGTCATCTCCCGCGTCGGCGGCCTTGCGGTACCACTCCACCGCCTTCGCCTCATCCTTGGGAACGCCCCGACCGTCCCCAAGCATGACGCCGAGGCAGGTCATCGCACGGTCATTTCCCGCGTCGGCGGCTTTGCGGTACCACTCCACCGCCTTCGCCTCATCCTTGGGAATGCCCCGACCGTACTCAAGCATGACGCCAAGGTTGATCATCGCAGAGTCATTTCCCGCGTCAGCGGCTTTGCGGTACCACTCCACCGCCTTCGCCTCGTCCGTGGGAACGCCCCGACCGTACTCAAGCATAACGCCAAGGTTGGTCATCGCAGAGTCATTTCCCGCGTCAGCGGCTTTGCGGTACCACTCCACCGCCTTCGCCTCGTCCGTGGGAACGCCCCGACCGTACTCAAGCATAACGCCAAGGTTGGTCATCGCAGAGTCATTTCCCGCGTCGGCGGCCTTGCGGTACCACTCCACCGCCTTCGCCTCATTTTTGGCAACGCCCCGACCGAACTCAAGCATCAACCCAAACCTCTCCATTCCCATGATGTTCCCCCCATCCGCAGACTTCCGCGCCCAAAGGGCCGCTTGCAGCGGATCCGCAGTCGTACCAAGGCCGTCGTCGAGTGCGTCGGCGAGCAGAAACTCTGCGTCGTGGTTACCCCTTATCGCCGCCGTTGTGACACCGGCAAGAACCGCTCTTGCTTTCGACTGGGCGGTCTCGACATTTTCCGGAAAACCGCACCGCCCCTTGAAGTAGCACCGTGCCACCCACATTTCCGCGAGGGGATTTCCATCGGCAGCGAGCTCTACGAACAACTCGCGGGCTCGAGTTTGGAGCGCGTTGCCACCGCTGGCATATAGGGTGACCGCCCTGCCCAGCGATGCATGTTCGCCATTCGAAACTGCGCGGTTGTGCGCCAGGAAGCCTCCTACGCCTACCATTAAGACAAGCGGCAATGTGACGAGAATCACTCGGCGAAGGGAATAGGGCCGACGCGGTTCGGGCGGGATGGGATCGGCTTCGGTCGAGGTGGAAGGCGGAGTGGAGGCAGGAGTCTTCGACGGGTCGGAAGGCATGGCCCGTTCATCGAGATAACGGCGGAGCCCGGCGACGGCGTGAATGGCCTTTGGAATGAAGTCCTTGCGACTATTGAACGTCGCATAGACGCGATGCACCGGCGAATCCGGTCGCATGTGTTTTGCCCGCTCGCGGAAGGCGTTCAGCTTTTCTCGCTTGGCCGGGTCGGATTCAATGTCCGCCTTGCGCACCGGATGTTCTTCGCTCATGATGAACAGCAGAATGGGCCGTTCGCGGCGCTGGGCCTCGTTGAATTCGAGTTCGGTGATGGAGAGCTTGCGGGGATTGCGTTTGGGACACTGCGGCGTCTGACCATATTTGTGGCTGATGACTCCGATGTAGGCCGACGCGTCGCGGACCATCCGCAGGGAGGAGTCGATCACATCGACATCCGGTTTTGCCGAGTCGTTTTCCATGGTGACATCGGCAAGCCCCTGGCCTTTGATGGCTTTGATCAGCGCCATCCGGTGCTGCTTCAGGTCGGTGAACGTGCTGGAGACCATGACCCCGAGGTATTGGCGCGGAGCAGAATCGTTGTCGTTGGGCATAACCGAGCTATATGAAACGGGTTGGCGTTGAGTTGCAAGGACCGCAGGTGCGAGATTCCCCCCCCGCTGGTGCGAGAGTCCCTTCTCGCACCTACATCCGCGGTAATCCCATCCCGCGAGTCCGGCCGGCTCATCGACAGGGGCGACCCCGTCGATCGCCCCGCGTCCCTTCGCGCCTTGGCGTGATCCTCCGGTTGCTTCTCCCCATTTCGCTTTTCGCCGTTTCGCCGTTTCCCCTCCCCCCTTCGTGCCTTCCCCCGGTTCGCCGACGGCGTCAAAGAAGTCGCCGCCTGATCATGCCGTCATGCACAAGATTTGGAAAGATCTCGTGGCAAAATGCCTGTAACCCAGTGTGAAAACGATTGTGAAAACGATGGACACGCTGTGCTGTGGCTCGGAACTTTTCGCTGCACCGCTAATCACGTACTCAGTCCCTGGTCACGGCACTCTCCATTCCCACATCTTATTCCCTCCGCGTCCTCCGCGCCTCCGCGGTGAATCTTTCAAGCGAACGCCCATCACTTCGCCTGAGCCCGCCGCCCGCGGATTCTTTTCTTCGTGAACGGTATCCGCAATCGGTACGCGCCGTCCTGCAACGTGCTCTGCACCGCGTAGCCGTGTTTGTGGAACACGCGCAGCATTCCGTGATTGCCCATCAGCACGTCGGCCGTGAAGCCGCCCACCCCGTTCGCCCGCGCCGACTCCACCAGCGTGTGCATCAACGCCGTGCCGATTCCCTTGCCCTGCATATCGTCGCGCACCAGAAACGACGCATCCGCGAAATTCGTCCGCGGATCGCGGCTGTAGTGGGCAATCGCCACGATCTCCGCGTCCTGGCCCGCGGACGTCAATACGACCAGCGCCATGTCCGCCTCGTAATCCACGTGCAAGAACGTCTGTAACTTCTCGTGCGGCATCGACTTGATCATGTTGAAAAACCGGTAGTGAATGGATTCGTCCGACAGGCGATAGAACATCTCCCGCAGACGCGCCTCGTCGGTCATCTTCAGCGGTCGCATGAACGCCCGCGACCCGTCCCGCAAGTCCACCCACCGTTCCAGTTGTTC
The DNA here is from genome assembly GCA_013140575.1 of Phycisphaerales bacterium. Classification (GTDB taxonomy): domain Bacteria; phylum Planctomycetota; class Phycisphaerae; order UBA1845; family UBA1845; genus JABFSN01. The sequence goes on along the minus strand of JABFSN010000010.1, from coordinate 332 downwards.
CGGATAGACCGGCGATTGTATGCGCATCTCGATCTGATCGGCATAGACCAGACGCCGGGTCTTGGCTTCCGCCACCAACCACGGCCGGAATCGGGGATGTGCGATCTGGATCAGCGCCATCGCCCGTTCCCGGATCGTCTTGGCGTGCAGATACGCGGTGCCGTATTCCGTCACCACGTAATGCACGTCGCCCCGGCTGGTCACCACCCCGGCTCCCGGCTTCAGAAACGGAACGATCCGCGAAATCGTCCCGTCGTCCGCCGTCGACGGCAACGCGATGATCGGTTTGCCCCCCGGCGACCGCGCCGCCCCGCGCGTGAAATCCACCTGCC
>JABFSN010000253.1 GCA_013140575.1 Phycisphaerales bacterium | reverse complement strand
CATCGAATAGCACGTTGATCGTGTCGGGGGCGGGGGAGGAGATCGAGCGGTTGCGGGGGGTGATCGCGAAGCTGGATCAGGAGGTGGAGGACGCTGGCAACAAGCCGCGGATCATCGCATTGGAACATGCCCGGGCGGCGCAGATCGAGCCGGTGTTGACGAAGATGTTCGTGGAGTCGAGGCGGTCGGGCGGGAGCGGGGCGTCGACGGTGCAGGCGCCGGTGGTGGCGGCGGATGAGATCAGCAACACGTTGATCGTGCGGGCGGGGGCGGCGGATATGTCGCAGATCGAGAATCTGGTGAAGGAACTGGACGTGCCTTCGTCGGAGGACAGGGCCGGGCACCTGATCATTCCGGTGGCGGAAGGGGTGAATGTGATGGACCTGGCAAGCCTGGTGGAGACGACGATCAACCAGAGCGAGCAGATTCGGGCGCAGGCGGTTCCGGGGATGGAGCCGGGGACGATTCTGATCACGCCGGACGTGCGGACAAACGCGCTGGTGCTGGGAGGCACGCCGACGTTGTTCGCGGACGCGGAGAAGTTGATCAAGAGCCTGGAGACGATGGGTCCGACGGGGCGGTTGAGCATGAGGACGATTCAGTTGAACAACATGAAGCCGGACGAGGCGAGGCGGTTACTGGAACGGGTGATCGAGGAGAATCAGCAGGGACAGTCGGCGGGGTCGGGGCGACGAGGGAGCGGGAGTGGGTCAAGGCCGGCGGCGACGCGAACGCCGCCGCGCCAGCCGACGCGTCAACCGGCGAGGCCGCCGGTGCAGCGGCCGAGGCCGGCGCCGACGAGAGGACGGGGATGAATAAAGGCGAAAGGCGAAACGTCGAAAGGCGAAATGGGGAGACAGGGTTGGAGCGATTGACGGGGGCGGGCCGACGTTGAGAATGGGTAGGGTGTGATGCAGGCGACGTTAGGGCGGCAAGGTGAGAAAGTGAGAAGGTGAGAAGGTGAGAAGGTGAGGAGGTGGGAAGGTGAGAAAGCGTGAAAGGCGCGGAACTACGCGGGAGAGGTGAGGTCGAGGCGCGGGACGGGAGCGGGCGCGACGGAGTCGCGCCGGTCTGAAACATCGGCCGCTACATTTGTAAGAGCGGTCGGATCAGGGGAACGATTAATGACACCACGAAGAAAGCGGAAGAGTTCAGGTTGGGTGGCAGCGGTTTGGCTGGCGGTTGGGCTGGTGTCGGCGGCGTTTGCTGGTGACGTTGCCGGTCAGCAGGCTGCGCCGTCCAAACAGCAGACCCGTTCGGGTCAGCGGCAATCCGCGCCGACACAACCTGCACCAAGTCAATCGGAACCGAGTCAGGCCGAACCGAAGCAAGAGACGGACGAAGAAAAAGCGGCGCGGGAGGCGAAAGAGGCGAGAGTTCTGCAAGATTTGATTGAGCAGGCGGAGCGGTCGCGGGCAGCGAACGATACGTCGGGTCAGGCAGCGAATGAGGGGATCGGTCCGGCGACTGAGGGTGCGGACCGGCATGCGACGGGTGACGCGGGTCTGGTGAGCGCGGATGACGAGGGGCCGCTGCAGTTGAAGTTGAGCGGGAATGACGTGTCGGTGGAGACGCTGGAGACGGGCGAACTGGTGATCATCGGCAACGACGAGGACATTAAGGTTTTGGAGCGGTTCATCGGGAGGATTGACCGGGAGCCGGCGGAGAAGGAGTACGTGCTGCACACGCTGAAGAGCGCCAGCGCGGAAAAGGTGGCGGAGAAGCTGAAGGACATCGTGGAGGAATTGTGGCCGGCGTCGCCGGATTTGCCGGACCAGCGGATCACGGTGATCGCGGTGTCGACGAACGTGGTGCTGATCACGGGGCCGCCGACGCGGATGGAGCGCATCATCGAGATCGCGGACGCGATCGACGAGGTGGAGGAGAGCATTCCGAAGTTCACGACGATGAAGTTTTTTATTAAGAACCGGCGAGCGACGGAGGTGGTGGATCAGTTGAAGTTGATCGTCGAGCGGCTGCGGAAGAAGCAGGAGGGGCAGGAGGAGATCAACATCGAGGTGAACGACGCGGACAACAGCGTGATGGTGTTCGGTCCGGAGTCGATGCGGCAGCAGGTACAGTCGTTGATCGATCAGATTGACGTGGAGCCGGTGCAAGGGTTCGGGCACATCAAGCTGGTGATGTTTCCGCTGATCAACACGACGGCGGAGGACATGGCCAAGGTGCTGACGGACATGCTGGCGAGCTCGACGGGCCAGGCGGAGATCAAGGAGACGATCCGGCGGTTGAGCATCATCAAGCGGGAGTCGGACGGATCGCGGACGGAGCTGACGCCGCTGGAGCTGGACAAGCCGCTGCGGATTCTGGCGGACAAGGGGACGAATTCGCTGATCATCGCGACGGTCGAGGCGAACATCGATTCGCTGGATGAGATCATCAAGCTGCTGGACGGGGTGCCGTTGGGGCATGAGATGCACCTGCGGATATTCCCGTTGAAGTTCGCGGACGCGGAGTCGGTGCAGGAAATCCTGAAGACCATGTTTGAAGAGGGCAAGACGCTGCCGGAGCGGGCGCCGGGCGGGACGAAGACGGAGGCGGTGCCGGAGGGCGAATTCGGCGAAGCGCTGGTGTACAACGTGGGGCTGGCGGTGGACAAGCGGGCGAACATATTGTTCGTGTCGGGCCGCCCGGAACAGATGACGTTGGCCGAGTCGGTGGTGGACCAACTGGACGTGCCGGTGACGAGCTTGAAATACGGGATGCAACTACTGTTTCTGGGGGAGCATCTGGACGCGACGCGGGTGTCGGCCATTTTGGATGAGTTGTTCAAGAAGCGGATGGAGCTGTTCGAGCAGACGGAGATGGGGAAGCTGGCCAAGGCCCGCGAGGAGGTGTTCCTGGCGGTCGACGTGAGGAGCAACGCGTTGATCGTTTCGGCGAGCGACGAGAACTACGCGGAGATCGTTCGCATTACGGAGCAGTTGAACGTGGCGTCGCAGCGGTGGATGGACGACATCCGGATCATCAATTGCGACAAGACCAGCGCGTCGGACCTGGCGACCAAGATTGAGGAGTTGTGGGAGCGGAAGTCGAAGCTGAAACAGGAGGGGGAGACGGACGATCAGCCGGTGATTATTTCGGATCAGCGGAGCAATTCGCTGGTGATCGCGTCGAGCCCGGAGGATTTCGAGGCGGTTCGGCGGCTGGTCGAGCAGTTGGAATCGCAGCCGCTGTCGCCGATCGCGGAGATTCGGCTGATGGCGTTGTCGCACAACGACGCGCAGGCGACGGGGGACATGTTGAAAGGTCTGTTCGAGGAGCGGATGAAGCAGCGTCTGGCGCAGGGGCAGGAGGAAAGCCCGAGCGACCGGGTGGCGGTGGCGGTGGACGGGGCGACGAACACGGTGTTGATCGCGTCGAGCCGGGAGAATTTCGACGAGATGTCGCGGATCATCGCGGCGATCGACGTGGAGCCGGTGATCGAGGGGGTGATCCGGACGTTTACGCTGAGCAATGCCGAGGCGTCGGACGTGGTCGAGAAGGTGAAGGAGTTGTTCGAGCAGGGGTTGTACCACCCGGCCGCGGGGCTGGACAACCCGATCAGCGAGGCGCGGCAGAAGATCGCGATCGTGGCCGACCCGCGGTCGAATTCGATCGTGGCCAGTGCGAGCCGGCAGAATCTGTCGATCATCGAGACGTTGATCGGGCGGATGGACGGTGAGTTGTCGGACATATTTCGGGACGACACGAAGCTGATCGTGCTGGAGTTTGCGGACGCGGTGCGGCTGGCGGACATGCTGGAGAAACTGTTCGAGGGCCGGAAGGCGGACGCGTCCGAGCCGGACCTGTTCCGTCAGCCGACGATCATTGCGGACGAGCGCAGCAACACGCTGATCATTTCCGGGGCGCGGGATTCGTTGAAACGGTGCGAGGATTTGATCGTGCAACTGGACAAGGCGTCGGGGGTTCCGACGTCGACGTTCGAGGTATACGGGTTGCAACATGCGTCGGCGGCGAAGCTGGCGGCGAAGATGGCGGAGTTGTTCGAGAAGCGGACCGAAGGAACGGAGGACAAGGCGACGCCGATCAACATTCAGGCGGACGAGGCGTCGAACAGTTTGATCGCGAGTGCGTCGCGGGATGACCATGCGTTGATCGAGGGGTTGCTGACGCTGCTGGACGTGCCGTCGAACATCGCCCGGCAGTTTCATATTTTCCCGTTGAAACTGGCGAAGGCGGAGACGATGGCCCAAACGCTGGAGACGCTGTTCAAGCAGCAGGGGGAGGGGGCGACGGGCCGGGCGGACGCGATCGCGGTTCAGCCGGATACGCGAAGCAATTCGATCGTGGTGTGGGCGTCGGCGTCGGAGATGGAGAATATCGCGGAGATCGTGGGGAAGCTGGACACGACCAAGCCGGCGAAAGAGATGATGATGCGGGTGGTCCGATTGAAGCAGGCGCTGGCGGAGGATTTCGCCAAGGTGCTGGACGAGACGTTGAAGGGCGGCGCGTCAGGCGACGAAGAGAGCGCGGTGATTCTGTCGTTCAAGGAAAAGGCGGCGGACGGGAAGGAGTACGTCCGGAAGCTGCTGCGGCAGGACATCACCATTTCGCCGGATACGCGGACGAATTCGCTGATGGTGCTGGCGCCGGCCGAGAGCATGGACCTGTTGGAAACGATGATTCTCGATTTTGACCGGATCAAGCCGGTGACGGCGGAGATTCGGTTGTTTCCGCTGGCGAACGCGGACGCGGACGGGGTGGTTGAGCGGTTAAACGATCTGTTTGGGACGGAGGAAAAGAGCGGCGACCAAGTGGAGCAGAAGCTGGTGTTCGGTCCGGAGGGCGCAGCGGCGACCGCCCCTGCGGCCGCGGCGACGGGTGCGGCCGGCGAAGGGGCGTCGGCGCGGATTCCGTTGCGGTTCACGGCCGACCGGCGGACGAACACGGTGATTGCGTCGGGCAATGCGATCGATCTGTTGATGGTGGAGGAACTGGTCCGGGAGCTGGACGCGCAGGATTTGGACGAACGGGTACACGAGGTTTACCGGCCGAGGTTTGCCAAGGCTGACGTGATCGCATCGACGGTGGACGATTTCACGGAGCGGGAGAACGAACTGTTGAGCGAACTGGACGACGCGACGTCGATTCGGCAGCGGGCGGACAAGCGGGTCACGGTGGTGGGCGACGAGGAATCGAATGTGCTGCTGCTGGGGGCGAGCCAGCGGGAGCATTCACGCTACATGCAACTGGTTCACGACATCGACCGGCCGGAACCGCAGGTGATGATTTCGGTGCTGATCGCGGAAGTGTCGATGGACGATCGGTTCGAGCTGGGGGTGGAATTCGCGGCGCAGGATCTGAATTTTTCGGAGAAGGCATTTGTCGGTCCGAACGGCGTGATCCAGGGACAGGATTTCGACTACGTGGGAGGCACGGACATCGGTGCGGCGGGGGTGGGGTTCGGCGGATTGTCGTTGACCATTTCGGGCGAGGATTTCAGTTTTCTGTTCCGGGCGCTGGAATCGCAGGGCGATCTGGAGGTTTTGTCCCGGCCGACGATTCTGGTGCAGAACAACGCGGAGGGGAACATAACCATCGGGGATCGCGTTCCGATCATCAGCGGAACGACGAGCGCGGGGGGGCAGAGCTCGACGACGATTCAGTATGAAGAGGTGGGCATCATTCTGCAGGTGACGCCGCACATCAATCCGGATGGGTACGTGAACCTGGAGATCGCGCCGGAGATATCGCAGATCAGCAACCAGTCGTTGCAGGTGTCGGAGGGATTGACGGCCGCGGTCTTTTCGGAGCGGACGGCCGAGACGACGGTGACGATCAAGGACGGGGAGACGGTGATTCTGGGCGGGTTGATCACGGAGGACATCCAGAATTCGGTGGTGAAGATTCCGTTGCTGGGGGACATTCCGTACATCGGCAATTTGTTCCGCACGACGACGAAGAACAGCAACAAGACGGAGTTGCTGATCGTACTGACGGTCAACGTGTTGCGCGACGAGACGGAAGTGCACGAGATGTCGGTGGCCGAGGTAAATCGGACGGGGCGGTTCCCGGATCGCATCAAGCGGCACCCGCTGATGCAGGGGCTGCGGATACACGCGAATGAGGACCTGATGGGACCGTTGCCGCCGGAACCGGATGCGGCGATGCCGCCGGTCGCGCCGGAGCGGGACCGTTCAATATATGGTCCAACACCGGGGCAGTACGGTCCGAAGCGGCCGACGGTGTTGAAGGATGAACCGATCGGACCGGTGACGGAGCGGCCGACGTACGGGCCGAAGCTGGTTCGGTTTCCGCCGACGGGACCGTGATGAGCGCGCGACGTAGCAGAAGTTTGCCGGCGATCGCCGCCGGGGCGTTTCTGGCGGCGGTGACGGGTTGTCAGAGCGCTCGCGTCGCGGGCCGATCGGACATCGTCCGGGTCAGCACGTTTTACAGCAGTCAGGACGTGTGGCTGAATTTCGATCAGCCGCCCACGCTGGTTCCGCAGGGGTTCAAGTGCTCGGTATTTCTGACGCCGGCGGAAGGCGAGCAGGGCGCGTTCGGTGACGGCACGATCAAGTTTGAAATCTACCGCGTGGATCGTGACGAGCAGGGCGCCGGCGCGAACACGCTGGTTCATACCGAATCGTTCGAAAAGGAACGGGCATACGGGTATCGCGGACGCATCCCGAAGCGGTACGGATGGGGCTACGGATTCCGAATTCCGTGGGGTGAGGCGGACCTGCGCGGGCAGGAGATCATGGTGGTGGTGTCGTTTGTCCGCAAGGATGGGCGGACGATCGCCGGCCAGCCGAAGTATTTCAAAGTGCCGATGGTGGCCCGCATTCCCTGACGTCGGGCCATGACGTGCAGGCACCGTCCACGCAGACGAGCGGTCGGGCATTCCGGGCGTGCATTTCGATGGAATCGCCGGCCGGGCTGATTCGGCCGGGAGTTCCGCAGCGATGGACCGTCGCCAGTGCATCCGGGCATTCGCGTGGGTGGGCGGATTCATCGCCGCCGGCGCGTACACGTCCGTGGGATGTCGCCGTTCAGAATCGGCGCCGTCCGCGTCGGTTTCATCCGACGCCGCCGGTTTGAATCCGATCCAGACGATTCAGCGCATTCGGGTCGAATGCGACGCGGGCCGGCATTCCGCCGCGGAGACGTACTTGTTGGCGGAGCAGCGAAAGGCGGTCATCGCGCAGATTCGGGCGGTGGACCGGTTGCAGTCGGCGGCCGAGGCGTTAGCGCGACGGGCGGCCGACCGGTTCGGATTGGCCGCGGCGGAGGCGCTTGATTTCACCCGATCGGCCGACGTGCTGGGCGTCTTGTCGCGACACGCACGGTTGGTGAGTCAGCGTGTTGAGTCGGATCGCGCGACGGTGGTCTATCAAGTCGGGGATCGGCTGCCGCTGGAGTCGGTCGAGCTGATGCGGCGGGGGGACGGATGGATTCTGGTGACCGAAGCGATCGAGGGCGTGCCCGAGGAGATTGCGAAACTGGCCGGGGTTGTGGAGCGCAGCATCGGCGGTCTGCTCGATGACGGACTGACCCTCGAGGAGTTGCGGCGGGACGTCGATCTGCGGGCTTCGCCGATTTTCCGGCGGTTGCAGCATTTGACCGAATCCGCGAGCCGCCGACCGACGGACCAGGTGGATTGACGCGGCGGAGGGGGTTGCGATGGCCGCGGGCGACCGCCTGTTTTACATGCCGACGCGGGAAATCTATGGGCATCCCGAGGCGTACGGGCTGGCCTACGAGCCGATCGAGTTCGCAAGCGAAGACGGGACGCGGTTGCACGGATGGTTTTTCCCGGCTGGGAGCGCGGCGCGCGGCACGGTGGTGCATTGCCACGGCAACGCGGGAAACATCACGGGGCATTTCGAGCGTATTCGCTGGCTGCCGCCGCGCGGTTGGAACGTGTTGTGTTTCGATTATCGCGGGTACGGCCGATCGAACGGCGTGCCGAGCCGTGCCGGGACCATCGCCGACGCGCGGTCGGCGGTTCGGTACGTTCAGACGCGAAGTGACGTGGATGCCGGTCGGGTCGTGTTGTGGGGGCAATCGCTGGGCGGGGCGATCGGAATCGTCGTCGCGGCCGAGATCGAGGCAGTTCGCGGCATCGTGGTCGAGGGAGCGTTTAGTTCGTATCGCGGCGAGGCCGGGTTCATCTGCCGGCAGAGCGTTTTGTTTTCACCGTTTGCGGGCCTGTTGACCCGGGCGCTGATTTCCAACGGGCACGAACCGATAGGGAGCGTGGCCGACATTGCGCCGCGGCCCGTGTTTTTCATCTGCGGCACGCGTGATCACATTGTGGACCATCGGCAGACGGTTGCGTTGCATGAAGCCGCGGGCGAACCGAAGGAGCTGTGGGTCATCGACGGCGGCGGGCATACGGATGCGACGTTGCGGCCCGACGGTCCGGAGAGGCTGCTGAGTTTTTTTGAACAGTGCGTCGCGGATTGAAGGCGCGGGGGAGCGGGCAGGACAACCGTCACGAAGGAATGGATGACGTGCTCGCAAAGTCGGAACCCGCCATGCGTGAACTGAACAACCCACCGCAAGTATTGGTTCAGCGGCCCGATTGCCCTGATCGTGAATACGACTGGTGGATCCGATGGCGGGGTGGATAACACGCGCCGTCGTGTGGACGGGATGCGCCAGGCGAACGGCGGGTGAAACCCGCCCTACAAATGCGCGCGACGCGTGTTTTCATTCGCCGCGAGAATGGAACCGGCTGGTCGAATACGCGCCGTGATTCGAATCAGTCCGCCCCCCCAGAATGGGATGGGGTATCCGTGCCCCGGCGGCGCCAAACAAGATAGAGCAAGCCGATCCCCACCAGCAGGAGACAGGTGTATAGCGCATCCGACGGGTTATCGTGGATGATATTCACGGCAAGTCCCATTTGAATGACGATCAGAACGACGGCCAATAGGGGTCCGGCCGGGCAACGGAACGCCGTGGATGGGAATTCGCGTTCGCGCCTGCGGAAGACGATCAGACTGGCATAGGAAAGACCGAACAGGATGGCGCTGGCGAAGAAATAGATGTCGAGGACCTGGCGGAAACTGCGATTGAGCACGAGCACGACGGCGACTGCGGCGGCGAGGATCAAGGCGGGAATGGGCGCCTGATCGCGGGACATGCGTGCGAAGACCCGGAAGGTCAGCCCGTCGCGGGCCAGCGCGAACGTCACGCGGATGGTGGCTAGTACGGTCGAACCGAGCGAACCGAGGCAGACGACCATGGCGACGAGCAGCATCGCGTTCCGGCCGGCGGGACCGATGGCGGCGGCCAACGCATCGCCGGGGACGAACGGTTGGCCGGCCATTGCATTCACTGGGACCATTCGAAGCAGTGCCAGGTTGAAAGCGACGTACAGCACGGTCAAGGCGAGCGCGGAGCCGATCAACGCCCGGGGGAGCGCGCGGCGGACATCCTTGATTTCCTCGGCCATTTTGACGGCGTCCGTGGTGCCGTCGTAGGCCCACAGAACGGGGAGGAATCCGGTTGCAAAGAGTGCCAGCCAGTGACGCCCGCCATTCGGAGAAGCGTCGGCGGTGAACGTCGGCGTCCAATCGACGGACTGAAGTCCATACGTGCAGCCGATGACGATCACGACCAGCAAGGCCGCGATCTTGACGGCTGTCAGGACGTTCTGCGTCCCGGCGCCGGTTCGTAGACCCATCGAGTTGATGACGGTGACGGCGACGATGGCCCCGGCCGCCAGCCAACCCGACCACACGGCGTCGATGGCCAGCCATTCGCAGCCGAAATCGCCGAACGCGGCCGCGATCGTGGCGGCGCCGCCGCCGATGACGAAGATGGTGTATGCCCAGCCGAAGAAGAAGGCCACGAACCGCCCGTAGGCCTCGCGGAGGAAGACGTATTCGCCGCCGGCCTCGGCGAAGCGCGTGGCCAGTTCGGCCGTTACCAGACCGGCCATCAGAACGAAAAACCCGCCGAACAGCCATGCCGCAATGATCCAGAAGGGCGTGCCCAGCGATTCGGCTGCGGCGCCCGGCGTGCGGAAGACGCCCGATCCGATGGCGACGCCCATGCCGATGCACCAGGCGGTTGGCGCTCCCAGAATTCGTTTCAACGGTGCCACGATGTGCCTCGTGCCGTGCGAGCCGCAATGGCCGCGTCGGCGGTTCCGGTCCTGGTCTGACATCGACTGCGGCCCATGTTGGGGCGTGCGTTCGGTTTCGGCAAGCGGGAATGGGGTGTCGGTCCAGAAGCAAAAAAGGACCTCGCCGATCGCGAACGGACGACGAATTCCAGTGTCGGACATGATCCGCCCCGCTTGCCGCCTCGCCCCCTGGTGCGTACGCTGTACCCATGTCCGCCACGGGCGGCGGGACGCGAATGGCCGGGGATCCGGAGAACAGTTCCATGAACCCCTTCGATCGAATTTCGGTGAATCCGGCTCAAATGGGAGGGGCTCCGTGTATTCGCGGGTTGCGCATCCCCGTGGCCACGGTGGTCGGACTTGTGGCCGAGGGAAAGAAAGAGCCGGAGATTCTTGCCGACTACCCCGATCTTGAACCGGCTGATATCCGACAGGCCTTGGCCTACGCCGCCGAGGCGGTACGCGAGCGGCAATTGCCATTGAAGGCTGGTTGATGCGCTTCCTTGTGGACAACAGCCTCTCTCCGCGAATGGCTGAGGAGTTGATTCGGGCAGGGCATGAGGCGGTTCACGTGCGCGATTTGAATATGGCGTCCGCGGACGACGACGATATCTTTGACATGGCGCAAGACAAGAAATGCATCCTGCTGAGCGAAGATACGGACTTCGGAACGCTATTGGCGACTCGTCACACAATGCGGCCATCCGTGGTATTGTTCCGGTGTCAGCGAAAATCGGTGGAGGCGTTGGTGCCGTTGTTGTTGAAGAATCTGGACGCGATAAGCCCCGATCTCGAGTCGGGCGCCATCGCCGTGTTCCAGGACGAGCGGTTGCGCGTACGGCGCTTGCCATTGGCGGTCGGTTCGTGACGCGAACACCATCCGATACGCACGAAAGATCGCGATGTTCCATCGCCGCTGGAGCAGATGCCGCGATGGTGATAGCGGCGGGGACGCCACCAGTGTCGAAATGAAGGCCGTCGAGCGAACGCAGATCACGGTGTTTTTGGGGAATCGACCCGGCGTGGTGGCCGACCTGTGCGCGGCGCTGACCCGCGAGGAAATCAGCATTCAGGCCATGACCGTGCTGGACACCGTCGACGTCGGCACCATGCGTATGATCGTTGACGACCCCGAAAAGGCCCAACAGGCGCTGAAGGGGACGGCGGCCGCGTTCGTGCTGGTGCCGGTGCTGTCGCTGGTGATTCCCAACCGCGGCGGGGCGTTTGCGGAGATCGCGGCCACGATGGCCAACGCGGGGATCAACATTGAATACGTCTACGCCACGTGCCTGCCCGATGCACCGCGCTCGCTGGGCGTCTTCCGGGTCAGCGATCTGGCGACGGCGCTGAAGCTCGAATACCCGGATTAGACGCCGGTTCGAGCACGGGTGTCCTATTCACGGCGTCGCGGGTGATTCGAGAACCCGGCCTCCCGCCCGCGCCGATCGGGGCGATCATGGTGTGGCACCATATTTCAGCCTGATACACTGGAATTCACGATAATCGCTGGCGGATGCCTCGGCGTTGCGGGCGGGTGTGAATTTGGGCAGACTACATCATGACTTCGGTCGGAGCGAAGTGGACGAAATGGCGGAGGGACGATTGGCTTTGTTCGCGTGACGCTGACGCGTGACAATGTCCGCGGGCGCGCGCGGAACGCTCCCATTCTGGTCGCGTTCGGCGCTCTGATTCGGGGTTCTCGGCGCTGCACACGCATCGTTGTGCGGGCGTGAAACTGACGACCGGCCGACCAGCGGACGCGACATGGATGGCGCGTACGATGCAGGATCGGATTCGTGATGCGATGAGCCGAAGCGGGAGGGAAGATAGATGGAATTGACGGCCAAGGACGCGGCCCGATTGCTGAACGTACCGGAAGAGACGATTTACGCGTGGATAAGAAACGGGACGGTTCCGAGTTACCGAGTTCGCGACAAGTACCGCCTGAATCGCGTGGAGCTGTTGGAATGGGCGACCGCACGAAATATGAAGGTTTCGCCGGGTATCTTCCGCGAGAACGGCGTCCGGCCGCCGGATTTGCTTCTGACCCACGCGCTTAGCCGCGGGGGAGTAATCTACGACCTGGATTGCGGTGACAAGGCGTCGGCGCTGAAGGCGGTGTGCCATGCGCTGCCCCTGCCGCCGAAGGTGGATCGCGAGGAGTTGCACAGCGTTTTGGTGGCGCGGGAGGCGCTATGCTCCACGGGCATCGGCAACGGAGTGGCGATTCCCCATCCCCGGGGGCCGATCGTGCTGGGAATTCCCGAACCACAGGTCACGCTGGGGTTTTTGCGGAACCCGATCGAATACGGGGCGGTTGATCACAAGCCGGTCAGCATTCTATTTGTCATTGTCAGCACGACGGTTCGCGTTCACCTGCTCCTGCTGAGCCATCTGATGTACGCATTGCAGGACGCGGGATTCCGACGACTCCTTGACGCGCGTGCGCCGCAGGACGAAATCGTCGCGACACTGGGAACGGTCGAGGCGCGGGTCGCGGAAATGGACGACGGACAAGGTGCCAAGGCGTGACGCACGTGTCGCTCGCGTTGGCGGTGCTCGCATCGGGAGCGGCCGCGTCGCTGCTCGCAGCGAAGCGCCGCCGCACCGGGTTGCGCATCGGAATGGCGGCCGCGGGGATGGCGGGCGTGCTTTGCGTTCTGGGCGGCTGGAACGTACTTCGCGGCGGCGAGACCACGCGCCTCGCCGCCGAGTGGCCGCTGGCGCTGGGGGGCGCCCGGCTGGCGGTCGACGGGTTGTCGGCCTGGTTCCTTCTGGTGATCGGCGCGGTGGGCGTGGGCGCGTCGGTCTATTCGTGGGACTATTTCGACGACGCGGACGGATACGGTCCAAACGGGGCGTATGCGCCGCTGTTCTGCACGCTGATCGCGGCCATGGTTCTGGTGGTCTGCGCGGCCGACGCCGTTTTGTTTCTCGTCGGCTGGGAGTTGATGAGCGTGTCGGCGTTTTTCCTCGTTGGATTTCATGACCAGGACGGGGAGGCGCGGCGCGGCGCGTGGACGTATCTGGTCGCGACGCACCTGGGGACAGCGTTGGGCGTGGTGCCGGTTTTCGCAGTTTTCGTCGCGCGAACCGGAGGCACCTCCATCGATGGGTTCCGGGGAGCGGTCGGTGCTTCCGAGGTGGCGTGGTGCGTCGTCTTGTTTACGCTGGGCGTCGTGGGGTTCGGCACGAAGGCGGGATTCATGCCGTTCCATGTGTGGCTTCCGGCGGCCCATCCGGTGGCTCCGAGCCCGGTTTCGGCATTGATGTCGGGTGCGGTCATCAAAACGGGTATTTATGGATTGTTGCGGCTGGTGTCGTGGCTTCCCGATCTACCGGCCGGTTGCGCCGTCGGGCTGATGATCGTTTCGCTGGTGACCGGGGTGATGGGGATTCTGTACGCGTTGGGGCAGCGACAGGTCAAGCGCATGCTCGCGTACTCGAGCGTCGAGAACATCGGCATCATCGGGCTGGCGATTTCCGTGGCGTTGCTGGGGCGGTCGTTGAACCGGCCCGAACTGGTCGCCGTCGGATTGGGAGGGGCGCTGCTGCACGTGCTCAATCACGGGCTGTTTAAGGGGCTACTGTTCCTGTCGGCCGGCGCGGTGTTGCACGATACGGGCACCGGGGACATGGAACGCTTGGGCGGACTGGCGCGGCGGACGCCTTGGAACGCACTTGCGTTTCTGGTCGGGGCGGTGGCCATCTGCGGGCTGCCGCCGCTGAACGGTTTCGTTAGCGAATTCGCCATCTACACGGGGATCCTGCAGGGTGTCGTGCGTTTGCCGAATTCGTATGCGGCGTTGCCGGCGTCGTGCGCGGCGGCTTTGGCATTGATCGGCGGATTGGCGCTGGTGGCTTTCTCGAAGACTTTTTCCGTCATGTTCCTGGGCGCGCGGCGGGATCCGAGCCTCACCGTGCACGACACCCCGCCATTCATGCTTGCGGGCATGCTGATCCTCGCAGCGGCGTGCGTGACGGGTGCCCTCGGCTCGGGAGCTCTGGTTGCTGCGGTATCCGCTGCCCTGACGCCATTCGCGATGGAGGCGTCTGGGAAAACCGACACGATCGCCGTTGCACTCGAGCCGATCGGGCGACTCTTGCGGCCACTCGGCGTTCTCATCGTCGTCACGATCGGGCTCCTGGTCGTTCGGCGGCGCATGGCGCCGGGAGCGGCCGTCGGCGGAGCAGGCGGTACATGGGGGTGCGGATACGCGTTTCCGGCAAGGACGATGCAGTACACGGGCTCCTCTTATGGGTGGAAGGTCATGCGGTGCTTCCGGTTTGTCCTTCGCCCCCTGCGACGGGCGCCGTCCCTTTCAACGTGTTTTCCAATGCCGGGTCGGCTTTCGACGGTGACGCGCGATTTCGCGCACGAGCGAGTTTACAGTCCGATGTTCACGTGGCTGGCCCGGCTGTTTGAACGCCTCTTGCCGCTCCAGCACGGCCGAATTCAGTTGTACCTGGTCTATATCGTCGCGACGGTATTGATTGTATTTCTTGTCGAAGGATGGACCGCCCCGTTTTCGGCGCGTCCACGTAACGGCGCCGCGATGCCGGGCGCTGCGCCCTCGACGGGCGACGATTCCATCGAGCGAGGCGCACGGGGCGGGATGGATCAAGACGGATGACTGTGGTGCTGACGAGCCTGGCGCTTCTCGCCGGGGGGATGGCAACGTCGCTCCTGCTCATGCGTGCGGCGCGTCCGGCGCTGCACCTGTCCATGTTCCTGGCATTCGTGGCCTCGGTCCTGGTGGTGATCGCGTCGGGCGACTCTCTAATTCGCGCGTCATCGCCAATAGCATGCGCGGTGGCGTGGCCGCTGTCTTTGGGCACCGCTTCGTTGAGTATTGACGGTCTTTCCGCGTGGTTCCTGATGACCATCGGCGTGCTCGCGGCGTGCGTGGCCGTCTACTCGGCGACGTACATGCGCGCGGGGGTAGGCCGAGAGGCGACGCCGGCGTATTGTGCGCTCTTCTGCGGGCTGCTGGCATCTTTGATTCTACTGGTGTGCGCCGCGGACGCGGTAGTGTTCCTGGTCAGTTGGGAGGGAATGACGCTCTGCGCGTTCTTCCTGGTTGCGTTTCACCATGAGCGCGCCGAAGTGCGCCGCGGGGCGTGGATGTATCTGGTGGCAACGCATCTGGGCACGGCCTTATTCGTCGTGCCGCTCTTCGGCATTCTGTTCGCGCTAGCCGGAACGACTGCGTTTTCCGCGTTTGCCGGGGCCGTCGGGGCCGACGATCGAAACACGCTCACGACGCTCTTCATGCTCGGTCTTCTGGGGTTCGGCACCAAGGCGGGATTCATGCCCATGCACGTGTGGTTGCCGGCCGCCCATCCGGTCGCGCCGACGCCGGTGTCGGCGCTTCTGTCCGGCGTGGTCGTGAAGATGGGGATCTACGGACTGCTCCGGCTTTTCACATGGTTGCCGCCGTTGCCGATCATGTGCGGCGAAATAATGCTGCTGGTTGGCGTGGTGAGCGGCGTGATGGGAGTCCTCTACGCGCTGGCTCAGCACGACTTAAAACGTCTGCTGGCGTATCACACGGTGGAGAACATCGGCATCATTGCACTGGCACTCAGCGCCGGGCTGCTCGGCGAGGCGATGAACGAGCCGGTACTCAGCGTGCTCGGGTACGCGGGGGCGCTTCTGCACGTAACCAACCATGCACTGTTCAAGGGCCTGCTCTTCCTTTCGGCCGGCGCCGTGCAGCACTCAACCGGGACGGGAGAGATTGAGCGACTGGGCGGGCTGGCCCGCCGGACGCCGGTCAATGCCCTGCTTTTTCTCGTCGGGGCCGTCGCGATCTGCGGACTGCCGCCGTTGAACGGTTTTCTGGGCGAATGGGTGATCTACGGCGCTCTTTTTGATGGCTCAATCCGCGGAACCGGCGTGGTCGGGGGATTGACGGCCGTCGGCGTGGCGGCACTGGCGCTGATGGGCGGTCTGGCGTTGGCCTGTTTCGCGAAGGTGTTCGGCGCCGTCTTTCTCGGTGAACCGCGCGAGGGAGGCGTTGGGTCGCACGCGACGCCCGCCGGAATGCTCGGAGCAATGGCGGCACTGGGGTCGTTATGCGTGGTGATCGGGGTGCTACCCGGTTTTTGGGTGCCGCTGGTTCGATCGGCAATCGCGGAACTCGCAAGCGTGCCGGTCGGTAATATCGAGACGCTGCTCCCCAGTGTCCTGGCGCCGGCGTCAAGTCTTTCCGGGATGGCGTTGCTCCTCTTGGTTTCAATGGGCGGCTTGTCCGCCCTGCGGAGATGGGCGCGGCCGCGTGGCTCGGTTCGCGATGCCCAGAGAGCGCGGACGGTGGCGACATGGGGCTGCGGATACGCCCGGCCGACGGCGAGAATGCAGTACACGTCTTCGTCCTTCGCTTCGTTCCTGGTAGAGACGTGTCGAAGCCTGCTATGGTCTGAACGAGTGGTCGTCGCCCCGTACGGTTCTTTTCCGGAGGCCTCCCGGTTGGAAACGCAGGCGCCGGACATTGCCGAGCGTGACGTGTTTGCGCCGTTGTTCCGCGGAATTGCGCGGTTGTTTGCCATGGTGCGAACCGTCTCCCGTTTGAGAGAGATAGAGTCGCCGGCCGACTCACCGGTCATGGCACGCCGGCGACCTGGTCCGGTGCGGGCGATTTTGAACGCTGCTATCGCCGCGTTGCGTCGAGGCAGCATACAGGTCCGCCTGCTGTTTCTTGTGCTGACCCTGGTGGTTCTGTTTTTGATTGAAGCGATTTCAGCCGCGGATCGAACAGGCGTGGTGGTCGAACGAAATGTCGGGCATGTGTCCATGATCGGAGGTCATCCATGACCGCGGTTCGGGCCATTCTGTTTGTCCCGGAACTGGCCTTGGTTCTGGCGATGCCACCCATGCTTATGAGCGTCATCGCCAAGACCAAGGCGTGGTTCGGCGGGCGCGTGGGGCCGCCGTGGTTGCAGCCCTATTACGATCTTCACAAGTTAATCCAGAAGCATGCCGTCTACAGTAAGACGACGACCTGGGTCTTTCGCGCCGGACCAATCGTCAGTCTGGCCGCCCTGTTGACCGCCGCCACGCTTATCCCTGTACTTTCCAATGAGTCGCTCATGGGGTTCTCGGGCGACGTAATCCTGCTGGCCTACCTTCTGGCGCTTGGCCGCATGTTCACCGTCCTGGCAGCCATGGATACGGGCAGCAGCTTCGAGGGAATGGGAGCATCGCGGGAAGTGACATTCGGGGCCATGTCGGAACCGGCGCTTTTTCTGGCGTTTGTGGTTATGGCCGTGGCCACAAAGAGCCTGCAGCTCAGCGAGATGATCGGACCCGGGCTCTTGCTCGAGTGGAGGATTGCCGGCCCGGCGATGATACTGGTCGCGGGAGCGCTCTTCGTGGTCCTGTTGACGGAGACGTGCCGCGTTCCGGTGGATGATCCGGCGACGCACCTGGAACTCACCATGATTCACGAGGTCATGGTGCTCGATCACAGCGGGCCGGAATTCGCTTTTATCACCTATGGCATCGCTCTTAAATTCACTTTGCTCGGGTCCATTCTGATTCACGCCGCGATTCCACATTCGCAAGAGATCGGCCTATTCGGTTCGACGCTGCGAATCGCGGAACTCGGCGTATTGGCCGTGCTGGTCGGCGTCGTCGAGTCGGCGACGGCGCGGTTGCGCTTGAACCGCATACCGATGTTTCTGGCCGGCGCCACGGTACTCTCCGCGATCGCCGTGGTGTTGGTCCTGATGCGGAGGACGGGCTGATGTTGCGGTCGGTCATGGATTCGATCCTGATTCTCGCCGCGCTGCTGAATCTCGCCATGCTGGCCACCAGCCGCATGGCGGCGTGCATTCGGACTTTCGCTGTTCAAAGCCTGTTGCTCGCGCTCCTGCCGGTGGCCGTCGGATTCAGTCACGACGCCGCGCCGGGAGTTCATGTGTTCGCCATCGCAGCGGGAACGATGGGTCTGAAGGTGCTCTTGATACCGTGGATTCTGCTTCGAGTGCTCCGCAGCGGCGAAATTCATCGAGAGGTCGAGCCATTCATCGGCTTTACTGCATCGGTCCTTTTGGGGGCGTTGATCATCGTCGCCAGCTTTGCATTTGCAGACGGAATGCCGCTTCCATCACGAGCGCCGACGGATTTATTGGTCCCCGTCGCCGTGGCGACCCTGTTTAATGGCCTGCTGATTCTCGTCAGCCGTGCGAAGGCCATTACTCAGGTTCTCGGTTATTTGGTCGTGGAGAACGGCGTCTTCGTCTTTGGTCTGCTCCTGCTGGACCAGACGCCGGCGCTGGTGGAACTTGGGATTCTCCTGGACCTCTTTGTGGGCGTGTTTATCATGGGCATCGTCGTGTACCATATTCGTCGCGAGTTTGATCATATGGACACCCATCTGCTCGATGCGCTGAGGGAGTCTTAAACGTGCATGTGCTCCTGATTGTGGTCCCCGTGATCTTTGCGGCGGCGTGCATCGCCCTGCCGGGTCCGCGTTTGCGTCTTGCGAGTCTGGTCTTGGGATGCGCGGCGCATCTCGGAGTGACGATATGGAGCTGGTCCGCGGGGTTTGGCGGCAAAGTTGATTTGTTCTTCGGGATCGAGCCGCTGGGGCATTTATTTGTTAGTCTGATGAGCGTGTTGTTTGCCGCGACTTCGGTCTATTTCGTGGGGTATCATCGCAAAGCGCTTCTCTCGCAACGCATTTTCCTGGCCTGCATGCTTGCTCTGCTGGCTTCGCTCAGTGCGGTGTGCCTGAGCAGGCATCTGGGCGTGCTGTGGGTTGCGATGGAGACGGCCTCTCTAACGGCGACGCCGCTGATCTACTTCCGGCTGAGCGCCCGTTCGCTGGAGGCAACGTGGAAGTTCTTGTTGATGAACTCGGTGGGTATCGCGCTTGCCCTGCTCGGGGTATTCTGTATCGCGGTGGCAGCGTCGGAGACCGAGCCCGTCCTGTCGCTCGTCTGGAGCGATTTGATCTTGCGCGCCGGCGAACTCAACGTCGTGTGGTTGCGTGCGGGTTTTCTTCTGGCTCTGGTCGGATTCGGCGCCAAGATGGGGCTGTCGCCGCTGCACAGTTGGAAGCCTGATGCGTATGGCGAGGCGCCGCCCCCCGTCGCGGCGCTGCTTTCCGGCGGTATGACGCTGGGCGCGTTCATCGGCATTCTACGCATTTTGCAAATATGCTCGGCGGCGGGACTTGCCGATTTCGCCGGCGGCTGGCTGGTGGTGTTCGGTTTGCTCTCCATAGCGACGGCGGCTGTGTTCGTCGTGGGGAACAATGACTATCGCCGCATTTTCGCCTATACCAGCGTGGAGCATATGGGCGTGATGGTGATCGGCGTCGGACTGGGCCATGGAGGGTCTTACGCGAGCATGCTTCACGCCCTGCACAACACGTTGAACAAGGGCGTTCTCTTCTTCATGGCCGGCTTCTTCTGGCGGCTTTACAAGAGCAATCGCGTGAGCGACGTGCGCGGAGCGCTGCACCACCATCCGGTCGCCGGCGTCTTGTTCCTCGGCGGACTCTGTGCGACCTGCGGCCTGCCCCCCTTCGGCATGTTCTTCAGCGAACTCGGAATCGTGTTTGCCGCGGCGCAGAGGGCTCAGTGGTGGGTTCTGGGACTGTTCCTTCTGACACTCTGCATCGTGTTCGTCGGGGTTATGACCGCGATGCTGCCCATGGTCTTCGGACCGCCGCCCGAAAAGCTCGATTCCGTGCGTGGTGATGAAGAACGGTGGCGGAGTATTGCCATGCTCACGCCGGCTGCACTGTTGTTGCTCGCCGCGTTCGTCTTCGGCGCGTACCAGCCTGCGTTTCTGCGCGACGCGCTTTGCGCCGCCGCCGCGACGCTCCAACCGCCGGCGACGGCGTCGCTCGCGGCCGTCCCTCGGGGAATGGAGGTCCTTCCGTGAGGACGCCGGTGAATGGCTGTGATTGGTTGACGGTGCGACAGGGCGAGCGCGCGGACATCGACTCGGTTCCGCGCGTCGAACCGGACGCATTTGCGGAGCACGTTGCCGCCGCCCGCGGTCGGGGCGAGCGACTGGCCCAACTCTTCGGACGACGCATGCCCGACGGCGGCGTGGTGCTCCATGCCTTCGTCGCCGACGATCGCGAGGGCACGATGAAGGTCTGCCGCTCGGAACTGCGCCGATCCGACGGCCGACCGTTGCAGTATCCGTCCGTCACCGGCCGTTGGCCGGCGGCGCAGGCGTTTGAACGGGAAATCGCGGAACAATACGGTGTCCACCCGATCGGGCATCCGTGGCTGAAGCCGCTGCGGTATCACGCCACCGACGACGGCTCGCCCGCACCGTGGGGTGCGTTCGACCCGAACAAGCCCATTCCCGGCGACTACCCGTTCTACCGTGTGGACGGCGACGAAGTTCACGAAGTCGCGGTTGGGCCGGTTCATGCGGGCATCATTGAACCGGGTCACTTCCGGTTCCAATGCCACGGCGAGGAAGTGCTGCATCTGGAGATTGCCCTGGGTTATCAACATCGGGGCGCGGAGCCATTGCTGCTTCATCGCAACGCGACGCGTTCCGCGATCGTGGCCGAGACCCTCGCGGGGGATGCCTCGGTCGGTCACGCACTCGCGTATTGCACGGCGTTGGAGTCGTTGGCCGGCGCCGCCGTCGGCGTTCGAGCCCACGCGATCCGCGGCATCGCGCTGGAGCTGGAAAGGCTGGCCAATCATGTCGGTGATCTGGGAGCGCTGTGTAACGACGTGGCGTTCCTTCCCGGGGCATCGTTCCTGGGCCGGCTCCGAGGTGAGTTTCTGAATCTGACTTTGGAAATTTGCGGTAACCGGTTCGGGCGCAACCTGCTCCGTCCGGGCGGCGTGTTGTTCGATATACCTCCGGAGATGGCCGACGGACTTCATTCACGACTGGATCGTCTTCAGCCGGAAGTAGTCCGGGTTCTGGACATGATGTTCGAACAATCTTCGGTGCTCGCGCGGTTCGAGGGCACGGGCGTCTTGTCCCAGGAGCAGTCCGAAGAGATCGGACTGGTCGGCCCGGTCGCACGGGCATCAGGTTGCATGCGCGATGTGCGCCACGATTTCCCCCACGGCGTCTTTCAATTCAGTCACCTGCCGGTCGCGACCGAGACTACCGGGGACGTCTATGCGCGGGCGGCCGTGCGCTGGCTGGAGGTGCAACGGTCGATGGAGTTTCTGCTCGAACTCCTCGGAAACCTGCCCTCGGGAAGGACGTTCGCAGCGCCGGGGCCGCTCTGTCCAAACGCAGTGGCTTTCGGACTGAGCGAAACCTGGCGAGGCGAGGCGATGCACGTGGCCTTCACGGACGACGCGGGCAAACTTGCATTCGTCAAAGCGAAAGACCCGTCGCTGCACAACTGGTTTGGACTGGCGTTGGCGCTTCGCGGCGTTCCGATTTCGGATTTTCCGCTGTGCAACAAGAGCTTTAACCTGAGCTATGCCGGGCACGATTTGTAATGAGGCGGGAACAGATGTGTTCCGGTCAACGAGTCCGGGGGCGGCGATAGAGTTATGTTACAGATACTCCGAACGCGACTGAACCAGGGGCACCGCACGACGAAATTCCCACTTGAGCTTCCGGTTCTTCCGCAGCGATTCCGCGGCCGGCCGGAGATTGATGGCACGAAGTGTCCGGAGGGCTGCCGCGAATGCGCGGACGCCTGCCCGACGGAAGCGATCGCGGTTTCCGGCGGGCTGTCGCTCGATCTGGGCAAGTGCCTGTTCTGCACGGCCTGCGTCGACGCATGCCCTCCCGGCGCGATCCAATATACGACTGATTACAGGCTCGCGGTCAATCGGCGGAAAGACATGGTTCTCAGCACCGGCGATCTGAAACTGGCAGAAAGGATGCGCGATGACCTGCATCGGATTCTGGGCCGCGCCCTGCGGCTGCGCGAGGTCTGTGCGGGAAGCTGTAACGCCTGCGATCTGGACACCAACGTCTTGAACACCGTCGGTTGGGATCTGTCGCGGTTCGGCATTCAGTTCGTGGCCTCGCCCCGGCACGCGGATGGGCTGCTGGTGACGGGGGCCATTCCCCGGAACATGCGCCACGCACTGATCGAAACGTACGAAGCGGTTCCTGCGCCGAAAGTCGTGATCGCGCTCGGGGCGTGCGCCATCAGCGGCGGACCGTTCGCCGGCAGTCCCGAGGTGAACAACGGGCTGGGGGATCTGCTGCCCGTCGACCTGTACATCCCCGGTTGCCCGCCGCATCCGGTCACGATTCTCGATGGACTGCTGCGTTTGATCGGCAAGATGCCGTCCGCGGGTGACGCCCGGTGAAGCAGTGACGCGATAAACCGCGACCGGCAAACCGTTCGGCTGCGCTTCAATACCGCCAGCTTTCGAGATCGGCGCCCGGCGGCGCGGTCTTCCGAATGCGGTCGAGTATTTTGTCGACGTACATCTGGTGATAGCGCAGCCGCGACGTGGCGTTGGGGCGCTCGTGGTCCCCGTTCCAGCAGTGTTCGGCCCGTTCGCCGTAGTCGACGATGCCGCCATAATGCGGGTCTTTCGTCTTATCAAGGAAATCCTGCATCAGATAGACCGCGTTGTTGAGATAGAAGTTGTCCATCGTGCCGCAATAGACGTGGATTTTGCCTTCCAGTTTCGGTCCCAGTGCCGACCAGTCCCGTTCCATTATGTACCGCAGGTCGTAATGATCGCGCCAGTATCCGGCTGTTTCCGGATCGATCCGCCCGGTTAATTTGTCCCAAATCCTCCGCGGATAGCCGTCGGCGCCGACCGGGCTGAACACGGCCTCCCATATATCCCACTGTCCCCCGGAACGCGAATGCGTTCCCAGAACCAATTCCATGTGATTCAGCTCTTCCAACGTCTCGCTCAAATGTCCCAGTCCGTTTCGCTTTCCGGGCCGCGGCGTGCGCTTGAACGGTCCTTCGTCGTAATAGGCGTTCTTGTCTTCATAGATATTGACCGCCGTATAGGCCCGGAAATCGATGGGGTCGGGACAGGCCGCGAAGCAGCCGTTGAAGTCGTCGGGATGGAACACCTGTGCGGCCAGCGCCTCCCAACCGCCTGTTGAACCGCCGTAGGTGAACCGCGCCCATCCCTGTCCGATGGCTCGGAACTGCTTCTCCACATGGGGGACGAGCTCGTGCATAATGGCGTCGCCGTACGGCCCGAGGTTTTGCGAATTGACGGCGTAGGAATCGTCGTAATACGGATTCGCGTGCTGCACCATCATGACGATCATTCGGGGATAGTCCGGGCCGGTCCACTGCTCGTAGAATGCGTGGGCGTGTTCCTGCACTACGCGGTTATAGCCGTGCATCTTGAATCGCGCGCTGTAGTCGGGCGGCAGATCGGGGTCCGGCGGCTCCTCGCGGAATCCGTCAAACGTGTACGGAAAGTGCCCGTGATTGACGATCAGCGGATAATGCGCGTCGGGGTGCTCGTCGAAACCGGCCGGCAGCAACACACACGCCCCCAGCTTCATCGGTCGACCCCAGAACTTCGACAGCAACTCGCTTTGAATCGTGACGTGCTTGACGTATTTCGTGTCCTTCGGCGGCTCGATCGGAGGAATCTCCTGATCCAACACGATCTGAATTGGCTCGTTGCTGCCACGGTCGATCCGCAAGCGCCGCGGCTTGCTGTACAAATTCCCCGGCTTGGAATGCCATTGCTGACCTTCTCCACGATCCATCGGCAACTTCACGACATGGCCGTCCGACCGATGAAACGTGTCGTACCGATTCAACAATCCCTGGACCCAGTACTCGTCGGGGCGGATGTCCTCCAGCCGCCTGACCGGATAACCCATGATCGTTCCGTCGAAAACCGCGTCCGCCCCGCGCGCGAAACCGTCCACATCGACGCCGAACACCTGCTGGCAATCGCGCCCCTCCGTGATCTGAAACCGCGGTTCAGCGGAATCGTCCGTCGAGATCAACAGCAAAACGCGACCATCCAGCGGCGTCGCCGACCGTTCGCCTGGAAACGAAACCGTGATTCGCTGCTCGGCGCTCGCGGTACCCGCCAGAATCACCGCCAACCCGAAAATGGCCCCAGCAGACCTCCGAATCGCTGACGTTTTCATTGATAGTTCCACTTGCCCGCCCTGGTCGCGCCGATTTACCATGCCACGCACCCAATCTCGTGTACGAATCGCCGAATCGGGTGGAATCCGGCGGCTCGATCGGTTAGCATAAGCGCGGTTCGCTTGGTCATCCAATTGCTTCAGCGGAGCGACAGTTTCATGCAACCGATTCCACTCGCATCCCGGTCGCACACGGTCGGCGTCCTGTTTGTCGCGGTTCTGTGCGCCGCGGCGCGTTTCGGCTTCGCGGCCGAGGTCACCGTCAAGAACGATTCGCTGTCCGGCGGCGATCAGGGCAACATGCAGCTCGGTTTCGTCGCGGGCGAACGGGCGGCGGCCTGGCTCACGTCGCCGTGTAATGGCGACATAGTGGCCGTTCAGGTGTTCTGGCGATCGCTGTTCGGCGGCGAGCCGCAGTCGCTGGAGGATTCTATCACCATTTACAACGCCGGCGTGTTCCCGGCGCCGGGCACGGTCCTTGCCACGATCATCGGTCCGGTGATGACCGACGGCGTCATCAACGAGTTTCGCTTCCTGAACGACCCGCCGACGATTCCGCTCAGCGTGCCCGTTACCAGTGGGCAAACGATCATCGTCGCATTCGAGTTCCTTGAAAACCCGCCGGCGTTGGGACCGACCGTGGTGACCGACATCGGCAACATCCTGCCCAATCGCAACGCCATCTTCGCCGTGCCCGGCGGCTGGTTGAGCGCGTCGTCCGTGGGAATCACCGGCGATTTCGTGATCCGCGCCGTCGTCGATTGCGAGGAAACCCAGTCGTGTTGCTTCCTGCCTACCGGATGCTTGAATCTGACGGCCGGGGAATGCGGCATCGCAGGCGGATTTCCGCAGGGCCCCGGCACGTCGTGCGGCGTGACGGTTTGTTTTCCGACCGGCGCCTGCTGCAATCCCGATGGGACGTGCGATGACGACGTGGACGACCAGGACTGTCTGGCTTCCGGCGGCCTCTATCAGGGCGACGAGTCGCTGTGTTCCGGTGTTCAATGCCCGGCGCCCGACGGCGCCTGCTGCCTGTCGAATGGCAACTGCCTGGTCTTGACCGAGGCCGAATGCGGCGTGATCCCCGGCAGTTCATGGGCCGGTGCGTTGACGCCCTGCCCGCAGGCGTGTGAAGCAGGCGCGTGCCAGACGGACGACGATTGCGACGACGACAACGCCTGCACGCAGGACGACTGCGTGCTGGCCGCCTGCACCTATACCGCCCGGCTCTTCGGTGACGTCAACAACGACGGCACCGCGGATATCTTCGATATTCTCTGCGTTCTGGACGGCTTCGCGGGTGTGTTCAACCCGCCCTGTACCGCGAGCAATCTTGATCTTTCACCGTGCGCGGGTGACGGAGTCATTGATATTTTCGATATCCTCGGCGTCCTCGACGGTTTCGCCGGCAATAACATCTGCGGTTGTGCGTAGCCACCGGCCCGATCGCGACGAACGACGGTCGCCCATTGCATCGTATTTCTTGTAGGGTGGGCACCGCCCACCTCTTCGTACGCTGTTGCGCGGGAATTGGTGGGCCGTGCCCACCCTACAACCGCATTCATCAATCCACGTCGCAATCGAACCGGAACGAATCATCCAGATCGATGGGCAAGATCAGCGTCCGCAAGTTCGCCGCCCGGGAATCCTCGCATATTCGCGCCCGCTCGTCAGCGTCTTCGACAAATGAGTCGGCGTATTCCGCGTTCCACACCGGCTTGCCCGCGTCGATGAACGGCCGCAACGACTCGCATTCGTCGAATTCGTGGCACTGCTCGTTGACCGCGAAATCGAAATACGCGACCAGGTCCGGTACCTGATCAAGGTCGTTCTTCAAACCGACCGACAGGCCTCGGGCGTGGGCTTCGTTGGCGAGGAACCGGTTAATCGCCAGTTGATCGTCGGCCGTCAGCGGGAACCCGGTGCCGTTCGAGAAGCCGGTTACGTTGTCCGGCTCCACGCCATCGCACCCCCGCGCCGCGGCCCGGTCCAGCCGCGCCCCCATGATCCGGTGCACGTTGGCCGAGCGGATGTCCAGCCAGCGCTCCTCCTCGAATCCCTCCAGCGGTCGCCCGATCTCGGCCGCGTCGAATTCCCCCGCGTCGTCGCGGAACGGTTCGTACGAACCGGCCGAAAAATAACAAATCACCCGCCGCCCGGCCGCCTGCAATGCGTCGATCGTCTCGTCCGGAACATCGAACAGATCGATATCATACACGTCCACGTCATGCGAAATGTTAATCTCGCCGCCCGCGTCGGGCTGCAATTGCCACTGCCACGTAGTTTCGACCGTCGGCCGATACCAGTCGCCGTCCACGACGGGTGGCGCGTTCGGATCGAGCGCGCCGTTGCCCTCGTTGTCGTCGCCGCCCGAGCTGCAACCGACGAACACTGAAATCACGGGCAAGACGTGAACCGCGATTCTGCTACTAACTCGTCTCATTGACCTGCACAATTCGCCGAACGGAAATCCGTGTCACTACCCACCCGGCGACGCCACCACTTGCAGATGCGCCGCCCGGCCCATAGCCGCCTCGTCGCGGCACAACGACTTCTCGATCTTCATCCACGTTCGCGCCGCGGCCGCGTCTTCCAGCAACGGGCGGTGGTGCCGCATGGGCAGGACCGTCTTCCCGATCATGTCCACGATTTCGAATCCGGCCGATTCCAACAACTTGCGGACCTGCGCGGGCGTGTACGTGGCGATTTCGAATCGTTCGTCTCGATCGCGCGTCAGCCAGTTCGTGCGCCCCGTCCGCAGAAACTCCGTCAACTGTTCGGTGTCGGCGGTTTGGAGATAGAATTCAATCGCATTCAACCTATTGTCGAACGTGGCGATCAGCTTTCCGTCGGGCGTCAACAACCGCCGAATCTCCTTGAGCGCCCGCGCCGGAGATTCCGCGCACCCGATCGGATCGCCCAGCGCCAGCGCCAGCGCAAAATGACCGGCGGGCAGACCCGACATATCCACCAAGTCCGCGCGATGGAACGACGCGCGCTCATCGCCCGTCTCGGACAGCTTCCGCCGCGCCTGCTCCAGCATCGACTGACTGATGTCGACGCATGCGACCGTGTAACCGCTGCGCGACAGGCGCATCGCCCATTTGCCCGTCCCACATCCCAAATCCAGCACGGGCGCCCGCAGATTGGTCGGCAGGTGCGGCTTGATGTGGTCCCACGTCAGCGCGTCGTGCCAGCGCCAGTAGGCGTCGTCGTACGAATCGTCGTACCGCGGCGCGACGCGATCGTGATAACGCTCGACGGCCGGTTTACGTCGTTTGCTCATGCAGGCGCAGTATAACGCCGTCGTTGTTCAAACCGGAATCGTGCAACTCGGACTCGCCGTCGGCGGAGGCAACCGCCCGATCGTTGACCCGCGGCTTGCGGGCCGCCGGTCGCGCAGCGCCGCTCGCAGCCTTCCCACCGGCCGCCCACAACTTCATCCGCCCCAGCTCGTCCGCCCAATCGCTCGACGCCCGCCGCCCCAGAAACAGACCGAACAGCAGATCCAGCAGCCCTGCGACCTCCGTCACCTGCTCGAATCGCTCCCGCAACTGATCGTGACGGTCGCCTTCCGACGGATCGGGCAGCTTCAGGCTCGACACGGTGAACCGCGGCCCGTCGAACATCAACGCGTACTCGCCCGATCGCCCCCCCAGAATCAAACCGGCGCGCGTCGGCTGCTTGCCCGTGGTCAGCGCCGCCCGGGCCTCCGGCGTGCCCCCCGGACCGTCGGCACGGATGGTGTCACTGCCCGTCACCCGGAAATCGCAGTCCAGGTGCATCGATTTGACGATCGCCGCCGCCACCCGGTCACGACCTGCTTCAAACAGCCCCTCGGCCACGTCCGTGCGATACCACAACCATGTCAGAAACTCCCGCCCGAAAAACGTCCGGTCATTTACGTCAAACCCGTTGTCCCCTTCGACCATCCGCGGCGAAACCAGATGAAACGGCTCCGCATCCTCGACCGACCGCGCATCGCCCGCCGCATCCATGATCCGGAATCCGATCCGCTCGGCGTCGGCCGGTTCCACCCCGCAATCAAACGTATCCCGGAACAGCAGAATGAACGCATCCAGCGCCGTCGGCGACAGGCTGCCAAAATAAACCGTCTTCTGCCGCAAATCGATCAACACCGGATAAGCCGCGATCCGCCGGTGCATTCCCTTCTTGCCCTCCGCCTCCGCCCGGGCCATCGCCGCCTCCTTCGCCCGATGACGTTCGTCACGCGTCAGCCGGTCCTTTCCGCCGGCATCGATCGCTGCCGCCTCTTCCATGCGGATGTAACTGCGGATCAGGCTCGACGGCGCCGCCGTCCGATCCAGGCGCATCTGGCAGTGCACGAATCGGTCGAATACGATCTTCTCCGCGACGATGTTGGCATCGAACAGGTGTTCCGGCGAAATCCAGCCCGTTTCCACTCCGTCGGCCGACCGTTGCCCGTATCGGCCAAACGCACATTTCTTGACCGCCGCGACGACGTCGCCCGCAGCCGTCGCCATCGGCCCGTCAATGAAGAACCGTCGAAACGTCACCGGCCCCGATGCAAATCCCACGTGGTCGCCTCCTCGTCCCACCGCGCTCACCATCGAACGCCCCGGACCACGCGAAACCTAACCGCCGCCCCACGCCGGTCAATCGGTTCGTCCACCGCTTTTGCACCCGGCGTAACTGAATCGCGCGCAACCTCTTGCCGGACGCCGGCATCCGTCGATTAGAATTATTTATTAACACCCCCGGCCAGCACAACACCGACCCGTTTTCCGCCTTGACATCACCTTCTGCCGCCCTACCATCACCCCGCCGTCGCACGCCCGGGCAGGATCCGCGTGCCACCGCAGGTGCCCCGTGCTGTTCCACATTCCCAACGAGTACGACCGGCTCGAGGCCGTGCTCGTCCATCGTCCCGGGCCGGAAATCGACCGCCTCACCCTCGAAAACACCAAACGGTTCCTGTTCGGCGATATCCCCTACCTCCGCCGCATGCAGGACGAGCACGACGCGTTCGTCCAGACCATGCGTGACAATGGCATTACCGTGTTCTACTTGCGCGACATGCTTTTGGACGTGCTGAACGACGCCGCCGCCCGCGTCGGGCTCATCCGCGAAGCGTGCCTCGCCGACATGGTTCCCGCCATCGCCGACGACCTGTCGTCCATGAAATACTGGAACCCCGACGCCCTGGCCGACATCCTGTTCGCCGGTCTGACCGCCGGCGAATACCGCGCCGCCACCGGTCGACGCTCCGTCGATGCCGCCCCGGATGACGAATTCCTGTTGACTCCCGTTCCCAATGCCTACTTCACGCGCGACCCGGCCGTGGTCGTCCGCGACGCGGCCATCTCCTCCAAAATGCACTACCGGCAGCGCATCCGCGAATCGCTCAACACCCGGGCCGTCCTCGAACACCACGCCGAATTCCGCGGCAACCCCATCACCTACGGCGGCACGGGCGAACCCACCGAAGACCGCCCCTACACGATTGAAGGCGGCGACGTCATCGTCCTATCGCCCGACGCCGTGCTCATCGGCGACAGCGAACGCACCCGCTCCGAAACCATCGAACTGCTCGCCACCAAGTGTTTCCACGTGGGCCGCGTCAAACGCGTGTTTGAAGTGGCCATCCCCCGCCGGCAGGCATTCATGCACCTGGACACCGTGATGACCGTCATCGATCGCGGCGTCGTCACCTGGTACGGCGAGGTCATGGACCGCGTCCCGTTCATCCACCGCTACGAACCCGATGCCGACGGCAAGGCCCGCCGCGTCCAGGAACGGCGATCGTTGCCCGACATCCTCCGCGACGAATTCCAGACCGATTTGACCGTCATCCCCACCGCCGGCGGCACCACCCATTTCGCCTCCCGCGAACAACGCGCCGACGGAACCAACACGCTGGCCATCGCCCCCCGCGTGGTCATTACCTACGAACGCAACGAACGCACCAACGCCGCCCTCGCCGAACACGGCGTCCGCTGGATCGGAATCGACGATTCGGAGCTGGTCCGCGGCCTCGGCGGCCCACGCTGCATGACCATGCCCCTCCGCCGCGCCCATTGACCGCGTACGCCCGCCCGGCCATGATGTACCTTACCCGCCGCGGGGTGTATGGAATTCGATGCAGGCAACAACGTCGGAGCGCCGCGAATGATAAAGGCCGTCGATTTGCGCAAGGGCAAGACCATCATGCATGAAGGCGCGATTTGCGTCGTTCACGAGTCGGCGCACGTGGCCAAGGGCAACAAGCGCAGCTACATGCAGACCAAGTTGAAAAACGTCAAAACAGGCACCATTCAGGAAGTGCGATTCACCGTGGACGCCCGCCTGGAAGTGCCCTACGTCGAATCCAAGGAATTCGAATTCCTCTACAAGGATGGTCCGGGCTACGTCCTGATGGACAAGGGCAATTTCGAGCAAATCCACGCCGGGGCCGAGCTGTTTGACGATGCGGTGCGCTTCTTGAAATCGAACGAAACCGTGACGGCCATGATATGCAACGGAATCATGATCGGCCTCGAGTTGCCCAACGTGGTCGAATTGGAGGTCACCGACGCCCCGCCCGTGGTCCGGGGCGCGACCGTGACCAACCAACCCAAGGACGCCGTCGTCGAAACCGGCGCCCGCGTCCGCGTGCCGGCGTTCATCGACATCGGCGAGCGCATTCGCGTCGACACCCGCACCGGCGACTACCTCGACCGCGTCAAATGACGGTCTCCCGGAAACCGCGCTCCAACCAGGTAGGGCGGATTTCACCCGTCTCGACGATCTCCGCCGGTATGAGCGCCGCTGGTGCGAGAATCCTTTCTCGCACCCATCCTCGCGGGAATCCCTTCCCGCGAATCAACAATCCCGCTCGTGCGAGAATCCCTTCTCGCGCCCCTCTTCCCGGGAATCCCTTCCTGCGAATGATTCGTCACGCCTTCGCGCTCGCGACGATTCTCTCGATCATCACGTGTCCAGCCTGCACCCCCGTCGCCCACCCGCCGCCTTCCGACCGTGGATTGGCCACCATCCTGGTCGCTTCCGACCTGAACCGCCCCGTAGACGCCGTGGCCGCACCGGGCGATGTGAATCGCCTGTTCATCGTCGAACAGCCGGGCGTCATTCGCATCCTCGACCTGATGACCCATGAACTGCTGGCTGACGCTTTTCTGGATATTGAAACGCGCGTCAGCGACGGCTACACTGGGAACGGCGAACAAGGGCTGCTTTCCCTCGCGTTTCACCCTCACTATTTCACCGCCGGCGACGCCGACCAGGGACACTTTTTAGTTCACTACACCGACGTCGACGGCAACACCGCCATCGAACGATACGGCGTCACCGATGACCCGAACGTGGCCGACGCCGCAAGCGCACTTCGGCTTCTGTCCGTCGATCAACCGTTCGCCAATCACAACGGCGGCACCATCGCGTTCGGTCCCCGCGACGCGTACTTGTACATCGCCCTCGGCGACGGCGGTTCGGCCAACGACCCCGCCAACCGCGCCCAGGACACCGGCACGCTGCTTGGCAAAATGCTCCGCATCAATATCGACAACGCGTCGGCCGACGCGCCCTACACTATTCCGCCGGACAACCCGTTCGCCGCGAGCGGCGGCCGGCCTGAAATATGGGCCCTCGGATTGCGCAACCCCTGGCGATGGAGTTTCGATCGCGACACCGGCGACCTCTACGTCGCCGACGTCGGGCAGGACGCCCGTGAAGAGGTCGACTTCGCACCGGCTGGTGCCGCCGGCGGCCGCAATTACGGCTGGCGATGTCTGGAGGGCACGCGCTGCACCGGATTGTCGGGTTGCGAATGCGATGACCCGGCGTTAATCGCGCCGGTCTACGAATACGGCCACGATCTCGCCGGCGGCTTTTCGATTACCGGCGGCTACGTCTATCGCGGCCTGTCGATTCCCGAACTCGCCGGTCACTATCTCTTCGCCGACTTCTTGACCGCTCGAATCTGGTCTCTGCGTATGATCGGCAATGCCGCAGCCGACATTACCGATCGCACCGATGATCTGAACCCGCCGGACATCGGCGACCCCATCGCCCGCATCGCCTCGTTCGCCCAGGACGCCGGCGGCGAGCTCTACATCATCGACCGCGGCCCCGCCGCCTCCACCGGCCGCCTCTTCCGCATCATTGCTGAATAATCACGCAACGCCGCGCGACTGGCGCCCCATCCCTCGCGCGTCTGTGATTAGCGTCCCATCGGGACGCCATGAATGTAGCCCAGCACTTCAGTGCTGGGAATGACGTCTCGTCTTGAATTCCATTAGTCCCGAAGGGACGGCTGAATCGGAATGCGGCGTTTCAGCCGTCCCTTCGGGACTCGGTGCCATTTGATCTCCGGCGTACCCCGCGTTGAAATGCGGGGCTACATTCAAGCCTGCCTGCGGCAGGCAACCCACGGAGACGTTAAACACGTACCCTTGCGCAGCAAGGCGTGGGGGATTCCTGCTCGACGCATTCTGTGCGCAGTCGCATCCGTGCTCTACGAATTGCCGCCTATTGCATCGGCTTCCACAATCCGATCACATTGCCCTCCGGATCAGCCAGCCACGCGAATTGCCCCATCTGCGGCACTTCCGTCGCCGGCACAATCGTTCGTCCACCCAGCTTGCCGGCCTTGTCGAGGTATTTCGTGATGTCATCCACCTCCGCATAGATGGTCACATACTGATGCGGCTCGTGCCCCAGCGAGTTGATGTGCCCGCCGATACTGTTGGCCCCGCCCTGCGGCTCCAGCATGGGCATGTCGCCGTACGACTCGAACTTCCAGTCGAACAGCTTGCCATAGAATTCGGCCGTCTTCTTGCGATCCTTGCAGCCGATCTCGAAATGAACGATGGGGGCGCCCATCACTTGTCTCCTTTTCTTGATACTGAACTTTGTTCCTGGCGCCGCGGCCCGACGCGGACCGCCGGTAACTGCGTCTAACGCCACGCGCCGAGAATGGCGCTTATTGTGACGACCTCCGCCAGTTGGTGACCGGCGGTGATCAGATACAGTTTCAATGGCTTGTTCGTCGCCGCCGTCTGGGCCGCTCCCATGGTCGCCAACAGTCCCAACCACAACAGCCCGCCGAACGCCGCCGCTTCGGCCGCGGTGTTGATTTCCAACGCGGCTAACAACAGCGACAACACGCACGCGATCACCGTACTTCCGGCGAAAAAGATGCCGAAATTCCGCGGCTGTTTGGCGGCCATTTCCTTCAACTCGTCCTCGCGGAACCCGTACGATTGCACCCACGCCTTCTCAAAGACGACCCCATACCAGACGCCGCCGACCATGAACGCCGCCACCGCCGCCACGATCACCGCCAACCAGTTGATTTGTCCGAAATCCAGTGACATGAACTCCTCCCGATTGAATGCCGTCGACGTCCGACCGTCGCCCGCGGATTGAATCCCGTTCCGCGGCGATCAGGCGCTCACGCGCGGCGCCGCTCCGTAACGCTGCGTTGCAAACCCGACGATCAAACCCACCAGACCACCGGGCAACATGATCTCCAGATAGAACCCGCGTCCGTCCATCACCACCACAAGGTACGCGAGAATGAGCCCCATGCCCAAACCGAACACAATGCCGATGGGCAGCGACTGATACTTCTTGGCAAAATACCCGGTGGCAATGCCGGCGATGAATCCTTTAATCGTGGAACCGATCACGATTTGCACTATCTCGTTCTGGGTCTCCGGATAAAGAATCGCCGACAAGCCATCCAGCGCGCCCAATATCCCACCCAACAGCAATCCCAGAATTGGTTTCGACACCGCTTGTCTCCTGTTTCCGCCGCGTCCGCGGCTCGCCCATCTTCCATACACCGGGGAACCGGCGTCCTTTAACGCCGCCCAAAAAAGATCAACAGCGTTCGTACGGCCAGATAGGTGACGATCAACAACACCGCGATCCGGTGGCGTACGACCAGTCGCCACGTCCGCTCCAAAACCCCGGCCCGGTATGCTTCCACGGGCATTCCATTCATGTACCGCGTCAAGTCCGCGCCCAACGCCCCAGCGTCCGCGTACCGATCACCCGCGTCCACCGCTAACGCTTTCATGCAGATGGCCGACAGCGGCCGCGTCACTTCGCGATTCAATCGCCGGGGCGCGGCAATCTCGAATCCCTGCCCCCGCGCCATGCGTTGAAACGCATCT
The DNA here is from genome assembly GCA_013140575.1 of Phycisphaerales bacterium. Taxonomy (GTDB): domain Bacteria; phylum Planctomycetota; class Phycisphaerae; order UBA1845; family UBA1845; genus JABFSN01. The sequence goes on along the minus strand of JABFSN010000253.1, from coordinate 2,968 downwards.
CGATCCAGCGGCGTCCGACCGGTCAACAACCAATACAACACCGCCCCCAGCGCGAACACGTCGCAGCGCCGATCGACGCGGTCCAATTGCCCTCGCGCCTGTTCCGGCGCCATGAACGCCGGCGTCCCCACCACCGTCCCGTTCGCGGTCAAAAGCGTGACCGTGCGCCCGGCATCATTCATCGAACCAACGTCGATGCCCTCGGTCCCGATGGCGTCCGTCGGCCCGGCGGTTTCATCACCCAGTTCAACGGCTTCGATTCGATTCGGCGATTCGCCGGCCTGGCCATTCTCCAAAACCTTGGCCACGCCCCAATCCAATAACAGGACCTCGCCGAATTCCCCGATCATCACGTTCTGCGGCTTCACGTCGCGATGGATCACCCCGTGGGCATGCGCGAACGCCACCGCGTCGCACAACCGCCCGAAAACCCGCAACCGGTCGTTGATCGTCCGCAGGTCACCGGCATGTTCATCCAGCCGCCGCCCGCGTACCAGCTTCATCACGTAGTACGTGCGCCCGTCCGGCAGCAACCCCAGATCGTGCAACGGCACCACTCCCGGATGTTCCAGCCGGGCCACAATTCGCGCCTCCCGACGCATCCGTTCCGTCGCCCGAACATCAAACACCGCGTCCTTCAACACCTTGATCGCCACCTCGCGATCCAGTTCCCCGTCCCGAGCGAGGTAAACCGTCCCCATGCCCCCGTCCGCGATCGGTTGAATCACGCGATACTTGGTCGCCGACAAGTCCGGCCAGTCGGCCACCCGCCGCAAATGATCGACCGTTTCGTCCGACAACCAACGCATCAGACCGGCGTCCCCAGCAACGCCCGCGCCTCGTCGCGGAATTCGGTGTCGTTGCCCGTCACCGCCCGCAATTGCTCCAGCACGATCCCCCGGAACTCCCGCCGGGCGGCCGCCAGGTAATTCGTCACCTGCGTCACCGGCAAGGCGAACTCGCGCGCCAATGTTTCGTAGGTCAGCTTGCTTTCGACCTTCCCGCCGGCCAGATCGTACCGTTCGAACAACGCGAAATGCACCGCCCGCCCCGACCCCTCCAGCGCCGTCCGCAGCGCCTCCACGGCCTCTGCAAACACGCTCCGCACCCATTCGCGATGGAAGTACGCTTCCGGATCGCGCGGGTCCACCGGCTCCCCCCGCCGGTATTCATCCTCCGCCCCCACGAAATCCAATGACAACACCACCCGATCGCCGCCCCGTTTCAACCGCCCGCCGGCCTTGCGCTCGTTGAACACGTACCCATCAAGACAACTCCGCAGATAGGTCCGGAACGCCGCCCGCGACGCATCGTACTGATCGAAAACCCCCTTCTCGATCGCCCGGGTCAGGAACCCCTGCGTCAAATCCTTGGCCTCATCATCCGACGCACCCCATTTCAGCCGCACGTACTTGTAGGCGGGCTTCCAGTAGCTGCGGATCAGCGTGTCGTACGCCCGACGCCGCACCACCGGGTCCGCACTACGCACGGCCAGAACCGCCGAACGCTGCGTCGGCGGGAACCGCCCGTCCCCACCGCCGATGTCCGTGTCGTCCTTCACGCCCTGTGTCCCTCCGTCCCCGTGTCCCTTCCCGGTAATGTATCACAACCCCCGACGGTCGTGGGCCGCATGCCGTTGACTTTGCAACCCGCCGACCCTACTTTCCGGGGTCCCGGCGATCGGGCGGTTTCGCCTTATCGGCCGTTGTTTCGCGGGACCGCCGGAAACGTCGAACCCCGGCGCGCAAACGGCGAATGGACGGAAGGTGGGACGCCGCGTTGATATCCGGCCGATGGGTTTGGTGGATCGCATGGGCGGTGCCGATCGTCGTCGCGGGGTGTTCATCGGGCGACCCCGCGCGGGAGGCCCGGCTGATCGCCGCCCGCCCGTTCGAACCGGATATTCCGATCCCCGGCGGTTTCGTGCTGGTGGACAGCGCCAGCGAGGACCGCTCCACCGGCGTCAGCCGGTTGTACGTGCGGCACTTGTACTCCGGATCGGCCGATAAACACGCCGTCCGGGGTTTCTATCGCGAGCAAATGCCGCTGGCCCGCTGGTCCAGGGTCAGCGACGGGAACGTCAAGGGCGAAATCACCATGCGGTTCGAAAAAGGCGCCGAATCCTGCACCCTGGTCATCACCGACTCCGATGATCGTTTCAGGCGGAAGACCCACGTGCAGGTCATCGTCGCCCGCGAAGAACGTGGTCAGGCCCCGCCCACCCTGCGGAGTGGTACATGAAAACCGAACGTCGTGCGGAATTGCGATCGAATGACCTCAGCGCGTTTTTGCTGGACACCTACGACTGGACCCGCGACCACGCCACTCATCTCGGCGGCGCCGCGGTCCTCGTCGCCGTCATTCTCTTCGCCACGGCCTACGTCCGCCGCACCCGCACCGGCGCCGTCGACGCGGCCACGCAGACCCTTTCCGGCCTGAAATTCACCGCGGAAGACGTCGACACTTCTTTCAAATCCCTCGAAACGCTCATCCACGACGCGACCGATCGCGATTTCAAGATGACCGCCCTGCTCCACAAGGGCGATCGTTCGCTCGCCCTCGCCACCGACCCCGCCGGCAGCGTCAACGCCGCCTATCTCGATCAGGCCGAATCCGCCTACGAACAGCTTCGCACCCAATACCCCGAGCGTATGCCCATCGTCGGCACGTCGCTCCACGCCCTCGCCACGGTCGAGGAAAACCGTTTCGTCCTCGACAGCGACATGCGCCACCGCGACAAGGCCCGCGCCTACCTCGATCAGGTCGTCAACGCGCCGGCGTTCCGCGGCACGCCGTTTCAAACCCGGGCGGCCGAACGCATCCAGAACCTCGACATCGTCTTCCGCACCGTCACCATCGCCGAGGCCCTCCCCCTGCCGGCCCCGACCATCACCGTGCCCACCGAGGACGGCACCATCAACCTCGGCGTCGCTTCCCCGGACGCCCCACAGGTCATCCGTTTGGACCC
>JABFSN010000057.1 GCA_013140575.1 Phycisphaerales bacterium | reverse complement strand
GGACAGGGGCCTTGGGCGAAACCAACCGCGCAACATCCCAGTAGTGTTGCAAGGCTGGATTTGAGGCGCGTTCCAAAATTAAACGCGGTCCGCGATTTTTTTTGCATCGGTTGCATCCCTCGCCGACGATCGGTCATTCCCGTGAATCCCCCGGAACGGGGCATACGCCATTCCACCCACTACGGACGTCATCGCCGCTCGACCCCCCGCGCGTCGCGCTGCTGACGGAGCCAGGCCCGCATCGACGAGGTCGCGGACGCCAATCCGCGCGACCGGCGATCTGAGTCGTTCCGCCAGTTCACGCAATCGGCCATGCCGAACGCGGTCCCGTCGTACCGACGAAGGCGCGCCGCGGCCCGTCGAAGGGTCCCGTCCTCGTCGCCGCGGGCTTCGAGGACGGCGATCCACTTGGAAACGTCGTCCGTACGCCAGCGGTCAAAAAAGGCGGTGGACGACGCCGTATCCGCGACCACCGTACTCGGATGAAGCTTCAGGTAATCATCCACCAGCATCGCCGGGGGGCCGTCCAGATCCTCGTATCCGATCAAGACCGTCACCACGCCCCCGGGCGCCTCGCGGAACCAGCCGATCAGCCCGCGAAGGCGATCGCCGTCAGGGCGGCGCGCGTCACAGACGACGGCCGTCCCCCCGATGCGCGACCAACGTACGAACCGGAACGTGGAATCGGCCGGATCGTCGTCGCGGAGAAAGGCGTCAAATGTGCCGAAAAAGTCGTGAACGGCAAACGTGTAATCGGCGGCATGTTGAACCACGTCGACGATGGCCTCGCCGCGCGACGCATCTTCCGGCCGGTACTTGAACCGCTGCGCTTGAACCGGCGGACCGCAGTAGCCGCCGTTGCGCATGAAGCCGGCGTCCGCCTCCCAGCCGGGGGTCTCCGCTTCGCGAAACGACGACGCATCGCGCGCCGGCACGGCATCGGCTCGCTGGCACAATGCATTCGGCGCTGCGATGTGCAGCACGGCGCCGAACAACGCGCAAAGGGGGACCGGACGCACGTCGCGGCGCGCGGCGAACGGGATGGGCCGGGGGAATCGACAGCGGTTCCTCAACGGGACCCCGGACCGGGCGGCATCGGAATGGGCGGCGTTCATGGCATGTTTTCTCCGGTCAGAAGTTTGTACAGGGTGGGGACAATGTCCGTGATCCGAGCCGGTCCGGGCTGCGACGGTACACTGGCATTCACGGTATTGAAGAAATCGTCGAGTTCCTGTCCCTCTCCACCGGGGAACGAGAAGATGATGGGGATGGTCATGTCGGTGTCGTAGGCGCTACCGTGCCACGAATCCAGCGGATCGCCAAAATAGTGTCCGCCGTCGTAGGGCTGCCCGGTGATGGCCGGATTCACGCAGTTTCGATGTCGCTTGCTGATGTTGGACAGAAGGATAATGTCGCCGGATCGGATGTCCCGCAGGCGGTCGATGTTGGCGACGAAATCCACGTACGCCGGAGGCACCAGCGGCATTCCGGCACCGTTGCAGTCGAATCCGACGCCGCCGGGGACCGAGATCGGAACGAAGCTTCCCTCCGTGCCCGCGTAGCGGAATCCGATCTTGTAGGGCGCAGCGAATCCTTCCGGTCCGGTGGCGTCGCGCATCAGGACGAGTTCGAGGGCCCCCAGAATTTCGTCCTCCTTGTTGCCGTCCACGTCGAGACCGACGCTCATATCGTAGAATCGCTGCGCCAGCGGAATCACATCCAACGCATAGTCCGGCGGAATCGCCCAACTGGTGTTTCCGTTGTGGCGGTTGCGCAGGTAAATATGGGCGATGCCTCCGTTGAGCGCGGCGACGGCGTTGTAATCGCCCTTTCCACTGTACGCGGCCAAATCCAGGACGTCCCAGCTCATTGAGTCGAAGACATCCTCCAATTCTTCGTCGAAGGAAGTTTCGATGACTATCGAATGAGCGTCGTCCTTGACCACCTCGGTCAAGCCGTGATCGCCGGTGATCGTGAAGCGGGCGCCCTCGAGCAGGTTCCATTGGTCGAGAATGCGAACCAGGCTGCCGAGCATCCGATCGTTGAATCGCAGATGGTCCGCCCCGACGGTCAGATAGCTGGGATTGTTGTGAACGTTGTTGTCCAGTCCCGGGAAATAGACCGTCAGCACCTGCGGCGTCCGAATATGCGCGAGGCTCATGGCGGGATCGGGATCCATCAATTCGAGGAGACTGGTGCGTGTACCCGACAAATCATCGGCCTTGCCCGTGCCGCCGTGGTGAAACAGCGCGCCGTCGAATTCCGACGGATGTCTCCGGTTGGTCGCGCCGCGATAGACGAAATGGTAAACCACGGCGGAGAGGAGTCCATGGTCGTTCATGGCTTCATAGAGCGTGGGCACGCCGGGACGGATGGACGAGTTTAGCGTACCTATTTCGTGCCATACGCTCGATGCGTCCAGGTCCTGAACCGGGTCAAACGGTCCGTGAAAACTGACGTGTTCGATGGGCCAGTCCATTTCCGCGGACCCCATCCAGAACGGGTCGGCCGCCAGATTCCGAACAAAGAAATTGCTGCCCGTGACGCCGTGTACGTTCGGGTCCTTCCCGGTCGCCCAGGAGGACCACGCGGAAAATGTTATGGACGGGAACGTGGTCCGCCCGTTGTAATGAGAAATGTCGCGCGAGCCGTTGCCCACCAACCGCTTGAAATTCGGAAGGGACGAAAGCAGAGTCTGGAAGTTCGGGGGCGCCGCGGGAGCGAAGCCCGCCTGCGGGAACCCCGCACCGAGCCCGTCCACCAGGACGTTGACGATGATTGCTCCACGGACGGGTCTGATGGTTTCAACATCCACCCCGGCGACACCGACGTCGAGGTGCAGGAATCCGCCCGGCTCGACTTCCACAAGCGTGGCGCCCGCGGGATCGGGATCGGGGGCGCCGGCCTTGTCGGACGCCAGGGGAAACAACGGTTTCGTAGCGGACGATTTGTAAAGGTCATAGCCGGGTGTGCCCGGATTCTGATCGACCCGGTAAAACCGAACGGCGCTCGTGTCAAAGTTGATGAAGAAGTCGCGGTAATCGCGTCCGCCGACGAATCCGGAGAGATAGGGGATGCCGTTTTCCGTCGGAAGTCCGGGGATGTCGCCGGGCGCACCGACGACGGCGCGAATGGTCTTACCGAAGCCAACGTCCCTGGGCAGGCCGGCGGTGATTACGTCGCTCGGCGTCTCTCCGGCGGGCGGCACGAAGTCCACGAATTGTCCCCCCACGGAAAGAGCATGATCCTCACACGGGGGCCCAGAGTACAAGGTGTACTCGGCGAGCAGGGACCGACCCAGGCGGCCTTTGGCGCGGGTGTCGATGATGTCCTGAGGCGTTCCCGGCGGCATCACCAGCGATTCGGTGACCAGGTACAACGGGCCGTTGGAGAAGCGGATGGTAGAGCCTTCGCGATTCAACTTGATGGACGTTGCGTCCACGCCGGTGCTGAGGCTGACCGTGATCATGTCCGCCTCCTGCAGCGGGTCCACCACGGAGATTCGGAAACTGAAATTCTCGCCGGTCGGGGTGGGCGTCAAGTCCTCGGGGCGCGAAGCACGTCCGGTGAATGCGCCGGAGTAGTTGTATGGGTTGGGAGGAGTCGCCGGAGGCGCGTCCGAGGTCTGATACTCTGCGATCGCCACAAGCTTGTCCCAGCCGTGGGTTCCCTGCACGTCCTTCACGTCAACTTTGAAGAGCTGGTCATAGTCCGTGAGGGACATGTTCTTGCCGAAAATCTGCTCGAAGGGTCCCATGTTGTTGGGACCCCACTGAGTCACGCTTAGCGTGGTGACAACTTCGCCGTTGACGGTCACGTCGGATTGGGCCACAGGCGCGATGGGATTCTCGATCGTGCCGTTAATGGGTGCGACGCCGGCCCCGCCGGACGACGGCACGGAACCGGTGGTGATGTCCACGCGTGGCGCGCGATCGTAGAGTTTAATCAGGTCCATTAGTTCGTAACGGCTGCCCGTGTACTCCGGTGCGTTCGTATCCGTAAATTCAACTTCGCCGACGGAGATCTTGACCTTGTCTTTGCAGAGCTGTCCGCCCGGTGGAGTGTAACGAAGTTCAAACGTGACATCGCGGGCGGCGGAACTGGCCTGTACGCCTTCGACCCACAGGGTCTTGGGAAGCTCGCTGCTGGGGAAACTGGCTGGAATCGTGACGAGATCCACCTTCTCGGGCCCTTCGTAGACTCGAACGCGGGATCCGCCGCCGGTCAGGGTGGCCGTGCCGCCGCCGGGCAGGCCGTTAAGTGACAAATAGAGCGTCTTGAGATCGTCCTCGCCCTCGACCTGTTCCGGATGGAGCTTGTCGGCCTTGCCGTCGAAGTCGTCGTCGTCGTTATTAACGCACAAGACGCCGCCGGGGTCTTCCTCGGTCTCTTCCGGCAGCCCGTCGAATGCGAGATTGATGTTTTCCACGATGACGGTGCCCGACGACTGGCATTTCGTTCCGTTGGGCGCGGTGGCCACGAGGGTGAAGCTGATGGGGCCGAGCGGGGCGTCGTCGTGAATGGCGACGGAGACGTAGATGGCGTGCGGCTCGTTGTCGCACGGAATCGAGCCAAGGACACTGATGGTGGCGTGCTGCGGCTGCACCTCCGGCGCCGGGGACATGCTCCAGCACGGCGGACGGCACGTGCCGGTCAATTCCAACTGAATGGTGTTTCCGGGACAACCGTGGCCGGGATCGACGCTGAACGAGCAACTGACCGGGCGGCACATGCCGTTGCAGCACATCTGATCGGGCGGACAACAGATGCCGTTGCAGCACTCTTCATCGGGTTCACAGCAGTCCTCGCCGTCGCAGCACATCGTGCCGGGGTCGCAGCACAGACCGGTTTCGGAGTTGCAGCAGGATTTACCCGGCGCGCAACAGAACGGGCCACAGCAGGACTCGCCTGAGGAACAGCAGTTGTTCTGGCAGCACGGACCTTCGCAACAACTGTCGTTGCAGCAGCTTTCGTCGCCGGCTTCGCAGCAGACGTCGTTGCAGCACAAGCCCGCGCAGCATTCGTTATTGCAACAGCTCTTGTCCGACGCGGGGCAGCACTCACCGGTTGCGTCGCAGCATGGACCGCCGCAGCACTCGCCGTCGCAGCAGCTCTTGTCGGTCGAGGGGCAGCATTCACCGGTTTCGGGGCAGCAGGGACCGGCGCAGCACTGTCCGTCGCAACACGTGTCGCCCTCCGAACAGCAGACGCCGTCGCAACATTCGCCTTCGCAACATTCGCCGTTGCACAGTTCGCCCTTGAAGCACTCACCGTCGCAGCAGATTTCGCCGGGGCCGCAGCAGACGCCCTCGCAGCATTCCCCGTCGCAGCATTCTCCGCCGCAGCAGTCGTGGCAGCATTGGCCGTTGCAACACTTTTCCGGGCAGCACGAACAACCGCAGCACGTGCCATCACAACAATCGTCATCGCAACCACCACTGCAGCAATCGCCGGTGACCGAATAGGGCGGGCAGTTGCATCCCCAGCCCGCGAGCGCCAACCCGTCGCCGGGGTCGGACACGATGGACGATCCATCTTCGGTCACATGCGCCGAAGCCACGATTTCGAACCTCGCCGTGTCGTGGTTGAAGCTCAGGAAATAGGCGATGCTTCCCGGCGCCAGGCCGGTCATGTTCGGATAGGTGATCTCAATCGGCGGATTGAATCGGGCGCCGGCCGGCTGCACCGTCCAGGCGAACGGCGGCGACGCCCCGTCTGGGATGGGCATGGGGATGTCGTCTTCGTGAACCTGATTCAGCGACAGATAGGCGGGCGAAGCCGGCGTCGGAATGACCCCGTCGCGCAGGGTCACGGAACCGGCCTTGACCAGCATCTTCAGTCCTTCAATGGCCACTATGGACTGCCCGGGGTTGTCGGGGTCTTCGGTCATGACCTGCAATACCACGTCGGTCGTGCCGTCATATGGCACCCGGCTCCGCGGATCGAGCGGGGGCAGCATGACCGGCGTGGAAAGCGAATTGGCGGCGTTGGGCACAACGATGGTGTCGTACGTTAAGAACGGAAACGTACAGGGCGCGACAATGCCTTCGGGCGTCGTGCATTCAACACCGCCCACGTGCGTGGCGCTGGCGCCGTTGATGTAGAGGAATGCGGCCCCGTAATGGACGATGTTGTCGAATTGAAACCGGCCGTCGGCGTCGGTCAGAATTGGTGCGTAGAACTGGCCGGTAACGGTCAGGATGCACTGCGCATTCTGGATCGGTTGGCCGCCGTTGCTGAAGACAACGCCGGCAAACGTCGTGGTGGCCTGGTCGCGGGCGAGGCCGAACGCCTGAAACCGCGCCGGCTGTTTCACGGGCAGGGTTCCCGGCGGTTCCACCAAGGACGCCTCGATGGTGTTGTTGCCGGGCGCGAACCCGAGCGTGAGGTTGACCTCCACATGACCGGTCTGACCCGTGGAAACGACAACGGTGTTCTGTGCGTTAACCCGCCCGTCGCCGCGAATGACCTGAAACTTGACCGGTTGACCGGCGATGCCGTTGCAGCCGTCGCTGACCCATACGCGCAACGGCAACGGCGCGTCGGCCCCCACCTCCGCACGCTGGTTGTTTCCTGATCCGATGTTGATCTGGTTCACCGGTCCGGGCGTGGCCGAAGCGCAGAACACCACGGTGCCCGCGGCTCCGTTGGAAACCACCTCGACGCGGTTGTTCCCGGAACCCGCATCGGTTCCGAGACGCCAGTAGGCACTCGCCCGGCCGGCCGCGTCGGTGTGGACCTGCAACATTCGAGTTCCGTCGTTGGCGGTCATCGGCGGAGTTGCGTTCAACAGGCCGTCGCTGCGCGTCACATTGAACGTCACCACCTTGTTTTCGAAGGGAGTGCCGTCGCCGTCCATGACCAGCACGCGAATCGGATTGGCGACAAGGGCGTGGACGGGCGCCGACTGTCCATTGCCCGAATTGACGGTGTCGCGGGTGATGACCGGATCGTCGGGATCCACCATTACGCGGTTGACGGTGACCTGATGCTGCGCGGAATTGCCCAGCGCGTCCGTGGCGACAACGGTGATCAGGTTGGCGCCGACGACGAGCGGAACGGTGGGGCGGAAAAACGTGCCGTTGGTGCCGATACCATCGTCAACGGCCGCGGAGATTCCGTTCACGGAGACCGCCAGACCCATGGAGCCGGACATGGAGTCGGCCACGCGGCCGGCGACGTCGGTGGTGGCGGTGGTGATTTCGTCTCCGTTGAGCGGGAAGTCGATGTAGACGAATGGGTCTTCCGTGTCGTGGGTGATGATTTTCGTCACGGGGGCGCCGGCGAGGCCGTTACAGGCGGAAATCGCCGAGAAGAATATGTGGTTGACATGATTCACGGCCAAGGTCAGGTCGATGGAAAACGTGCCGTCTGGTCCGGCGGAGATTTCGCAGGCGGTTTGACCGATGACGCCGCACACGCCGCCGTGCCCGCTGACGGCGATGGTGGCACCGGACTGTGCCGACCCATTGACGGTGATGGTGGTGTCGTCGGTGAGCAGGGGCGCCGGATCATCCAGCACGGGCGCGGGGGGCGGGGCCGACAAGCCCGATAGAACCGCGGCCGCGGACGGCGTGAACAGCAGCGTGTCCGTGGCGTCGCCCGGTGCGTTGCTGACGCGCACGGAATAGTCGCCGCAGAACGGCAGCGCTGGCGTGTATCGATACGTGGCGCTCCGTCCATCGGCGGCGAGATCCACGGTCGCGGGAACGTGAATGGCGCCGCTTGCGTCGATTAGATAGCACGTGCGTTGACCGATTCCGACGACGAGCGGTTCGCTGAAATGAACGGTCACCGCGTCGAGATCGGCGGACAGACCGGACAACGGATCCGGCGTGATGGAGGTGACATAGGGCGTCGTTCCGTCGCCCGGCGGCAACGTGTTGCCTTCGGCCAGCGAATAGATGCCCACGTCCAGCGCGTTGACATTGCCGTCGCTGTTTAAGTCGGCCAGCGCATTGTACGTGGCGCCGCCAATTGCGCTTCCCAATGCGACGCGAATGATGGCGCGGTCAAAAACGTCCACAATGCCGTCGTGATTGGCGTCCCCTTGCAGAACATTGACGCGAAACACCGCCTGACCACCGGCCACGCCGTCGCCGGAAGGAAGACCCGCGGCCGAGGGGTTGTCGATTTCGCCGTCGAGCGCGCGACCGAGTGAATCGGCGGTCGTGAAGTCGAGCACGATGGTCACGCGATCGTCGCGGATCGCGGAGTCGAACGCCACTGCGAGCGTGCGGGTGTTGGCGTCGTAACTCGTGGTGAAACCGGTGATCGGACCGGCGACGGCGCCGCGCGCGGAGACGGCCCCCGCGGGGACGGAGACGTTGTGGTCGAACGTCATCGCAAACGTCGGCAGCCCGACGTTGTCCGTGATCCATTGACCTGCCGCGGGATGGATGGCCGTGATGCGCGGCGGGTTCGGTCCCGGCGTCTCGCCGGCTTCGTAAGCGCCCAGGTCGATGGTCGCGGGAATGCCGGCCAGTTCCTCGTTGCCGTCGCCGTCAAGGATGCGCGGTGAACCCTCCGGGTCGAACGGCACGCCTTCGGCGATGTTGCCGTCCGCGTCCAGGTCGGTCACGTCGAGACCGATGCGGGCGTTGTTGCCGACGTCGATGCACGGCGAATTGGAGAGGAGCCGCAGGTCGTCGTCGTCCGTGCCGACGACTGCGTCGACACCGGCCGGGTTCGCAAACAGCGGGTTGGCGCCGAAATTGTCGATTCCACCGAGCGTGCCCACCCATCCCTGCACGCAGGTGTAGTCTACGATTGGCAGGTCACTGACGTTGTGCAATTGCGCCGACTCGTCCGAACCGCCGGCGTCGGTGTTGTTCCAGAATATACCGTGCGTGATCGACAAGACCGCGCCGTCGTTGAAAATACCGCCGCCACTGCCGCCGGCTGAATTTCCGCCAAACGTGCAGTTGACCAACACGGCGTCCGCGGGATCGCCGCCCTCCACATTTGCCAGGGCGCCGCCGTCGCCGGGGGTGACGTTTCCGCTGAACAGGCAATTCACCAAAATCGGCGCGGCGGATCGATTGTGGATGGCACCGCCGCTCAACGGGGCGGAGTTGCCGATGAATCGACAGTTTACGAGTTTAGGGGGGCCAAGAGATAGGAGTGCCATCTCGCTGTAGATGGCGCCGCCCCGACCCGAGAGTGTCTCGTTGTCGAGAAACAGGCAATTGGTATACCGCGCAGCACTAAACTGCGAGATGATCGCGCCACCGTTGCCGGCAGTCGAGCGATTCCGAACGAATTGGCAGTCGACGAAGCCGGCGTTCGTCGCCAGATTGTAGACGGCGCTCCCGGCCTGCGCCCGGTTGTCGCGGAAGACGCACGACCGGACGATGAGGCCACTGCCCGCGTTCAGAATCCCGCCGCCCGCGCCGCAGAGTGCGCCTTCGGCGCTCTGAATTGTGAATCCCTCCAGTGCCACGTTCAGGACGGTCCAAGCCCTGACAATGTGACAACTGTTGTCGCCGTAGTTGACGAATCCCGGTCCGTCATTGCCCGCCAGGTCGCCGGACAGAATCGTCTGGTACGTTTGAAAATCTCGGGCGTCGGGATTGGCGGCCGAACACCCCGCATACCCGCCCTTCAGTGAGATGCCGGAGAAGAGATTGAACGTGGCGTTCTTGTTCAGCGGCGTCTGTCCCGCGCCGCGGTCGGGTTTGTGGGTTCCCGCCGCCACGCGGATTTCGGAAATCGCGCCGCCCGATCCCGCGGCCGTCGTCAATGCGTCCTGCAAATATACAAACGCCTTGCACCAGGTCGACCCGTCATGCACCGGCCCGGTCGATGCCCCGTCCACGTACAGCACGCCGCCGCCGCCCTGCGTGGTCGGTCCGGAGATCGCCCGCGCGGCGAGAATGTCATTGGCCAATTCCCGTGCTTCCGACAGATCGACCTGCGCTTCAGTGCCGGACGCAAGCAGCAGGCAAACCGCGCACAACAATCGACTCCGGTTGCGATGGCTCCATGGCATGAATCGACCTCCCGAAACGTCAAGCACCTCTCGTGCGCGTTTGCCTGTTCACCTGCGCCCAACCTATCTTCCGCCCCGACGCCCGGCCGACCCCTCAAGCTGACCCGTCGCAGCGCCCGATTGGTATTCGTATGCGCCCATGTCGACGGTTCCGTTTCGGATGCGCGTGCTGCCCAGCAGATCCCACGCGGGCAGCCCGGGCACGGCGTTATTGCCGGCGTCGATCACCGGCGACGGAGACAGCGGTTGATAGACAGCGCCGAAATTGGGATTGACGTTGAGGTTGCCGGCGCCGCCGGCATGCCCCTGCCAGTCGCTATACGTGACCACCGGAGTTCCGGCGGCCGTGTGCATCTGACCGGACTCGTCCGCGCCGCCCGAATCGCTGTTGTTCCACAGTATGCAATTGGTCAGCACCGGGCTGCTCCCGCCGGCGATGAAGTCGTTGATGATTCCGCCGCCGCTGCTGGCGGCAGTGTTCAGCGTCATGGTGCAGTTGATGAGTCGGGGATTGCTCACCACAATGTGAAAAGCGCCGCCCGCCCCTTGCGGTGGCACGCCCGTCGCCGTGTTGTTATGGAACAGGCAATTGACGAAGGTCGAGTCGGATCCGGTCAGATACACGGCCCCGCCGCTGACCACGGCGCGGTTGTTTCGGAACACGCAGCGATCGAGCGTCACCGTATCACCGTCGGAGAGGTACAGCGCCCCGCCGCTGGTGAGCGCCGCGTTGTCGCGGAACACCAGTCGCCGCAGGTCCGCGTCGCCGCCCAGGATGATCACGCCGGCCCCGGACTTGTCGAAGGAACTGGCGCCGTCGGCGTAACCCGCGGCGATGGTGAATCCGTCCAAAACCGTGGGCGGATCGACGTCGGAGTTGATCGATAGCACATGGTTCGCATTGTCGGTAATGACCGGGTCATTGGTCGACGCATCGCCGCTGAGGATGGTCTCGTAGAGCACCGGATTTCGCTGCGCCAGCGATGTTTCGGTTCCCAGGAAACCGCCGTACATCGAGCATGCGTCACGCATCGTATAGCCGACGCCGGTTCGGTAAGCGCCCTGTGCCACCCAGATTTGATTCCCGGGAACGCAGGCGGCGATCGCGCTGCTGACCGTTGTAAACGCATTCGCCCAGTCGTTGCCGGTGCCGCCGCCCGTCGCAGTGCGATTAACGTAAAGCACCTTTTCGCAGGCGTCCGCCACACCGTTGCTGTTGACGTCGCTCACCGTGCCGTAGGTCACGCTGACGCGGGCGTAGACGCCGCCGCCCCAGGACGCCTGCGGCGTAAACCCAATGCAACTGGTAACGGTTTTGAACGCGAAGGTGTTCGACCCGCCCACCAGGTATGTCGAAGGCGGCGCGGTCACGGTTACAGGTACGCCGGTCGTCGCACTACAGTTGCAATACTGCGTGCTCACGTGACTTCCGAATTGGGTTCCATTCAACCTCAGGCCGATCGGCACCCCGGTGCTGTAACAGTTCATGCCCAGATTGAACTGGATTTGGACATTGGCAACGGGGCCGGAACCAGTGTCGGTCCATCGAAAACCCGGTTGACCGACGCACCCGTAGGGTCCGGAGCCGCAATTAGACGGCACATTGAGGAGACTTGACGCCGAGATGTTGTAGACAACGGTCTGTCCGGTTTCGCACTCGTCGGGAATGTCATTGCCGTTGCAGTCCTCGCTCGAGCCGCCGTCGAGGTCGCACTCGTCCGGAACGGCATTGGTGTTGCAGTCTTCGCTGGCGCCCTCGTCAATATCGCACTCGTCCAGGATCTCGTTCGCATTGCAATCGTTCGCGGTCACCACGACCAGCTCGTGAATTCGATACTCGCCCGCTGCGCTAAACCGCACCCATTCCGACGTTCCCGTGACGTCGCCCGAAGTCAATTGCAGACCGACGGAAAAATAGTCGTCGGCGCTCTCCACATCCTCCCGTGCAGCCGCGTTCAACGGTATCACCAGAACGCTCCCAATGTCCGTGGATTTCACCGTCACCGTGCCATAGACGTCACCCGTGTCGAGATCCTGGTAGATGGCCGTGTTGGGCCCATCCGCCTCCAGCGGCGCTGCCTTGGTCGAAACGTCCCGAACCGCGAACGTCTCGGTTGCATGCGGGCTTGAGTACCGCTCCAGCTCGAGGCGCAGCGTGGGGTTGCCCACGACCGATTGAACGTCCGAGACGTCGAAGGTGAAATACGAGGAATAGCGCAGCCCCGTCGAGAAGTCGCCGGTCAGTGTGTTGTTGTTGGACGCGGTGTGCAGTCCGGTGCTGCTCCACCATCCGCGATTCAACGCCGGCAGAATAGCGCCCTTGGCTGCCCCAAGCTCGCATTCATCCGGAACGACGTTGGCGTTGCAGTCCTCGCTAAACCCCTCTCCGACATCGCACGAATCGGGAACGTCGTTGTCATTGCAATCGATGGCCGCGCCGCTCGCCACATCGCAGTCGTCCGGCGACCCGCTCGCGTCGCAATCCAACTCACCGGCGTAACTCACCGTGACGCGCCCATAGACCGCGGACCCCCACGCCGGATTCGCCACGAACCCAAGACAGTCCAAGTCGCCGGTCACCAAAAACGTATTCGTCGCGCCGACCAGGTATGAATTCCGGGCGAGATTGAGGTTTACCGCGGTTCCCGGCGTGTACGTGCAACTGCAATGCGTCGTGGGGGTGGCGTAGGGCACGTTCGGAACGCCGTTCAGCGACGTCGCATGCACCGTGCCCACGGCCGCGCAATCGACGCCCTGATTGAATTCCAGATCAATGCCCGTCACGTTGCCCGCCCCGATGTCGGGCCAGTGAAAACCGAAAGTCGGGTTGCAGGAGAACGGGCCGCTGCCGCAGTTGTCCGGGGTTGTCGTGAAACTGCTCGAGGTGATATCGTAGGTGATGGAAGTGGTTCCGGTGCAATTATCCGGGACACCGTTGGCGTTGCAGTCTCCCGGCGGAGGTTCGCATTCGTCGGGAATGCCGTCCGCATCGCAGTCTTCGCTCTGTCCGCCGGCAATGTCGCAGTCGTCGGGAGTCTCATTGCCGTTGCAGTCCGCCTCGAACGCCCGCTCGACGATCACTCGCGCAAAGACACCCGAGCCCCACGCCGTCTGCGGCACCAATCCCACGCACGCGGTCGTATTGATGACAAGGGTGTTCGAACCCCCCTCGTTATAGCTCGACGGATTCACATCCAAAACCACCAGCCGGCCGGGCGTGGCCACGCACGAGCAATAACTCACCGCCGCAAACGTCGGTCCGACCGCGCCGTTCAGCATCGTGCCGTGCAATGCACCGGTGGACAGGCACTCCACGCCCACGTTCAATTCCACCCGCACGTTTGTCGCCGGCCGGGTGTCCGTATCGGTCCACGTAAACCCCGGAGGCGATGACGCCGTGCACCCGTACCACCCGCCTCCGCACGTGGTTCCCATGTTGATAAGCTGACCGAGCGGGATGTTTGTGACGATCGACCCGCCCGAGAAGCACTCATCGGGAATTCCGTTGGCGTTGCAGTCGATGCTCGTGCCCCCGGTAATGTCGCACGCATCCAGGACGTCGTTGTCGTTACAGTCCGTACCATTCCCGGCCGCGATTTCGCAGTCGTCGGGAATCGCATTCGCGTTGCAGTCGGCCTCCTGTCCGTAAGTCACCGTCACCCGGGCGTACGCGCCGCTCCAGGCCGCCTGCGGCGTGAATCCCAGACATGCCGACGCACCCGTGATCAGAAAGGTGTTCAGCTCGCCGACCCGGTAGGTCGTCGGATCGGGCACCAGCGTGGTGACATACCCCGACGTCGGATCGCAGCCGCAGAACACCATCGGAACGGCGTAGCCCGGTCCCGAAATCCCGTTCAGGCTCGTCGGGTGCGGCGTTCCGATCCCCAGGCACTCCACCCCGACGTTGAACGACACTTGAACACTGATCACCGATCCCGATCCGGTGTCCATCCACACAAACCCCGGGTTCAGCGAACAGGCGTTGTATACCGATCCATTGCCGCAGGCGGTCGGGACGTTCAGCAGGTCGGCCAACGCGATGTCGTATGTCCGCGCGGCCACCCCAACGCACGAGTCCGGAACGCCGTTGCCGTTGCAGTCCGCGACTCCGCCGAACGCGATGTCACACTCATCGGGCACTCCATTGCCGTTGCAGTCCGCCGAGTTCTGGTCGGCGATGTCGCACGCATCGTGTACGCCGTTGCCGTTGCAGTCTTCATAGGACTCGCAGTCGTCCGGTAGGTTATTGCCGTCGCAGTCGAGCGCGCCCGCACACGATTCGCCGGCCGTGAACCAAGTGATGCCCGCTTGATCGCCGCATTGCCCCGGGGTGACTCCGTCGATGCAACCGAGTTGGGAAAGCCCGATGTTGAAACAGCATCGTCCGCATTCCACCGTGATCGTCGCCGCCGAGTAGGTATACGGAATTGCCGTTGCCGAACCGTCCGCGATGGCCGTGGCCGGTCCCAATTGGACGACGAACGTCCCGCACGCGTCGGCCGACACGTCCAGGATTACCTGCGCGAACGCATCGTTGACGAGGTCGATGGCCGTCACCGTGGAGTTGTCGTTGGTGATGGTGTTCACGAACACGCCGCCCGACGCGCTCGACTGAATGACGCTGAAAAAGGGATCGCGTTGCACCGGACCCGGCGCCTGGGTGATGACGTTGCGAACGTCGTAGAAATTCGTGGCCACGACATCCGCCGCAATGGCGCCTGCCGCCCCCGCTGTCGGCGCGACCCGGACGTCCAGCGAGTAGCCCAGCAGCGGCGTCGTGTTGTTCGCCAGGCGGAAGAGCAGGGACACCGTGTCGCCGGCCGCCGCGAAGCTCGCCGCCGGTTCGGCGACGATCGCTTCCGCGCCTCCCGCGACAAACGGCCCCGGCGCCGCCCCCTGTGTTTCCGCCCGCCGAAACCGGGACACGTCGAGGATGTTGATCACCCCGTCGCCGTTCAAATCGGCCGCCGGTTGAAATCCCGCGTCCGTCACGGAGCGACCCAACTGGTCGCGCAAGCTGATTTCCGATACCGCGGCAACGGGCTCGTCGGCGACCGCACCCCGGGTTTTTTCACCACCTGAAACAAGGGCCGCCAACAGAACTACACGTCGGATGCACTTGCATGGTCGGCAAGACCCCCTCGCCATCCCCTGGGATCGGCGAGAAGGAAACGGCGGTGGGCCGCCCGTGACCGAGGAACGAGGAACGGAGTTACCGTCGAAACGCTGCATGTTCGCCATCCCAACTTGGACTTGTCCGCGCGGATCGACGAGCGGATCAATGATCGTCGCCCGGCGCGCACCGTCGGCGTAATCAAATTTCCAAGCTCGCTTCAGTTCCGTCGCCCGCCGCATGTTCGCGGCGTGCGCCCTCGCGGAGGCGCCCTTCGGAAGGAAGAACTCCGGCTATGGATAGTCGGCGCGGTGACCGCGGAATTTCTCAAGAAAAATTGCGGATGCGCCCGGCGATCGGTTAGAATTCCGGGGCGTGTCGAACGCCAGGCTGCCGGAGGCGAGTCCGATGAACGCGACCAATGCGACCGATTGGGTGACCACGTCGACGGTTCTCGATCGGCTGCACGATTTCGGCAACCGGCAAACGTGGGACCACTTCGCCGCGGTCATGCGCCGCCCCATCGTGCTCTTCGCCTGCCGTATGGGCTTGGCCCGATCCGACGCCGACGACGTCGCCCAGGAGACGCTGCTGCGCTTCGCCACCAAATTTCGCGGGGGGCAGTACGAGCGATCAAAAGGTCGATTGAGCAAATGGCTCTTCGGAATCGCCTTCCACGAGGTCCTGCACGCCCGCCGGAAAATCGCCCGACGCGAACCCCAATGGTCGGCCGACGCCGCGGCCGAGTCGCTGGTCCCGGACAGACGAGCCGCCGACGATTGGGAACGCGAATGGAAGCTGACGTTGCTCCGCCAGTGTTTCGAACGCATCCGCCGCGAGACCGAGCCGGTCGCGTTCCGCGCGTTTGAACGCGTCGTCCGCGACGGATGCGCCGCCGCCGACGTCGCGGCCGAACTGGGCATTTCCGTCAAGGCCGTCTACAACGCCAAACACCGCGTACTGCGCCGCGTTCGCGAAGCCGGTCGTCTGGAGTACAAATGTGTATTCGCCGCGCGCTGATGCGTCGGCCTGCGCCGATCTGATGACGCTCGAACGATTTCTCGACGACGCCGTCGAGGAGCCGGCGCGACGTTCCATCGAGGCCCACCTGTCCGGCTGCCCGCGATGCCGCGACAGCCTCACCCAGATCGGCGAAAACCTGCGCATGCTCGCCCCGCTCAAGACGCTCTACGCCCGCGGCGCCGACGACGACGGCGTCCGCGAACGACCGCCCCGTTCCATCGCCGGTTTTCGCATCATCCGCCGCATCGGACGCGGCGGAATGGGCGTGGTCTTCGAGGCCGAGCAACTCCATCCCCGGCGTATCGTTGCCCTGAAAATAATTCGCGGAGCCGATGGCGCCGACCCTTCCGAACTCAAATCCTTCCAGCGCGAAGCCCGCGCCCTCGCCCGCCTGCAACACCCGGCCATCGCCGCCATTCATCATTCGGGAATCACCGAAGACGGCGAGCACTTCTTCGCCATGGAGTTCGTCCGGGGTCTTCCGCTCCTGGAATACGTCCGCGTGCAGAAGCTCGGTGAACGGCCCAGGCTCGTCCTCTTCCACGGTCTGTGCGCGGCGATTCACTACGCCCACCAGCGCGGGGTGATTCACCTGGACATCAAACCCGCCAACATCCTCATCGCACCCGACGGACACCCCAAAATCCTCGACTTCGGTCTCGCGCGAATTTGCGACGGCGATGGCGCCGCCGCCAGCGCTCATTCCCGAAACGGAAAATTCGAAGGCACGCTGCCCTACATGAGCCCGGAGCAAGTCCGCGGTCGCTTCGACGACGTCGACGTCCGCAGCGATGTGTTCGCCCTCGGCGTCCTCATCTACCAGTTAACCACCAACCGACTGCCTCACGAACCCGAATCGCGCACCTGGCAGCAGCTCGCCGACGCCATATGCACGCAGTCACCGCGCCGCCCGCGCGAGCTCGTGCCCGCGATCGCATCCGACGTCGAAACCATCATCCTCAAATCGCTCGAACGCGAGCCCGACCGCCGCTATCAAAGCGCCCTGGCCCTTGCGGAAGACGTCGATCGTTTCCTGGTCAATCAACCCATTCAGGCCCGCCCGCCCAGCGCCGCGTACCATCTCCGCAAGCTCGTTTCCCGCCATCGCATGGTCTTTGCGCTGGTCGCGTCGATCTTCCTGCTCGTGCTGGGATTCGCCGGCGCCATGGGCGCCCTCTACGCCCGCGCTCGCGGCGCCGAACGGCTCGCCGGCGCCCATCTCGTCGACATGCAGTCCGCCCGCGACGATGCTCGCGTGCAGGCCGACCACCACCTCCGGGAAGCCGAAAAAGCGAAACGGGTCACGCATTATCTGCGTTCGATGTTCTCGTCGATGGAACCCTACGCGACGTTGCGCGGCAATGTGACGGTTCGCCAGATGCTCGACGAAGCCGTGCTCCGCGTCGAATCCGACCTGACGCTTTACCCCGAGATTCAAGCCGAGTTGCGCAGCACGCTCGGGGAAACCTACATGACGCTGGGTTTGTTCGCCGAGGCGGAAGAGCAACTGAACGCCGCGATGAGAACACGTCTGCAACTCTGGGGCGACGCCCATCCCGCCGCCGCCGACGCCCATCGGGCTCTCGGCCGGCTGGGTGTCGCCACCTATCAATTCGATCTTGCGACCGATCACTTTCGCCGGGCGCTCGACATTCGCCGCGGGCTTCACGGCGAAGACCATGTCGACGTGGCCACCGCCGAGGTCGACCTGGCCGGCGCCCTCCGCGGACAGGGCGACACCGACGGCGCGGCCGCCTTGACGCGGACGGCGCTGATCAAACTTCGTTCGCTGCTTGGTGACCGCCATCCCGCCGTGGCCGCGTCGCTGCTCCAACTGGCCGAAGCCGAGTATTTCTCCGGCGATTTCGAATCCGCCGCCGTCCTCGCCCGACAGGCCCTCGGCATTCTCCGTCCCCATCAGCCCGAGCGGCCGCTCGAGGTCATTCGCACCCTCGATCTCCTCGGCTGGACCATGAGCGCCCGCGGGGAATACGCCGCCGCCGAGACGATCTTTCGCGAAGCCCTGGACATCAGCCGACGCCACCTGGGCGATCGTCATCCCGTCGTCGCCGTGGAATTGTACAACATCGCCCATCGTCGCTTTGATCTCGGTTACATCGACGAAGCCGAAGCCCTGTTCCACGAGTCCCTCGACATCAAGCGCGATTACTTCCTCATCGATTGCATGCGCGTCGTCGACGGTTTAAGCGGCGTCGCCGGAATGCGCTGGGCCAGGGGCGATTACGAAGCCGCCGAAACCAGCTTCCGTGAAATCCTCGACAAGACCCGCTCCCTCCTGGGCGACAACCATCCCTTCGTTGCCGGCCCGTTAAACAGCCTGGCCGTCGTTCTCCGCGACCGGGAGCAATTCGACGAAGCCGTTTCCCTCTTCGAGCGCTCTCTCGAAATGACCGAACGGTACTTCGGCCCGCGGCACCTCAATTCCGGCAACGTCTTGAACAACCTCGCACGGCTCCATCTGCTCAAGGGCGACCTGCCCGCCGCCGAGCCGCTCATCCGCCGCGCCCTCGACATTCGCCGCGCCAGCCTCCCCGCCGGACACCCCGACATCGCCGAATCCCAAATGGTCCTGGGCGTCCTGTTCGCCCGCCAAGGCCTGCACGCGCAGGCCCGCGCCGAACTCGACGCCGCGCTCCAGTCGCGACTCTCCGCCTTCTCCGACGATCATTGGCTGGTGGCCGAGGCCCGCTGCGCCCTCGCCGAACCCCTCATCGGCCTGCGGCGTTTCTCCGACGCCGAATCTCTGCTTTCCGATTCACTCGCAGTCTTCCAACGCCGGCTGGACGGCGGCCACAAACTCATCCGCCAGACCCTCGAGCGTTTCGTCACCCTCTATGAACGCTCCGGGCACGCCGAACTCGCCGCCGAATACCGGACACAGTTGGACGCCCTTCACGCCGGCTGAGAACCCACACCCCGACCCGGCACTCAACCCGGACCGCAGGCGTTGAAACGAGTTGCCGACCTCTCGCTCCGACGCGCGTCACGCCCGCATCCGAGTGGCGGGCGCAATCCGGCCAACGGCCGGCCGGCGGCAATTCCCCGGCACAACCAGCACAGCGATATCCTGGTGCGTCAGATCTGCCGTGACTTGGACGTTTCTTGACGTTCAACGAACGCCGGCGCGTTACGGGCCGTAGGGACGCCGCGGCGTACGTTACAACGATTTCCAAATTCCCGTGGGCCGTAGTTTCGACGAATTGGTTCGATCCCCCGCGTTCAATCAGCGAATCGGCGTGGTCAGCACGCCCAGCCGGTCGATCTCCAGCTCGATGGTGTCGCCCGGTTTCAGCCATCCGCCGGTCGTTTCCGGTCCCAATTCGAGTATGCAGCCCGTGCCCACGGTGCCGCTGCCGATGAGATCGCCGGGATGGAGCGTCACCTCGCGCGACGCCCGTTCGATCATCCTGGTGAAATCGTGCGTCAACCCCTGCATGTTCCCGCGGGAAAGCTCCCTGCCGTTCTTGCGGGCCAGCATGTTCAGGTTGTACCGACCCGGGCCGACCTTAACGTCGGCCAATTCGTCCGGCGTGACCACGTAGGGTCCGATGGCCGTCGCGAAATCCTTGCCCTTGGCCGGTCCCAACATGCACTTCATTTCGTGACGTTGCAGATCGCGGGCGGACAGGTCGTTGACGATCAGGTATCCGAATATCGCCGCCTCGGCCGCCGCGCCGGACACGTCGGTCACCGCTTGGCCGATGATGCAGCCGATCTCCAGTTCGTAATCCAGTTCGCTGGTGTCGGCCGGTTTCTTCACCGGCTCCATGTGCCCCTTCAACGAACACGGGTTGGAAAAATAGAAAATCGCGATTTCGTACCATTCCTGCAGCATGGGTTGCCCGCGCTTCTCGCGGCAGGTCTTGACGTGTTGCTCGAACGCGTAGAAATCGCGGAACGTGCGCGGATCGCTGACCGGCGGCAGCCAGCGTAGAACGTCGCCGACAGCCACGCCGCCGCCCTTCGTCTTATCGCCCAGCGATTTCAGACCGTCGGGGCCGTAGCGCTCGAGCGCCCCGCGCAGACTGACCGGCGCATCCAGCGGAAACAGCGTCCCGCCGCGAACCACGCACAAACACGGCCCGCGACCCGTTAACTCCACCGCACAAAACTTCACCCCACCGGCCTCCCTTCAATACTCAAACCCGTCGGATCCGTCGTGCCCATGATAATCCAGGGATTGCCCATCCGCCAATTGGCCGCCGGTTCCGCAACCATCGTAACGATCGGGTGCCCGCCGCGCTGGGTGGCACGCTGCTTTGGCAGTGGAGGAATCGAGTCCTGTTCGGGCGAGGACCCTTGCTCGTACACAGCACGCGACGAATATGAGAGCGACCTGCCCCGAAACCGCCCGTGCGAGAATCCGGTCTCGCACTCCATTCCGCCGGAATCCACCCCGGCGCGTCCTCTGCATTCCACGCGTATCCGCGGATGACTTCCGATAACCGGGCAGGGATCGGCGATGCGTCCGCGATTCGCTTTCTACGTTCGGTCGTACGGGCTGCCTTGGTAAAGCCGGCTCCTCCCCGCGACGATGCAGAACCCGTACGTTCGCACCAACGGAGAACCGCCATGATTCAGCCGTCGTACCGGGGTCTTTCGCAACCCGCCGCGCCGCGCGATGACCGCGCTGCCCTGTTGACCCGGCAAACGCAATTGCAGGAGTCGGTCAAGACCGACGCGGAGCGCGCCCAGTTTCTCGAAAACGCGATGGACGACATCGACCGGCAGTTGCGCCGTCTGGAAGGAACCTCGCTGGCCGGCATTTTGCAATCACTGACCGGGTCCAAGCACGAACGCATCGAGCAATTGAAATCGCAACGATGGGACCATGAAAAAGAACACCGCGACATTGCCAGGACCTTCGACGGCGTCTCGAAACAGCTTGACGAAATCGAACACCGGCTGAAGGCCTTCGCAAGCGTCGCACCGCCGCCTGAACTTACGACGGCGCCACCCGACGCGCCGTTGGCCGCCTCCACCGCGCAGGCATTGGCGTCGCCAACCGCGCCGGCGTCGGACGCATCGCCCCAGGACAATCGCCGCCGCGTGCAGGCCGCCGTAGACGCCGCCAAGACCGCGTTGCAACGCATCGACTCGGCCCGCAAGTCGTTCAATCGGGTGCGCCGGAAAACGATCCACGGGCCCGCGATCCTCGCGTCGGCGTTCAACGCCGTTCAATCGCAGACCACGCGGCCGCACGTCGCCCGCGTCCAGGAGGGTCTCGATCAACTCGTCCGCCGCATGTTGGAAATAGAGGCCCGCGACGACTCGTACATCGACGATCAAATCGCCCGCCTCGGCGTCGAGCTCGCCGCCCAGTCCGACCAGACCACGCAGGGCTGGGCCGCCTCCGCTGACTACTCGGCCACCGTCCCCGTGGAAAACCTCGTCCGCGAAGCCCTCAACGTTCTCGAAGAGAAACTTGAGACGCTCGACCGGCGAATCAAAGCCTCGAACAATCAACCACCGAAATGACCACGCCGCCGGCGTGGTTTAATGCCCGCGGTCTTGTGCCGGGGGTCATGAAACCCCGGTCGGGGAATCCGCTCTGACACCATCGTGCACCGTTTTCTAACCCGCGCCGTATCCCGATGCGTTCGCAATCGCGGCTCGCCGGCGTTCACCCTGCGGAGTCCATTCGGATGGACGCGCGGCAGAATCGGGACTTTCGGGACTAATGATTCATACGGCGACTGGAATCGTCCAGAAGTTGCCGAAGAACATCATCCACATGGCAAAGAAGGCCATCATCCAACCACCCATCATCCCCATTGCATTTCTCCTTGAAATCGCCGGTCTCCGCCGGTCGGCAAGTCGCCGCCGTCGGAATGTCATCCGCTCGCTACCTACTGCCGCGTCGTTCTCGCTCCCGGCTTGGTCACGCTCGCTTTTCAGGGCCGCGGGTCGAAAACGGAGGGCGGTGCCCACCCTACCGAAAGTTCGCCGCGGGCATCAGTCGCCGCTACGGTCTCATGTGCGAGCCCATCATGCCCATGCCCATGCCCATGCCGCCGTGGCCGTGGCCCATGGGCCCGCCGTCCAACAGGTGTTGGAGCATGGCGTCGCTCTGCACCACGAGCTCCTCGATGTCGCCGTCGGCGTCGAGGTCGTTGACGTCGTGGGTCAGCGTGAACCGGACCGTGTCTTCGCAGTTGTAGTCCAGCCCGAGGAACGCGGGCACGGCCATGACGTTGTCAACGGCCTGGTCGTCGAACAGGTGACATCCGATGGCACCCGGCGTGTCCAGCGACCCCATGCCCACCAGTTCGGCGCAGGGGATTTCGATGGTCGTTTCGCCGCCGGCCGGCACCTCGACGTCTTCGAACAGCTCGTCGAGCCCCAGGTTGCCGGCTAGGAACGCGAGGTGCATGGTGCAGCCCTGCTCGGCGTCGTTCTGAAGCAGGATGGTCATGGTGCCGTCGGGATCGGCCAGGTCGTTGGCGTCGTTGAATCGGATCATCGGCCCGGCGTGGCCGACGTAGCCGTTCATCAGCATCCCGCCGAATCCGCCGGGGCCGCCGATCTGCTCGGCCACCTGTTCAGCCTTGGCGTCCACCAGCGGGGCCAGTTGGCCTCCCAGAATCGGCAAACCGAAGTTTCCACACCCTGTGGCCAATAGAATCGACGGAACGAGCGAAATCGCGAGTAGTGCATGTCGAGACATTGAGTTGCTCCTTCAAAGCAGTATGTTCATTCACCCCGGACCCATTCGGGGGAGATTGACGAAAGAATCACCGGCAAACGGCGTACCAATCGATCCGAATCGTCGGCAGTGGCGAGCGGGGGCATGTTAATTCCCCCCGGGCGGGTGATCGGGGCGCGGTTCGATTCGGTCGGTCGCGGTGGAGGATTCACGAAGGCGGGGGGCGACGGCGGCCATGATGGGGGGAAGCTCGGTGGTTTCGTCGAGGCGGCTCAGGAGGCAGTGGCAGGTGGTGGGGTCGGTGAAATGCACGAGTTTCCATTGACCGACGGCGACCATGTGCCCGCGGTGCTTGCCGACGACGCAGGGGTAGTCTCTGTGCGAGCCGAACTCTTCGGCCCGAACCGGTTTATGGAAAATCGCGGCGAGGAATTCGCCGTTGCGCTCGTAACGGGCGGCCACGCCGGGGTTGTCGCCCACGCGCAGGGCGTAGACCTCGCGCAGGACGAAGCCGCCGGGAAGCTGTTGCGGGGTGTTGAAGCTCAAGTTCTTGCCGATGCGACGGGCCTCGGCGACGGTGGTTTGTCGGCCGTGGTTGTGGGAGAGGAATTTCGCGAAGGCGTGGTCGACGCTGAAGGGCAGTCCGTCGAGGAGCACGGCGAAATTGATGTCGGCGGCCTGGGCGGAGCGGTCGATGGAGAGAACACCCACCAGGGTCAGACCTGCGGCGAGGATAATGGCGGCGGCCGTGGCGAGGCGGGCGGTGGGGGTCCAACGTCGGCTGGACCGCACGATACCCGGTTCTTGGCGCAGACCGTCCAAGCGGTGTTCGATGGTATTCCAAAGTCCGTCGGGAACGGGAGGCTGATCGATTGCCGCCAGGGAACCGGTCAAACCGACCAGATGGTGAAACTCGTTGCGGCAATCGGCGCAGTGGTTCAGGTGATCCTGGAATTCCGCACGAACCGTCGGCGGAAGCTCGCCGTCGATGAACTCGCCCAGCCGATTCAGGATTTCGTTGCACGCGCTCATGGTCGTTCCGTGTCGGGAATGTTGATCAAGGCCGCCACTTCATCGCCATCGGTACGAACTTTCCCTTCGATTGTTGGATGCGTGGGAGCGGGTTTTTCTTCCATTGTGCCGTAGGCTTTTTGCAGGGCGTCGCGTAGTTGTTCGCGTGCGCGATTGAGCCGCGACGCGACGGTGCCCTGCGGCAATCCGGTCAATTCGCCGATGGTGCGATAGTCGTAGCCCTCCTGATAACGAAGCAGAAGCATGGTCCGTTCGGCGGTGGGAAGGGCGAGGAGCGCCTCCTCGACATCCATGAATCGCGTCAGGCGGGCGGCGTCCTCGTATCCCTCGGTTTGAGCGGCCGCGAGGTCGTTTAACTTCCGCCGCAGAACCTTGCCCCGGCGTTGAAACTGAAGGGCCTCGTTGACCGCGATGCGGTGCAGCCATGTGATGAGGGATGAGCGGCCGTCGAATTCGCCGATGCGGGTCAGTCCCTTGACGAATGTGTCCTGGGTCAAGTCGGAGGCGTCGTCCGCATTTCCGGTGATGCGGAACAGGAGCCGGTAAACGCGTGGGGAAGTTTGTTCAAACAGCTCCCGCTGGGCGTTGCGATCGCCCGTGCGGCAGCGTTCGACTAGCCGGCGATCATCCACGGTTGGCGAGCCTTGTCCAAATACCGCATCGGCCGAACGGGTGCCGCGGCCCACACGAGATTCTACAGACGATTGACGATTAAGCGAAGGAGTCGAATCCACGCCAGGCGACGGTGACCCGTGGCGGTCAACGGTAAGGGATCCCGCGAAAATCGGGCGTGGGGAAAGGGCTTGGCGAAGAAAGTCGCGACGTCGTGCATCGAACTGGAAGAACCGGTTGAGGTTATCGCGTCGGTCCATCGTGGACCCGACCAAGTTGGAGGATCGCGCATAGGGAGGACCAGGATGAGTCGATCACCGAAGAGTCGGATACTCGTTTCCGCGTTTGTCGTCGTTGGGTGCGGACGCCTTTTGGCGCAGCACGAACAAGGCGGGCACAAGCCCGACCACGCGGCGCCGGCGGCCGCGCTGCCCAATTGTCCGGTGACGGGCGACGAGCCCATCAACCTGGCCGTGCGGCATTCGACACCGGACGGACCGGTGTTTTTCTGTTGTAAGAACTGCGTCCCCAAGTACAAGGCCGATACAGCCAAGTATGCGGCGAAGGTGGGCGAGCAGCGCAAGGCGCTTGCGGGACGGTCGATGGTGCAGGTTTCGTGCGCGGTGTGTCGGAAGACAGTGGATCCGAAGATTGGGATGGACCAGGGTGGCGTGACTGTGCTGTTTTCGTCGGCGGAGTGCATGAGCCAATACCAAGCCGACCCGGCGAAATACGCGTCGGCGTTGGCCGATGCGTTTACCTACCAGACCAAATGCCCGATTTCGGGAGATACCATCGATCCGAAGTCGTTCACCGCCACCGCCAGCGGTGGGAAGATATACTTCTGTTGCCAGCCTTGTGAGAAGAAGTTGATTGCCGAACCGTCCAAGTACCTGGCCAATCTCGCGGCGCAAGGCTATACGCTTGATCCCAAGGAACTGGTGAAGGCGCCTTCCGGGGAGCAACCGGAACCCGACCACGACGACCATCACTAGTCGCGGGGGCTGACACGGCACGGTGAGGCGGAACAATGAGATTCGAGGGGCGCGCCGCATTCGTCGTTGGGATTCTGCTTCCGGTTCTGGAGACGTGCCGTCGAGGCATCGGTTGTTGGTTCGTGGATTTCACGACCATGTTCGAGGACTACGTCGGGGGGTTGCTGTTGATCATCGCCGGGGCTGTTTCGGCGCGCGGCGGGCGCTCCGCATCGTTGTGGCTGGTGCTCGCATGGGGGTGCGTCACCTTCATGATGAGCAACAGCGTCCTTGATCAGATCGAAGGAACGCTACGGGGCGAGGAGATGGAGCCCAACAATGGAATCGTCGTTGCGGTCAAGCTTCTGCTGTGGGGCGTCTGCGTGACGGCGCTGGTTTGTTCGTTCCGGCGTCCGCAAACCGATTCCAAAGGGCAAGCACCGTACCGTGGTGAATGATCGCAACGAGCATGAGCGCGCTGAGCGCGGAGCGAACACGCGAGGCAGACAAGGTGATTGCGGGCCGTCGCGCGCCTGAATTCACGTGTTCAGAATGCGGGGTCGCGCACGAATCTGCCGCCCCTACGGGGCTATTTCGTTCGGGTTGACGGATCCGGGGGCTGACGCCCCCGGCTACTTACTGTCGCCCCTTCGGGGCTAACGGAAACTCGAGGCGTGCCGATTACGCGCGACCAACGCGAGTGGGAAGAATGGCGGATCGAGAAGCGGCAAAACTCCGGATGATTTCATCGCGTTTTATTCCAGGGGCGTTGGTCGTCGTGGTCGGGGGATGCGCGACGCTGCAACCGACGGTGCGGGTCGGGGAAGCCATGGACGCGGTCGAGAAGCAGACCGGCGAGCGACCGGCGTGGTTGGCGCCGTGGGACGAGGCGCCGCCGGCGTGGGATGGGAGCAGCGTTCTGGGCGTGGAGGAGGCCGTCACGCTGGCGTTGCGCAACAACCGCGCATTGCGGGCCGATCTGGAGATGATCGGTCAGGCCGACGCCGACCTGGTGCAGGCGGGTCTGCTGCAGAATCCGCGATTCAACCTGATGGCCATGCTGCCCGACGGCGGGGGGCGGGCGATGTTGCGGAGCGCGGGGTTTCCGATTCAGGCGTTGCAGGAATTGTGGCTGATACCGTCGCGCGAGAAGGCGGCGGCGGCCGCGTTGCAAGAGGCGATTCTGCGGGTCGCGGACCGGGCGGTGGAAACGGCGGGGGAGGTGAAACGGGTCTACACGGGGATTCGCTATGGGCAACGGGCGATCGAGTTGATTCAGGCGAACATGGAAATCGTCGAGCAAGCGCGGCGTCAGATTCAGACGCAGCAGGCGTCGGGCAAGGCCACGCTGGTCGAGGTGAATGTGGCGCGTATACGGTTTCTGCGGCTGCAATCCGAACTGATGGGCATGGAGGCGGAGTACCGCGGGCTGAAGCGGCGACTGTTAATGCTGATGGGCTTCGCGACGGCGAATGACGCGTGGAGCGTGACGCCGGTCCATGAAATCGACGAGATTTTTGAACGGCCGCCGTCGGAGGAAGCGATGCTGTCGGTGGCCGAAGCGGGGCGTCTCGATTTGCAGGCCGCGGGATGGGCGTTGGCGGGCGCGGAACGGCGGATCGAATTGATGCGCCGCGAGGGTTGGCCGGAGGTGGCCGTCGGGTTGACGTTTGAACGGTCGCCGGCGCCGCGGTCGCAGAATCCGACGATTGCCGGGCGGGCGGGGAATGCGCTGGTGGAGGGGCTGCGCGGTGACGTGCCGGAATTGGGGCGGGCTTCGGCGTTCGAGCCGGAATCGCGGGACATTGAATGGACCGTGGGCCCGATGATCGATTTTGAATTGCCCATTTTTGATTGGAACCAGGCGCAGGTGGCCAAATCGTTGCATGAATACCGGCGGCAGCGGGCGGAGTTGGAAGCCCGGCGGCAGGAGATCGCGGCGAACGTACGCGGGACCGCGATCATGTATCAACAGTCGTGCGAACAGGTGCAGTTCTTCCGGGAGGCGATTCTGCCGGAAGTCGAACGGAACCTGGAGGTGGTGCGGGAGTCGTACCGGGCGGGGCGGGAGGAGGTCACGATTTTCCTGCAGGTACAGGAGGACGTGATCATGACACGGTTGAATGCGCTGGCGTTTGTGCGCGACGCGCTGGTGCAGCGGGCGGAGTTGGAGCGGGAAGTGGGCGGTCGGCTGACGCCGGTCGTTGGGGGCGGAGACGGTATTGTGCCCGCGGCGTCGCGTGTTGCGGGGGAGTAACGCGACGATGATTCCGGCGCCGCGACGGTACCGGGATCTGCCGCCCCGCTGGGGCTGAGGCCGAATCGGCCAATCGTTCCGGGGGCTTGCGCCCCCGGCTATTGACCGTCGCCCCGCTGGGGCTGGGTCGTGACGTTTGTTGGCCCGGCGTTTGCGCTGCGGGTTCGGATAGGTCGCGGCGTGACGCAGAACGAAGTGGCAAAGACCATGAAGACTGAACTCCCGTCGGGACAACCAACGAACTCGACCGATTCCTTGAGTCGTCCGGCGGGTGGCCGGTCGGCGGGGATTAAGGCGGAGGTTTCTCGCCTATTCAAGGGGGCGCTGACTGTTGTCGCGTTGGGAGCGGCGTTCTGGTTGGGGGGGCGGTTCGGCGGTTCGACGAGTCCGACGCGGGTCGTGACCGGTGATGGGACGCGTGCGGGCGAAGCGACGGCTGTCTGGACCTGTGCGATGCATCCGCAGATACGGCTATCGACGCCCGGGAAATGTCCCATCTGTGGAATGGAACTGGTTCCGGCGAGCGGCGGAGCGGATTCGTCGGTGGACGCCGCGCATGCGTCGGTGGACGGGTCGGGCGCCGCGTCACAGAAGAAGGTCAAATACGCGTGCGCGATGATGTGCGTTCCGCCGATGGACCGGGCGGGGAAGTGCCCGGTGTGCGGGATGGAGATGGTCGCGGTCGAGGAGCACGGCGGCGACAGTGCCCAAGACAAGGCGTTGCCGGAACATGCGTTGAACGAAATCACGTTGTCGGAGACGGCCATACGGCTGGCGCGACTGGAGACGTCGCCGGTCGAGCGACGATTCGTGGCGGCCGAGGTGCGCATGGTGGGCAAGGTCGAATACGACGAGACGCGTCAGCGCTCCATCACGTCGCGCGTTCCGGGGCGGCTCGACCGGCTGTACGTCGACTATACCGGCGTGCCGGTTCGCAAGGGCGATCATCTGGTTTCGTTGTACAGCCCGGAATTGCTGGCGGCGCAACAGGAGTTGATCCAGTCCGCGCGGGCGTTGCAGGAGTCGGCCGACGACGCGTCGGCGGATGTGCAGCGGGTGCGGCTGGAGACGTTGGAGGCGGCGCGGCAGAAGCTGCGGTTGTGGGGGTTGACCGAGGAGCAGGTGCGGGAGACCGAGCAACGGGCGATGCCGTCGGACCATTTGACGATTTACGCGCCCATCGGCGGCATCGTGACGGACAAGCGCCTCGTCGAGGGGGCGTACGTGGAGGAAGGAACTGAAATCTACACCATCGCGGACTTGAGCCACGTCTGGATCAAGCTCGATGCGTACGAAATGGACCTGGCGTGGCTGCGCTACGGGCAGGACGTGGAGTTCACCACCGAGGCCTACGCGGGCGACGCATTCCGCGGCACGATCGCGTTCATCGACCCGGTGTTGAATCCGCGAACGCGGACGGCCAAGGTGCGGGTGAACGTGCCGAATCTCGACGGGCGGCTGAAGCCGGCGATGTTCGTGCGGGCCGAGGTGCGGTCGCAGCTGACGGCCGACGGCAAGATTCTGTATCCGCTGTTGGCCGGCAGTTGGATCTGTCCGATGCACCCCGAAGTGGTGGCCGACGGCCCGGACATGTGTACGCAGTGCGGGATGCCGCTGGTGCCGGCGGAATCGCTGGGATATGCGTCGGCGTCGCCAACGGATGCCACACCGCCGCTGGTTATTCCCGCGACGGCGCCGATGATCACGGGGGCGCGGGCTGTCGTGTACGTCGCGGATCGGGAGCGGGCCGGGCGATACGAGGGGCGGGAGGTGGTGCTGGGGCCGCGGGCTGCGAATTCGTATCTGGTTCGGGAGGGACTGAAGGAGGGCGAACTGGTGGTCACGCAGGGCAATCTGTATCTGGACAGCGCCGCCCAAATCCTGGCCAAACCAAGCATGATGAACCGTGAAACGGAAGGTTCGCCGGGCGGTCGCATTTCAACCGCGTTGCCGCCGGACCCCGCCGCGCCCGCACAAGTGCGACCGCCGGTCGAGCTGCCGGCCGAGGTGGCCGCGGCGATCACGGCGATTTTTCACGCGTATTTCGACGTGCAACGCGCGCTCAGTCACGATCAACTGAACCCCGCGAAGGCGGCGGCCGCTGATCTTGATCGGTTGGTGGGTGGGTTCGTCGCGGCGACGTTGCCGGACACGGTCCGCGGGGAATGGACGGCCGTGGCGCCGAACCTGCGCAAGAGCGCGGCCGCCATTGTTGATGCGGCGGCGATCGACGCAGCGCGGGCCGCGTTCGAAGGCGTCTCGAATTCGCTGATTACGGTGGCCGAGCGGATCGGTCCCGGCGGGCCCTCGCCTGTGTTGGTCTACCACTGTCCGATGGCGTTTGACAACCGCGGGGCACGGTGGATGCAGGACAAACAGGGCGTGGAGAATCCGTATTTCGGAGCGGTCATGTTCCGCTGCGGGTCGCTGAAGGAGACGATCGCGGAGGGAGCGAAATGAGGCGGTGGGGGCGTTTCGGCCGCCCCTCCCGGGGCTGGGGATTCACGGGTGGGCAAATCCCACGGCTTCCGCCGTGGGCTAGCGACGCGCGCCCCTGCCGGGGCTTGGGATTTGCGGGTTGGAGCGTGCGGTGACATTGGGAGACACTAGATCAGCCGCGGGGCCTGTCGATCGGGTGATCCGGTTCTGCCTTGAAAATCAACTGGTCGTCTTTCTGCTGATCGCGTTCGTGATTGGCTGGGGCTACCGGGTGATGCCGTTCGACACGGACGACGCGGTGATCCCGCGCGATCCGATTCCCGTGGACGCCATTCCCGACATCGGCGAGAACCAGCAGGTGATCTTCACGGAGTGGCCGGGGCGGTCGCCGCGCGACGTGGAGGACCAGGTCACCTATCCGCTGACGACGCTGCTGCAGGGAACGCCGGGATTCAAGACCATCCGGGCGAGTTCGAATTTCGGGTTTTCCCAGATTTTTGTCATTTTTGACGAGCGGCACGATTTCTATTGGTGCCGATCGCGGCTGCTCGAAAAATTGAACATCGCGCAGACGATGCTTCCGGCGGGCGTGACGGCGACGCTGGGGCCGGATGCCACGGCGCTGGGGCAGGTGTTCTGGTACACGCTGGAGGGGTCGGCCGGTGGGTTCGATCCGACCGAATTGCGCGGCCTTCAGGATTGGTACGTGCGCTACGCGTTGCAGGCGGTGGACGGCGTCAGTCAGGTGGCGAGCGTGGGCGGATTCGTCCGCGAGTACCAGATCGACGTCGATCCCGACGCCATGCGGGCGTTCGAGGTGAAGCTGCAGGACGTGTTCATGGCCGTCGAGCGGGCCAACATCGACGTGGGGGCCGAGACCATCGAATGGAACGGCGTCGAGTACATGGTCCGCGGCAAGGGGTTCGTCACCAAGATCGAGGACCTCGAAAACATCGTCTTGCGCGTGGAAGACAACGTGCCGGTTCACGTGAAACACGTGGCCCAGGTACACGTCGGCCCGGCGTTGCGCCGCGGGGTGCTGGACAAGGACGGCGTGGAGGCCGTCGGCGGGGTGGTGCTGGTCCGCTACGGCGCGAATCCGCTGGAAGTCATCGAACGGGTCAAGGCGCGGATCGCGGAGATCGGGCCGGGACTGCCGCGCAAGGTGCTGTCCGACGGCACTGCGTCGCAGGTCGAAATTGTGCCGTTTTACGACCGGACGATTCTGATCCACGAGACGCTCGAAACCCTGCAGGACGCATTGTGGGAGCAGATTCTGGTTACCACGTTCGTGGTGCTGATGTTTCTGCGACATTTGCGAAGCTGCGTCATCATCAGTCTGACCATGCCGTTGGCGGTGCTGGTGTGTTTCATTTTGATGAAGCTGACGGGTGTGGATTCGAATTTGATGAGCCTGGGCGGCATCGCCATCGCCATCGGCACGATGGTGGATATGGGCATCATCCTGACCGAGAACATCGTGCGGCATCTGGAGACTGAGCGCGCCGCCGGCGGGCGGAAGCCGATGTTGGAGATCGTGTACGAAGCCGCCCGGGAGATCGGATCGGCCGTGACTACGGCCATCCTGATGACGGTGATCGCGTTCCTGCCGGTTTTCGCGCTGGAGGGGCCGGAAGGCAAGTTGTTCCGGCCGCTGGCGTATACGAAGACGTTTGCGCTCCTGGGTTCCCTGTTCGCGGCGATTCTCGTGTTACCCACATTATCCGTGATCGTGTTCACGCAGATCGGACGGCTGGCGGGACTACGGCGATATGTGGTGCCGGGCGGGTTCGTCCTCGGCGGCGCCGTGGCGGCTGCCATTGGCTGGCACTGGGCGGGGACGGCGGCCGCGGCGTACGGCGTCTATTCGCTTCTGGAGCCGAAGATCCCGCGTGGGGCGATGCGTTGGCTGACGATCGGCGGAAGCGTCGCGGTGATGGCGGCGGTCGTGTGGTTGCTGACCGGGCACTGGATGCCGCTGGGCCCCGGCGCGGGCATGATGCGGAATATGATCGTGGTGCTGGGGATCAACGTGGGGTGGGCGCTGGTCCGGGTGGTGTTCATCGACTTCTACCCGACGATTCTGCGGGCGTTCCTGGCGCACAAGTTGCTGTTCTTGAGCATTCCGACGGGCGTGATAGTGCTGGGAGTCACCGTCTGGCTGGGATTCGACCGTACGTTCAACTGGCTGCCGCGTCCCCGGCCGGAAGCCGGTGCCGAACCGGGCATCTATCAGAAGGTTTGGACGGCGGGGGTGCATGAGTTTCCGGGGTTGGGACGGGAGTTCATGCCGCCGCTGGACGAGGGGTCGTTCCTGTACATGCCCACGTTAATGCCACATGCCGGCATCAGCAGTGCCATCGGGGCGCTGGCGGCGCAGGACCGGGCCATTCGCGCGATTCCCGAGGTGGAAAGCGTGGTGGGAAAGATTGGGCGTGCCGAGACGGCCATCGACCCCGCGCCGCTGGCCATGGTGGAGACGGTCATTTCCTACAAGACCGAATACCGGCGCGACCCCGCCACGCAGGAACTGGTGCTGGACGCGGATGGGCATCCGATTCGGCAATGGCGGGAGCACATTAAGTCGCCGCTGGACATCTGGCGGGAGGTGCAGAAGGCGGCCGAGTTCCCGGGGGTGACCGGGGCGCCGCTGTTGCAACCCATTTCCGCGCGACTGGTCATGCTTCAGTCGGGCATGCGGGCCCCGATGGGCGTCAAGGTGTTCGGCCGGACGCTGGAAGAGATAGAGGCGGTCGGCTATCGGATCGCGGAGTTGTTGAAAACCGTCCCCGGCGTCGCGGCCGATGCGATCATTCCCGACCGCGTCATCGGCAAACCGTATTGGGAGATCGAGATCGATCGCGAACGGATCGCCCGTTACGGGGTCAACATCCGCGACGTGCAGGACGTGATCGAAATCGCGCTGGGCGGCATCCGGGCCACGACGACGGTCGAGGGCCGGGAGCGCTACCCCGTCCGCGTGCGTTACCTTCGCGAGCTGCGCGACACCGTGGAGTCGATGGAACGCATCGCCGTGCCGGGCATGAACGGCGAACAGATTCCGTTGAGCCAACTGGCCGAGATTCGCTATACGCGGGGCCCGGAAGACATCAAGAGCGAGAACAATTTCTTGGTGTCGTACGTTTTGTTCGACAAGGAGCCGGGTTTTGCAGAAGTGAATGTTGTCGAGAGCGCCGACGCCCTGTTACGGGCGAAGATCGCGTCCGGCGAGTTTACATTGCCGCCGGGCGTGCATTATACGTTCGCGGGGAATTATGAGAATCAGGTGCGGTTCCAGAAGCGTCTGTCGATTATACTACCGGTCAGTCTGTTTCTGCTGTTCCTGCTGCTGTATTTCCAGTTCCGATCCGTTCCCATTTCGTTGATCGTCTTCAGCGGCATTCCCGTGGCGTGGGCGGGCGGGTTCATCGGTCTGTGGCTGATCGCGGAGCCGTGGTTCCTGAATTTCGACGTATTCGGCACGAACGTGCGCGAATTGCTGCACTTCCACACCTATAACCTGTCGGCCGCGGTGTGGGTCGGCTTTATCGCGTTGTTCAGCGTGACGACGGACGACGGGGTGGTGCTGGCCACCTATCTGGGGCAGGAGTTTGAACGGGTGCCGGTCGGTGGCATCGCCGACATTCGCGACCACATCGTCCGCGCGGGCGTGCAACGCGTCCGCCCGTGCCTGATGACGTCGGCGACGACGGTGCTGGCGCTGATGCCGGTGTTGACCAGCGACGGGCGCGGCGCCGACGTGATGATTCCGATCGCGTTGCCGTCCATCGGGGGGCTGACCATTGAACTGTTGTCGCTGTTCGTCCTGCCGGTGTCGTATTGCGCGATGAAGGAGGGACTGTGGCGGATGGGCGTTCGCAAGGGACACTTCATGATGACTGCGACGTGACGGCGCTGCGGCTTGACAAGTCCGCGCCGGGAATCGATGATACAAACCGCGGAAGGGCCGCAGTTCGACGATTCTTAATTTGACCCATCACCCCCAAAGGAGGTGGAGCATGACCACGGCGACAATGAGCAGTCCCCCGAAAGTCCGGCTGACCCAGAATCTGATCGACGGCAAGTGGAGCGACGCCGGCAGCCGGGCCACGTTCGATACATTCGGACCGGCCACCGGCGAAGTCGTCGCGAAGGTGGCGTCGAGCGACAAGACCGACGTGGACGCGGCCGTCAAGGCGGCGCGGGCGGCGCTGGAGTGCGGTCCGTGGTCGAAGATGAGCGCCCGCGACCGCGGCAAGCTGCTGTTCAAGCTGGCCGAACTGGTGGAACGGAACGCCGACGAATTGGCGTCCCTGGAGGTATTGAATAACGGCAAGCCGATCGGCGAGGTGAAGGGGGCCGACATTCCGCTGGTGGTGGAGACGTTCCGCTATTTCGGCGGCTGGGCGGACAAGATCACCGGGGACACGATTCCGGTCGATCGGTCGATGGGCGATTTTTTCTGCTACACCAAACGCGAGCCGGTGGGGGTGTGCGGGCAGATCATTCCGTGGAATTTTCCGATGCTGATGGCCGCGTGGAAGTGGGGTCCGGCGCTGGCGTGCGGGAACACGGTCATATTGAAACCGGCCGAGCAGACCCCGCTGACCGCGTTGCGGCTGGGCGAGTTGGCCATGGAGGCCGGTTTTCCACCGGGGGTGATCAACATCGTCAACGGGTTCGGCGAGACGGCCGGTGATGCGCTGGTGAAGCACCCCGGCGTCGACAAGATTGCGTTCACCGGCGAGTACAAGACGGCGCAGATCATCATGCGGAACGCGGCCGACACGTTGAAACGGCTGACGTTCGAATTGGGCGGCAAAAGCCCGTCGGTGATTTTCGCGGACGCGGACATGGACCTTGCGGTGAGGGGGTCGATGGCGGGCATCTTTTTCAATCAGGGGGAGGTGTGCTGCGCGGGGAGCCGGGTGTTCGTGGAGGAGTCGGTGCACGATGAGTTTGTGGGCAAGTTCAAGGTCGCCGCGGAGAAGCGGCGGCTGGGCGATCCGTACGACGTGAAGACGCACCAGGGGGCGCAGGTGTCGAAGGAGCAATTCGACAAGGTGTTGAAGTACATCGACATCGGCAAGAACGAGGACAAGGCCACCTGCGTGACCGGCGGCGAGCGGTTCGGCGACAAGGGGTGGTTCATCAAGCCGACCATTTTCACCGGCGTGCGGAACGACATGCGCATCGCCCAAGAGGAGATTTTCGGACCCGTGGCCGCGGTGTTGAAATTCAAGGATTTGCACGACGTGGTCAAGCAAGCCAACACGACCATTTACGGCCTGGCGGCGGCGGTGTGGACGCGGGACATCACTAAGGCGTTCGCGGTGGCCGACGGGGTGCGTGCGGGCACGGTGTGGGTGAACTGTTATAATACATTTGATCCGGCGGCGCCGTTCGGCGGATACAAGTTCTCGGGCCAGGGCCGCGAGAACGGGAAAGACGCGTTGAGTGCGTATAGTGAGGTTAAGACGGTGTGGGTGAATCTGGGGAAGAGATAGACGAGGATGTCGGCATCGATCCGTTCTCGTAGAGCGCGGTCGTAGGGAGTTAGTCCGTGCTGGTGCAAATCCGTGCGTTTCAGGATGAAGACGGCGCGTGGTGCGCCACGGGCATCGACCACGGCATCCACACGCAGGGCGAGTCGTTGGACGAACTGTACGCCAATATCGAGGAGGCTTCGAGACTGCATTTTGAAGATGAGTTGTCCGGTGGCGAAGCGATTGACGTGCGTCTCATCGTGGGCCATTAATGGATGGAGACGCTCGATCGAATAAAGCGCCTGGTCTTGTGCGGAAGCGTGCGATTTACGTACAAGGCCCGGGATGAAATGCGACTGGAGGGCATCAAGGCCTCCGACGTATACGAGGCCATTGTCAACGCGCAGCGGATCTTCAAGGTATTGAATTCACGAAGTCGGTTGCGGGGCGGCTTGCGGGAGAAACTGTATGTCATCAAGAGCTTCAGCTTCGAAGGCACGCTCATCTACACGAAAGGCAAGATCGTCACGGAAGGCAATCGCGAGTACTACTACATTTTCATCTCGGCGAAAATCAACACCATCGACTCCTGACGTTCCTCGCCTGCGAAAGTGCGCCATGTGCGGTTCAAGACGCGTCCACCGTGAATTCGTGGAGGCGAAATCGACCAGCGGCCCCATGGTTCAGGTTGAAGCCGATGTTTGCCCGAATTGCGGAGAGTGGTACTTCGATCCGGCGGCGATGCGTATCCTCGAGCGGTAGATGGCGGTGGCGATGATTTGGGTCGGTTCCCGCTCGCGCCCAAAACTGAAATGACCTCGTATCCCGCACAACCTGCCAACCCCGCAGTCCTGGGGACAGTTGATTGGCTACATCCCGATGTGAGATTAATTACTTGCAATACATGGGACCAGTTCCAGCGTCCGACGTCGTGCTGCTCCGGAATGCTGTTTCGTGGTCAACGAGACCCGGGATGGGGGCTTGTGTCGGCATGGGACCGTGACGCACGACACATCTGGGAGTTTGTACGACATGGCGGGAAGATTACAGACGGATTCGCGGATGGTGGCTACCAGATGAACCGAGACCGGTACTGGCACCACTTTAAGTTGAGGTATAGCGCCGTGACGGGTGATTCGATCGCCTTGCCGAACACCGACGACGACTGGGGGACGCTGGGACGGCACTACGGCTTGATCGCTCCAATCCTCGATTGGACTGAATGCCCGTACGTTGCGGCGTACTTTGCATTGGTTGATTCGGCACAGTGGACTTGCGACAAGAGCCTGTCTGAAGACGAAGAAAACAGGCGACGGACTGAACGGAGATGGGTCGTCGTTTGGCGGCTTAACACAAACGATTTGCCTGCGGCGGACTTGTTGGTCGTCGACCGATGGGTGGATTCGGCGAGACAAAGGGCGCAGAAGGCGCGATTCACTCGGATCATGGATTTCGAGCATCGTGATTTGATTCAACTCCTGAGAGCCCGAAAGTGCCTCGATCGGCTTGTCGCAATACTCATCGCTGCGCCGAACAGAGAGGCGTTTGACGATCTGCACGACGAATTGGGTATTCACCACGGCACGTTGTTCCCTGACGAGTTCGGCGCCGCAATGTATGCGAACCTTCGGGAAATAGTGAAACCGGAGACGCTTGGTGAAATCACCGGTGACCCCCGCTGGCGCTGATCCAAGGGATTGGGCTCATGACCGAAGGAACGGAGGTCGTGCTGTTCACCGACGGGGCGTGCAGCGGGAACCCCGGGCCGGGGGGGTGGGGG
>JABFSN010000152.1 GCA_013140575.1 Phycisphaerales bacterium | reverse complement strand
GGGAGGCGCCGGGAGTACACCGGCCAAGCAGAAGCTGAAACCGATGCCCGCGGACCAGGCCGATTTATCCGCGAGTCTGGGGCCGTTGGAATTGGCGGATTCGCTGAACCCGATGCCGGACCTGTCGTCGTCGGGGACGCTCGGTTTGTCGGACAGCGGGGGGATGAGTTTGTCCGGCACGGGGTTCGGGTCGCTATCGGGGGCGACGGAATCAGGCAAGGGCATGGGTTCGGGGTCCGGGTCGGGGTCGGGAATTTCGCTGGCCGGGTCCGGGGAAGGAGACGCGCTGAGCCTGGACGACGAGGCGGTGTCGTCGGACGCGACGTCCGTGACCAAGGGCAAGGACGACACGGTGGTCAGTTCGGTGGGGATCAGCGTTTTCGACGAGGAGGAGCTGGAGCAGAGCGCGGACCCGAAGGCCAAGACGATGATGACCGGCTCGGCGGCCGGGGGAACGGGTCTGGAAGGCGTGGGGAGCGGGTCGGGGCTGCTGGACCTGACGCGGGAAAGCGACGACACGTCGTTGGGGGCCGAATTGCTTGATGAAATCTACCCGAGCGACGAGGGCGCGACGGTGGAGATGGGCGAGGCCACGCGGGCGGGACTGGACAGTGCGCTGGTGGAGCCGACGCGGCCGACCAAGAAGGCAAAAAAGGCGGGAGCAGACGCATTTGAGTCGGTAGCCGAGGCGGAAGATGAGCCGGTGGTCGCCGGTCGTGGGGCTGGACGGGCGACGGCGGCGGTTTCGGCGGGCGATCCGTTTTGGTACGGCACGTCGGGATTGATCGCGGTGGCGATCGTGGTGATGTGTTTCGCGGGATTGGCGCTGGCGTCGATGATCCGGGGGGTTTGGCCCTCGCTTCTAAGTTTCGTGTATGCTAAGTTGTGGATGTTCGGCGTGGGCGCGTTGTTGGTGGCGGGCGCGGGCATGGGGCTGGGCGTCTTCCTGGGGAAGCGGTCGGCGCGTGCGTAGCGAACGAGACACCGGTGACGCGACCGGCGGCAGGAAGCGGCGCCGATGAGCGTGGCGGGGCGGCTTGGTGTTGAGCGTATTGGGCGACGCCGAGATTTCGATGCCGCGATATTTGTTCCGCACATCGAACGCATGTTGACCGGGTGAAGGACACGACGGGTGAATAGGAGCGGAGCGATGGCAATGGGTATCGGCAAACGGGTGTGCCTGGCGGGGGTTGCGGCGGGTCTGTTGAGCGGGTGCGCGTCGTTGGAAGAACTGCGGCAGACGCAGATGGCCAATCGGAATCTGTCGGCGGAGAAGGCGGCGCTCGAACAGGAGATGTTCGATCTGCGGGGCGGGGCGCAGGCCATGCGGGCTCGTGCGGACGCGCTCGAGGACCAGGTGGCGACGAAGGACCGGTTGATCAGCAGCCTGCAGAGCGAGAATGAGACGCTGGACGTGGGGTTTAAGTCGGCGCAAACGTCGCTGGAGAAATGGGCGGGGATGCCGTTCGGCGATCCGGCGTCGGGCATCCGTCTGCCGGCGGAACTGGACGCGGCGTTGAAGGCGTTCGCGGCGGAGCACGCGGGGTCGGTGGTTTATGACGCGCGGCAAGGGACGCTGAAGTGGACGTCTGATTTGCTGTTCGCGCTGGGGAGCGACGTGGTGAAGGACTCGGCCGCGGGAGGTCTGCGGTCGTTCAGCGAGATCATGCGGTCGCCGGTGGGGCAGCAATTCGACATCGTGGTGGTGGGGCATACCGACGACGTGCCGGTGAACAGGCCGGAGACAAAGCAGCGACATCCATCGAACGAACATCTGGCGGTGCATCGATCGATCGCGGTAAAGCAACATCTGGTGTCGGGAGGCATGTCGCCGTCGCGGGTGGGCGTAATGGGGTACGGGCAGTACAAGCCGGTGGCGCCCAACGACGGTGACGGGAACCGATCGAAGAATCGGCGGGTGGAGGTTTATGTCGTGCCGGCGGGTGCGTTCAGCGCGGGAGCGGAATCTACCCACGCGTTGTCGATCACAGGGAACGAGCCCACAGGCGTGATCAAGTAGCGGCCGTCGGGCAACCAGTAGATTCACGGAGAAGCGGTCGCGCCGCGCGTGCATGGCCACGCGAGCGTGGGCCATGCCACCCGAGGCGTCTGCATTTCGGGTGGGGTTGATCCCATCGGGCGTTTGAAAAACGCGCGTAACCAAAGTTGTCAAAAAGGGTTGGGGAGTCCTCGCGGATCGGCGGGCGGCGCCTATAATGAACCGTCTGAGGACGCCGGCGAGGCGGTTTCAGGCGATTGGGCCGCAGGGCGAGCGGGTTTTTTCGCGCGCGGAACGCGACGTGCTGGGCCGTTGGGCGGTGTCCGGGTGTTCTGGCCGCTGGGATTCTGAAGCGATGCGAACGAAGCCACGTCAGGGCGTTTTGAGATTCGTGTTGTACGGCTGGACGAACAGCGTGTGGTGCGGCATCGCCGTGCTGATCGCGATATTCGTCTACAGTTCGCTGGGCAGCGCGATTCCGACGTTTCGGCAAGACGAGTTGCTGGAAATGACGGAGATGGAATGGTTCTATTGGTGGCCGTTCCTGGTGTTGATCGCGATGCTGTGCGTGATCATCATCACGGTGACGCTGCGGCAGATTCCGTTGCGAAAGATGAACGCGGGGGTGTGGATGATTCACACGGGAATCATCACGCTGGCGCTGGGGAGCGTGTACTACTTTTCAACGAAAGTCGAGGGCGACGTTCCCGTGTTCCGTCGGCGGGTGGTGATTCAGGTGCCAGGCGCCGCGGAGCCGGCGTCGATGGTGGTCCGGCCGGGGAATCACCTGGCGGTGTCGAGCGGTGCGGACGAGTATCACTTTTCGGTGCAGCAGGTTTTTCCGGAGTGGACGATCGCGTCGGGTGCGGACGAGGGCAAAACGGCGATGATGACGTGGGTGGAGGTGGTCACGCCGACGCAGAAGTTCACGCGGCAGTTGCTGGCGGGCTATCCGCAATACACCGAGGACATTCTGCCGGACCGTACGCGGGCGAAGAAGACGCTGGGCAAGCCGCTGGTCGATGAAACGTTGACGTTGTCGCTGGATTACGAGCCACAGACGGACTTTTACGTGATGGATTCGGCGGCGATTTACGCACGCGACGACGGCGCGCGGCGTTGGATCGAGCGGCCGATCGAGGGGTTGCCGCATTATCACGAGCGCATCGCGTCGTATGACGACGTGTACGTTCCGAGCGACGAGGCGTATCCGCTACGTCCGATCGATCTGGCGATTTCAAGCGTGGACGCGGCCGATCCGCTGGCGGGTTACGACGTTCGGGTGAATTCGTTTCTGCGGTACGCGTTCCTGGAGACGAACTGGCACGACCACGGGGAGCAGTTGAATCCGGTGGCGGACGTTTCGCTGACGGCGCCGGCGAGCGGGGGAAGGGCCGACTATCAACTGGTGGCGTTCGATGCGGAGCGGCGATCGGCCGAAAGCGGGATGCTGGTGTT
The DNA here is from genome assembly GCA_013140575.1 of Phycisphaerales bacterium. Lineage (GTDB taxonomy): Bacteria > Planctomycetota > Phycisphaerae > UBA1845 > UBA1845 > JABFSN01. Next base: position 4,930 of record JABFSN010000152.1, on the reverse strand, counting down.
CCGCTGGGTGGAGTCGGCGGACGAACTGGAACGGATGGCGGCGTCTGCGGAAGGGCGGCTGACGTTGCGTGTGAAGTCGGACGAGGCCGAGGTGGTGGTCCCGATTCCGGCGGATTTCGAGGGGAAGGGCGCGGACGAGGCGTTCACGGAAATCGCGGGGACGCCGTATGCGTATCGGGTGCGAAACGTGTTTCACGATTTGCCGACGAAGTCGGGCGGAGCGCCGGGGTCGATGGTGTCGGTGGTGACGGTGGAGTTCAAGACGCCGGAAGGTACGTTTACGAGGTTCGTGGCCGATCGGGCGGACGCGACGCGTGATCTGACCGGGGACGGGAGTACGGCTGATCCTGATACGCGAATCGAGACCACGTATGCGCCGGCGTTGCGGGCGATTGTGACGGTGGTGAGCGGGCCCGGGGAAGTCGGGACGCATGCGTTGATTTCCGACGGCGAGGCAATTACGCATTCGGTGTTGGCCATGGGGCAACCCGTTCCGATCCGCGAGGGATTGACGTTGACGCTGCGGGCGATGCGGACCCATGCGTTTGAAGTTTCGCGGCCGCGGATTGTGCCGATGGCGCAGCGGGAGCGGAACGCGCGGGAGACGTTTTCGATGATCCGGGTGCGGATTTCGAAGGGCGATTGGTCGCGCGATCAATGGCTGGAATTCCATCGGTACCCGCTGGAAAGCGAGCAGTACGCGATACGGGGACGGATGGCGTATTCGCCCGTGGAGATACAGTTGGCGGACGGACGGGCAGTGGAATTGCTGTTTTCGCGGAAGCGGCATCCGTTGCCGGCGCCGATCGCGTTGGAGACGTTCGAGCTGGCGACGCATACGGGGGGGTTTACGGGGGAGACGATCTCGATCCGCGATTTCATCAGCCGTCTGCGGTTCAAGACGGACGCCGGGTGGTCGGAAGCGGTGCAGATGAGTTCGAACTACCCGGCCAGCTGGGGCGGGTTCTGGTATTTTCAGGCGGAATGGGATCCGCCGGCGGAAGGCCATGCGGGGATGAATTATACGGGGCTGGGCGTGGGCAACCGTAACGGGGTGCATATTCAGCTGGCGGGCACGTGCATCGCGGTGATCGGGATGATTTACGCGTTTTATTATAAGCCGATTCTGCGGCGGCGGATTCAGGCGGCACAGCGCGAACGAGCGGCGGCGGGGCGGACCGCGGACGATGAACTGGCGATGGCCGCGGCCGAGAATGCCGAACGGGCGGTTGTGGCGTCGATATGACAGTCGGATAAAACGGTTGAGCGCGGAGGGTGACCGATGCGCGGAAATGGTGAGAAGGGTGTGCGAGCCGTTTCGACGCGGTCGCAACTAGTCCGGGCGAATGAGGAGGAATGGACAGGATTGACAAGATTTACAGGATTCTGAAGGGTTGTGGCGCGCATTGCGAGATAGGGATTGATAACCGGCTGGTGATTCGTGTTTGTCCTGCCTGGTCCGTGTTGTGTTCGGGCGGTTGCCGGGCAGAGTGGACGGGGGGCGAAGGGTCAGCAGGGTGAGTAGGGTGGGGCGCAGGTGTGCGATGGGTTAAGCGGGGCGTTGGGGCGATGCCGGCGAAACATGGCGGCGGGCCGGCAACGCGCGGACGAGCTGTGGGTTCACGACAATGATGAATAACATGGCGATGACGGCTGCGATCGTGTTCGGGTCGGCGACGGTGGTGCTGGGGCTGGCGTTGTTGCCGCGACGGTGGAGGGTGCGGGCGATTGACATCATGGTGGTCGGCGGGATCGGGTATCTGATCGTCAGCAACGCGGGCAAGTCGCGGCGCTCGGCCGTGAAGCCGTCGGAGTTTGCACAGGCGGTGGACCTGTCGCCGATTAAGAGCCTGGCCGTTCAGCAGTCGGGGCGGATCAAGTCGTTGGATTCGGTGGCCCGGACGCAGATGCGCTATGCCAGCGGGCGGCACCAGATTGCCGGCCAAGAGCCGACGTTCACCTATCTGGACATCATGCTGCGGCCGGAGGCGTACGAAAACGCCGACGTCATCTATGTGAAGAAGCAGCCGATCCGGCAGCAGATCGCAGACAAGCTGGCGCAGGTCAACGCGATCGAGATGTCGGTTTTGGATACGTTTGTCACGAGCGGATTGATTTCGCCGTCGCTGTTACGGCAACCGGTCGTAACGGCGCTGTTGGACGTGATGGAACAGGACGTCATTCGGACGAAACGGCCGGCGGAGGAGATCCGGGGGGCGATGGCCCGGCTGCGGCCGGAGGTGCTGGCCCAATTCATGCGGGTCATCCCGCCGGCGAGCGGAAAAACGGACGACGCGTGGCATCTGGGTGACGAGGTGTGGGGCGGCGCCGGCGCGGCGCCGGGGCTGGATGCGGCGTTGTCCGAGAAGATGGGGCAGGCATGGTCCCAATTGCGTTCGAGCTGGCGTGAACAGAATGCGACGGGGGTGAACGACGCGGCGGCGCGGCTGGCGGCGCTGGTGCGAAGCGTGTCGCCGACGTATCCGGAAACCGAGAAGCTGAAGCTGGAGAACTGGTATTTCCGGTGGAACAGCATGACATGGATATGGGTGGTGTATCTGGCCGCGATTCCGCCGCTGTTGATGTCGGTGATCTACCATTGGAAGGCGGCGCGGGGGATCGGGCTGGTCCTGTTCGTGGCTGCGTTCGGTCTGCACACATCGTCGCTGGGGTTGCGCTGGCACATTTCGGGGCGCATCCCGAATTCCAACATGTTTGAGGCCATCACGGCGGCGACGTGGCTGGCGGGGGTGGTGGCGATGGGGCTGGAATTCGCCGGGCGGCGATCGGGGATGCGGAGCCTGTTCGCGCTGGGAGCGGCGGTCGCGGGAATGACGGCGATGATGTGCAATCATTTCATGCCCACCACGCTGAGTTCGGACATCGAGAACATCATGCCGGTGCTGCACGACGTGTGGCTGTACATTCATACGAACATGATCATTCTGAGCTACGGGTTGATCGCCATGGCGGCGGTTTCGGCGTTGTTGTATCTGCGTTACCGGTTGAGCGGCGGAGCGGCGACGTTTGCGACGGCGGGAGGCGCGGGGACGTTGATGATGGCGTCAAAAAGAGGCGGTGCCGGCGGCGGATTCGTGTCGGCCGGGCGGACGACCGCGGGTCACGTTCTGGACGGGGCGACGATGGTGCTGATGGAGCTGTCGTTCGTGACGTTGTGGACGGGGCTGGTGATGGGGGCGATCTGGGCGGACCATTCGTGGGGCCGGCCGTGGGGTTGGGACCCGAAGGAAGTGTTCGCGCTGAATACATTCATCGTGTTTCTGGTGCTGGTGCACGTGCGGTTCAAAGTGAAGGACAAGGGGCTGTGGACGGCGATTCTGGCGGTGGTGGGCTGCGGAGTGATGCTGTTTAACTGGATCGTGATTAATTTTGTGATTACGGGGTTGCATAGTTATGCGTAAAAAGGGAAGAAGGGACATAGGGACATAGGGACAAAGCGACGGAGCAGCAACGGCGGGCGGTTGCCTACCAGTGCAAGAGATCATGGAGCGGCGTCAGAAAACGGAAAGCGAATCAGGACGGCACGCGGGCGAGGGATCGTCCGCGTTGCGGGAGGCGAAGGAGACGACGGAGTCGATCGTCATCGCGTTCATCCTGGCGTTCGTGTTCCGGGCGTTCATTGTCGAGGCGTTTGTCATACCGACGGGGTCGATGGCGGCGACGTTGTATGGTCAGCACGGCACGTTGATCTGCGAGGACTGCGGTTGGGAGAATGCGTACGGTCTGAATGGCGACGAAGAGCGGGCGGGACGTTACGGGCCGGATTCGCGGGTGCTGTGTCAGAACTGCGGGCATTACAACACCAATCTGAAATTCCACGACGGGATGCGTTCGGGAGACCGACGGTTGCTCGGCGGAAACGCTGAATCGGGCGATCGCATTCTGGTGTTCAAGTGGCCGTTCGACGTCGGGGCTGGGCGACTGGGGCCGGAACGGTGGGACGTGACGGTTTTCAAGAACCCGGCCAACGGGGATGAGAATTTCATCAAGCGGCTGGTGGGACTGCCGGGCGAGGTGCTGGAGATACTCGATGGGGACGTCTACGCGGCGCCGGCGTCGGAACTAACCGAGAACACGCTGCGGACTATGGGCGAATTTCTGCATCTGAAGTACCGCATGAGAACCAGTCACGTGCCGAACGATGATCCGGAATGGGCACGGCTGCGTGACCCGATGGAGGCCGTGCTGGCGGAGCTGGCAAACAAGCTGCACATCGTGCGGAAGTCGCCGGCGGCGCAGAATCCGCTGTGGAACGTGGTTTACCATCATGATTACCCGCCGAGGGAATTGGGCGATGGTCAGCCGTTCTGGAATCCGGATCGCGGGGAAGGGTCGCGCTGGTCCACCGGCGACCGTTGTCTCCGATTCTCGGGTGCGACCGGCGGCGAGGGCGTCGTCCGTTACGCCGGCAAGGCGATCGTGGATCACAACTCGTACAACATCGATGTACCGTCGAGCGCGTGGAATCCGGTGTCCGATCTGCGACTGGAGACGGTCGTGTATCCCGGCGCGGGGGATGGCTGGGTGGAGTTGGACCTGTGCAAGGGCGAGGAGTGTTTCGCGGCGAGACTTGACGCGCAAGGCCGGTTGACGCTGACCGGCCACGGAGAATCGGGGACGACCGAATCCGGCGAGGTGATGGGTGACACGATGGTGTCGCCGATGGGCGTGGGGCGACCGTTCGAGTTGGCGCTGGAGATTCTTGACTACCGGGCGGCCGTGATTGTCGACCGGCAGGAGGTTCTGGCGACGACGTTGGCGCAATTCGCCCCCGATATTCGAACGTTGCGCGAACGCGATCCGACGCCGTCGCGAGCGCCGTTCATTGCGGCCGGGGGCGTGGACGTGGAGTTGCGGCACGTCGTGCTGTATCGCGACGCGTATTACACCGCGCCGTACATGCGCGGGT
>JABFSN010000019.1 GCA_013140575.1 Phycisphaerales bacterium | reverse complement strand
GTTCGAGGGGTTGGGGGTGGAGGAGATGCTGGCGTCGGACGGGGCGGTGCTGATCGAGTGGGCGGATCGGGTGGCCGACGGGCTGCCGACGGAGCGTCTGACGGTTGAAATGAATCATGTCGGAGCGACGACGCGGCGGATTGAGATTCATGGAATCGGGGACGGACCGATGGCGGTCATTGGGGCGTTGAGCCGGTCGTCTTGACACGCGCGCGGGGTCGGCGGAAAGTCGGTGCGGGCGGTCCATCGTGTTGCGAGAGATTCACGCGATCCGTTGGTCGGAATGCGGAATACCCGGCGTCTGCCGCCCCTCCGGGGCTATGGGGTGGGCGTGACGGATCCGGGGGCTGACGCCCCCGGCTGCTGACCTTCGCCCCAGTGGGGCTTCCTGAAGAGCGAAGCGATACGAGCGACCGGAGACGGGAGACTCCGCGGGCGGGGACGTGCGGATACGGGGAGCGTCGGCGGTGTGCGGGCATGGCCACGCAAGCGTGGGCCATGCCACCCGATGGATCGCGGGTATGGCGGAAAGTGGGTGAATCGGGATTGCGACGAGACGGTCGAAAGGCAAACGAGCTGCGCCCGGTGGAGATGATCCGCGGGTTTACGAAATCCGCGCCGGGGTCGGTGCTGATTCAATGCGGCGACACGCACGTGTTGTGCACGGCGTCGTGGCAGGTGGGGGTGCCCGAATGGAAGAAAGGGAAGGGGAGCGGGTGGGTGACGGCCGAGTATGACATGTTGCCCGGTGCCACGCGTGAGCGGAGGGCGCGATCGCGGACGCGGATCGACGGCCGCACGCAGGAGATTCAGCGGTTGATCGGCCGGTGCATGCGGTCGGTGGTGGATTTCAAACTGTTGGGCGAGAATACAATACAGATCGATTGCGACGTGCTGCAGGCCGACGGGGGCACGCGGACGGCGAGCGTGACCGGGGCGTACGTGGCGTTGTGCGACGCGGTTCGCGTGGCGCAGCGGGAGAAATGGGTGACGCGATCGCCGATCGTCGATTCGATCGCGGCGGTCAGCGTGGGCATGGTCGGTGGTCGGGTGCTGCTGGACCTGGATTATGCGGAGGATTCGACGGCGTCGGTGGACATGAACGTGGCCATGATCGGTTCGGGGGGACTGGTGGAGGTTCAGGGGACGGCGGAGTCGGGGACGTATTCGCGTGGCGAATTGGACCGGATGTTGCGTCTGGCGTTGCGGGGGATCGGGCAATTGACGCAGGTTCAGCAGCGTGCGTTGCGGCAACGGCGCAGGGGTTGACGGCATGTGGAAACGCAAACGCATACGGTTGGGCGCCTGCGTGGGCGTGGTTGCGGCGACGTGTTGTTGTTGTGGATGCCAGCCGCGATCGGGTGGAACGGGTCCGAGCTTGCTGGGTGCGCGGGGGGAGCCGTGGACTATTGAGTGCCTGGCGATTCCCGGGTCGGCCAATCACGATGACGCCGAGCAGATAGCCGACGTGTTGCGTCGGACGGTGGGGATCGACGCGAAGGCCGTTTTTGTTCGACATACGAATGACGCGTCCACCATCTACTATGGAAACTATGCCCGGCGCATCGACCGGCTGCGCGGCGAGCGCGAAATTCCCGACGTTTTGAAGCGGGATATTGGGGCGATCAAGGACCTGGGCGACGAGCGCGGCCGGCCGTTGTTTTTGGCCGCGCGCATGGTTCCGCTGCCCACGCCGGACCCGGGCAAGCCGGAATGGAATCTCGAGACTGCGAACGGCACGTATTCATTGCAGGTGGCGGCGTTTTTCGCGACGCCGGAGGTGACGGACTACAAGAAGGCGGCCGTCGACTACGTGATGGAGCTTCGCAAGCGGAATTACGAGGCGTTCTACCACCACGGCGAGGCCAATAGCGTGGTGACGGTGGGCGTGTTCGGCGCAGAGGCGGTGATCGATCGCGGCGGCGCAGTGGACTACAGCGACGAGGTTCGGGCGCTGCAGCGCAAGGAAAGTTTCGCCTACAACGTGACCAACGGGGCCATCTGGAAACCGAAGGTGGGCGGTCAGCAGGCGGTGGTGCGGTCGTTGCTGGTTCGCATTCCCAAGCCGGACCGTGGGCTGTGAAACAGCGCCGCCGGATCGTCATCGCCACGGGTAACGCGGGGAAGCTGGCGGAGATTCGGGCGGCGCTGGCGGACGTGGCGGTTGACTGGTTGTCGTTGGCGGACTACCCGAACGTATCCGCGGTCGAGGAGACGGGGGATACGTTTGAAGGCAACGCACGCATCAAGGCGGTTCATTATTCGGAGTTGACCGGGGAATGGTCGCTGGCCGACGACAGCGGGTTGGAAGTTGACGGGTTGGCTGGCGCCCCGGGCGTACGGTCGGCCCGTTATGCGGGCGAGGATGCGACCGACGCATCCAACAACGCGAAGTTGATCGCGGCGCTGCGGGGCGTTTCGGGCGAACGGCGGACGGCGCGATTTCGTTGCGCGATGGTTCTGGCGGCGGGTCGGGAGGTTTTGGCCGCGTCGGACGGGAGCATTGAAGGGGTGATCGTCGACGAGGCGCGGGGCGAACGCGGATTCGGGTACGATCCGCATTTTTTCGTTCCGACGATGGGAGCGACGCTGGCGGAACTGCCGCGGGAACGCAAGAACGCGATCAGCCATCGGGGACGGGCGGCGGCGGGGATTCGTCCGGCCATTCTCGGGCTGGTCGAGCGGGCGTAGAATTTCCCGGGGGCGTCTTGCCGCGGGGAGTTGACGCGATATAATCCCGCCCGGCGCGGCGCGGCGCGGTGGGATTGGGTTCACGCCAGGTTTTTCAGAGGGAGGTCGAGGATTGGCAGATCAGCTTGTGCCGAAGGAGATGTTTTTCACCAAGGGTGTCGGCAAGCACAAGCTGTGCCTGCAATCATTCGAGGAGGCGCTGCGAGACGCGCGGGTCGCGCAATTCAACCTTGTACGGGTCAGCAGCATCTATCCACCGCATTGCCGGGTGATTTCGCGGTCCGCGGGACTGCGGAAGCTGGCGGCAGGCGGCATCACCCATTGCGTGATCGCCGAAGCGAGAACGGACGAGCCCAATCGGCTGGCGTGTGCGGGGATCGGATTGGCCATCCCCGCGGAACGGGGCAATTACGGCTACGTGGCGGAGCACCACGGATTCGGTCTGACGCACAAGAGATGTTCCGACCTGGTCGAGGACATGGCCGCGGCCATGCTGGCGACGACGCACGGCATCGAGCTGGACCCCAACACGGCGTACGACGAGCGTCGGGAAATCTACAAGGCCAAGGGCTTGATCGTGAACACGCGGGCGGTGGTTCAGACGGCCGAGGGGGACAAGAACGGCCTGTGGACGACGGTCGTGGCGGCGGCCGTTTTCTGTTGTTGAATCACGCGGGATCGTGGACGCCGGCGATGACAGGGGATCGTCGTCGGGGTGGATGGTCGTCAAGTCGCGGTCGCTCCTGCCGTACGATTCAGCCGATGACGCATCGGAACAAATAGGATGGCCCATCACCGATCGAAAAACTGTCCGTCCGGGCGCGACTGGCAGGCAGGCCGGACCATCGAGCCGCTGAAGCTCGCCGGCAACGAGCAGGTAGCGGACCTGATCGACCACGTCTACGCGGTCAGCGGGTTCAACGCCCGCCGGCTGGCGGAAGGGGCGAAACTGTTCAGCCGGATGATCGACGACGGGGCGACGATTTGCATGACCGTCGCGGGGGCCATGACGCCCATCGGAATGAGCGGGGTGTTTTCGGCGTTGATCGAGGCCGGTTTCGTCGATTTCATCATATCCACGGGGGCTAATATCTATCACGATCTGCACCGGGCGTATGATTTTCCGATGGTGCAGGGCGATTTCGCGGTGGACGACAACGAATTGGCCGAGGAGGGCGTGGCCCGCATCTACGACGTCTTCATTCACGATGACAAGACGTTGATGGCCACCGACAAGGTCATTCTGGAGGCGTTACGGGCATTTGATCCGTCGGAACCGTTTTCGACGGCGACGCTGCATCGGGCACTGGGTCGGGAGGTGATGAAGACGGCGCCGAGTCCGGACAAGTCGTTTCTGGTGACGGCGGTCCGGAACGATGTTCCGGTGTTTACGTCGTCGCCAGGCGATTCGTCGATCGGCATGAATCTGATCGTCCCGCACCTGTTTCAGCGGGCATTACCGCTAAACCCCTTGCTGGACGTAATCGAGACCGCGGCGCTGGTGCGCGACGCCGAGAAAAACGGCGTGGTGGAGATCGGCGGCGGGTCACCCAAGAATTTCTATTTGCAGACGCAGCCGACGTTGCACCAGATATTGAACGATCCGTCCAAGGGCGGACACGACTATTTCCTGCAATTGACCACGGATTCGCCGCACTGGGGCGGTCTGTCGGGCGCGACGCCGGCCGAGGCGAGAAGCTGGGGCAAATTAAAAGACGCCTACGTCAATAACGTGGTCGTCTATTCGTGTGCGTCGTTGACGTTGCCGTTGATCGCCCAATATGTGCTGGTGCGAAATAAGCCGCGTCCCGTCCGGCGGCTGATGGCCCGCATGACGGAGATCGTCGACGCGCTTCACGACGCCACGCGAAACAACGAGGAATTCCAGAAATGCTACCGCGGCATCTACGAAAAGAAGAGTTCGTAACGCGGGTTTTACCCGCCTGCTTGCGTGCGGGATCGTCCGGGCGAACGGCGGGTGAAACCCGTCCTACCAGACTGCACAATCGTATTGGGCTGAACGTTGAGCGCTTCATTCGTCAATGACAATTTTCTGGAGCTGCCGCCGCGTTACAGCAACTACAAGACGGCGCGCTACGTCGTGCTGCCCATTCCGTATGACGCGGCCGTCAGCTATAACCCCGGCGCGCGGCGAGCGCCGGCCGCCATCATCGACGCGTCGCACCACGTCGAATTGCTCGATGAAGAGCTGCTCCGCGGCTATTACAAGGCCGGCGTGGCCACATTGGACCCGCTGGTTCGCGTTGCCACCGGTCCGAAAGAGATGCACGACGCCATATACCTTGCCGCGCGCCGCATCGTTCGCGACGGAAAGACCCTGCTGGGGCTGGGCGGCGATCACAGTGTGACCGGTGGATTGGTGCGGGCGGTCAAGACGCGCCACAAGCGTCTGTCGGTATTGCAGATCGACGCCCACCTCGATCTTCGCGACACCTGCGAGGGCAGTGCGTATTCGCACGCGACGGTGATGCGCCGGGTGACGGAAATGGGCGTCAACGTCGTTCCCGTCGGAATTCGCGCCGTGGACGGGGACGAACTGCGGTTCGCGAAGCGGAACAAAATCGAGATCGTCACCGCCCGCGAATGCCACACGTCCGACGAATGGGTCGATGGGGTCATCGATCGCCTTCGCGACGACGTCTACGTGACCATCGACATCGACGGGTTCGACCCGGCCTACGCCCCCGGAACGGGAACGCCGGAGCCCGGGGGACTGGATTGGTATCAGGTGACCGGATTGCTGCGGTTGGTGGCGGCAGAGCGGAACATCGTCGCGGCCGACGTGGTGGAGGTGATGCCGCTGCCCGGACAGGTGGTGACCGAGTTTCTGGCCGCCCGTTTGTTGTACAAGATCATCTGCCATATCGAGTCTGAAAAGTAGATTCGACGGTTACGGGCGTCGCGTCACAACGGCAGGCGGGCGTGGTTTGACCCGTCGTTAAGCGCCCGTGGCCGGTAGTTGCCGGATGAACGCGTTGACACCGAGTTCGACCGACCCTTCGAAAAAAAGTAACAGGTCAGCCAATTGAAATGCCACGACAATCAAGACGCTCGTTATGTCCAAATGGCAGGGCGGGTTTTCCCGCCGTTCGCCCTCCGGGCGAGGAAGAAGTAGAAGAGAGAATAGGGGGTGCGGTTACCAGGGACTGAAGTCCCTGGCTACGATCGTGCGCCCTACGGGCGAAGCGACGGCGGGTGAAACCCGCCCTACGAATGAAGACGGCGGGTGAAACCCGCCCTACGAATGCGTCGGCCCGGCGATTGCTGGTCCGCGGCGTCGCAAGTGGCTGAACAGTTACGAAAAAAACATGCTCGCATTATTAAGCGTTTGGATCGCCCTTGCGTCGCTGGTGCTGGCGGTGGCGATGGCCGTTCATCGGCCGGCGTTCACCGATCTGTCGGTCTGGCTGGTGTTGTGGTTGGGCGCGCCGGGGGCGATGTGTCTGGCCGGGATGGTGCTGTGGTCGTATCGCAAGGACGTGGTTGCGGGACGGGGCGTTCGTGCCCAACGCATGCAGTGCAAGGTGGCGATCGCGATGGCGCTGGTCGGGGCCGCCATCGTGTACGTATTGGTGATCGGTGCGGAGGAGATTCCGGGCGGTTTGCCGGGGGTTTCCGGCTCGATTAATATCTCCACCGGGGGTGATTAATCATGGTGGTTGTGGTCAACGGACGGGACGAAGTCGTCGACGAGGCAGCGACCGTCGGCGATCTCCTGCGCCGGTTTGAACTGGCGCCCGTGCGCGTGGCCGTCGAGATCAACCGCGACCTGCTGTCGCGCAAACAGTTCGACGCGACGGCTTTGCACGACGGCGACCGCGTCGAGATCGTCACGTTTGTGGGGGGCGGATGATGCGGCACGACACCTACCGAATCGGTTCGTTCGAATTCACCTCGCGGCTGTTCGTGGGAACGGGCAAACACGCCGATTTCGAGACCATGACGCGCTGCCTGGATGCGTCCGGGTGCCAGGTGGTGACGGTGGCGGTTCGGCGTGACGTGCTGTCGGCCGACGGTCGGCCGCGTGCGGGGAACATACTGGATCACCTGGACCTGGACCGGTACACCGTACTGCCCAACACGGCCGGCTGTTTCAATGCCGACGACGCCGTGCGCTCGGCGCGGCTGGGCCGCGAGCTGCTCGACGGTCTCGGCAATGCGGGCGCGAAGTGGGTGAAGTTGGAAGTACTTGCCGATCGCAAGACGCTATTGCCCGATCCGATCGGCACATTGGCGGCGACCGGGAAGCTGATCGACCTGGGATTTCAGGTATTGGTCTATACCAATGACGATCCCATTCTGGCGAAGCGGCTGAAAGACGTCGGCGCGACCAGCGTCATGCCTGCCGGCTCGCCCATCGGCAGCGGCCAGGGCATTCTGAATCCCGGCAATATTTTATTGTGTCTGGAATATCTGAAAGACGGCGACCCGGACTATCCGGTGATCGTCGACGCGGGCGTGGGGACGGCATCCGACGTTTCCATCGCGATGGAACTCGGCGCCGACGGCGTGTTATTGAACACCGGCATTGCCGGCGCGCGCGATCCTGTAACCATGGCTGCCGCCATGAACCATGCCATTCAGGCGGGGCGACTGGCCTGTCTGGCCGGCCGTATACCCCGGAAGCGTTATGCGTCCGCCTCTTCACCGATGGACGGCACGATCGGGCCGACCGCGCCGCCGGCTGGTACGGTCTGACTGCGGGGGACGCTTTGTGAAACGCCACAGTCGCAATCGCATCCTGCTGTGGGTCATCGCGCTCGGTCTGGCTAATTTCGTGGTCTATACATTGACGTATTGGTATCTGGGCGGCGACGCGCCCAATGGCGGATTTGAGAATGGGCATCATTTCCTGCGCGGGCATTTCATCTGGAGCGGCGCGGGCAAACGCACGGATCCCGTGTCCCGCGGCATCTGGATCTACAGTTTCATTCACTCCATCACGATATGGCCGACCATCGCGGGCGTGCTGGTGTCCATGCTGATTCTGGCCCGGCCGCACATCATTGCGACCATGAAATCCGACCTTCCGCTGCGCGGCATGACCTATGTGAATATCTGCATTCTGGTCATCATCGTGGTCACCGGTGCGACGACCATGCTGTTTGTTCGCGATTTCCTGAGCGCGCTGGCCCAAACCGCCGCAGGGGTGGCGTACAACGTGTAATCACACCTACCGGTGGGGCGTCGCCCCGTGATATTCCTGCAGCGCTCGAACATGCAGCGCCGCCAGCGGATCGGATACGGATGTGGCCCGCATCTCGCGGATGGCGTCGATCGCCGCCCGCGCGCCCGCCAGCGTGGTGATCAACGGGATGCGTTTGACAGTCGCGGCCGCCCGCCATCGCCCCTCGTCCGACGCCCGTCCGGTATGAATGGGCGTGTTGATCAGTAACTGCAACGTTCCGTCGTGAATCAGATCGGCCAGGTACGGCGCGTCGCACCCGCTGGATTTGGACACCAGCGTGGCCGGAATACCCGCCTCGGCCAATGCGTCCCGCGTGCCGATTGTTGAATAAAGACGGAACCCCATTTCGTGCAGATCCCGGGCGACGGGCACCATTCGCGGTTTGTCCGGATCATTGACGCTGACCAGCGCATTTCCGCAGACCGGTAACGTCAATCCGGTGGCCACGGCCGCCTTGGCAAAGGCCAGACCGAACGACGCGTCTATGCCCATCACCTCGCCGGTGCTACGCATTTCCGGTCCCAGGATCACGTCCACGCCACCGAGTTTCGCGAACGGAAAGACCGGCATCTTGACCGCGACGTGGTTCGGCCGGTCGCCGTCGCGAATGTTGTATTCGGCGAGAATGTCGGCCAGCCGCTCGTTCAGCATCACTCGCGTGGCGATCCGCGCCCACGGAATTCCCGTCGCCTTGGCCACGAAGGGCACGGTGCGCGACGCCCGCGGATTGACTTCCAACACATAGACGGTCCGGTTCAACACGGCGAACTGCACATTCATCAGTCCGCAGACGCCCAATCGTTCCGCCAGGCGCCGCGTCGAGCGTTTCAATTCCTCGATTACCAGATTCCCCACGGAAAACGGCGGCAATACACAGGTCGAATCGCCGCTGTGTACGCCCGCCTCTTCAATATGTTCCATGACCCCGCAGATCGCGCACATGCCATGGTCCCGCGGTCCGCCGCCGCCGAAATCGGCCACCGCGTCCACGTCGAATTCGATCGCGTCCAGCAGAAACTTGTCAATCAGGACGGGATTATCGCGCGCGCTTCCGACACGGTCCGTCGCCAGAACGGCCTGTTTCATGTACGCCGTCAAATCGACGTCGTTATTGCACTTCCGCATTGCCCGGCCGCCAAGAACGTACGACGGGCGAACCAGTACCGGATACCCAATCGTACCGGCCACGGCGAGCGCCTCGTTCAGGCTGTACGCGATGCCCGCGGCCGGCTGCAATAGACTTAATTCGCGCAGAATCCGCTGGAACTGTTCCCGATCCTCGGCCAAATGAATGGATTCCGGCGACGTGCCTAAAATCGGCACGCCGGCTTCTTTCAATCCCTGCGCCAGATTCAACGGCGTCTGACCGCCGAACTGCACGATCGCGCCGTATAGACGATTCCGCGAGTGGTCCCTGCCGCCCGACTCGCCACTGCCTTTACCGTTTGGAAACGGTCCGCCGTTCAACCGCCGGCAGACGGCCAACACATCCTCGTGCGTTAGCGGCTCGAAAAACAACATGTCGCTGGTGTCGTAATCGGTGCTGACCGTCTCGGGATTCGAGTTAATCATTACTGATTCAAAACCGGCGGCCCGCGCCGCGTAAGACGCGTGGCAGCAACAATAGTCGAACTCAATCCCCTGCCCGATGCGATTCGGTCCGCCGCCCAATACGACCACTTTCCGCCGATCACTGACCCGGATTTCATCATCCAAGACCCGTGCCGACCCGCGTCCGTCGACGAATAACGCCGGCGTCTCGTGCGACGAATAGTAATACGGCGTCCGCGCCTCGAACTCGGCCGCACAGGTGTCCACCAGTTTGTAGACCGGCTCGACGCCGACGGCCGTCCCCGCCCGCCCGTTCAACTTCCGTGCGGCCGTCAACTGCACGTCGCTGAATCCCTGCCGCTTCAACTTCGGAATGGTCGATTCATCGCCGGACATCAAGACTTCTTCACTCGCCACAAGTTCCCGCATGTTTTCCAGAAACCACGGATCGATTCGCGTCAACTCATTTACCTGCTCGACCGTCCAACCCATTTTGAACGCATAACGAATGTAATAGGGACGGCCCTGACAGGGGTTAATCAGTTTGTCGCGCAGCAGGTCATCCGGGATCGGCCAATCCGTCGCGTGCTCCTCGCGCGTGTCCGGCGGCGCCTCGGTGACCGTGCTGGCGAAGCGCGGCACGTCGTCGGCGCCCACGGTCGCGGACGCATTCGCCGACTGCGATTGCGCCGCCAGCCACTTGTCGTTCGCGTCCAGCCCGTACCCGAAGCGCTTGATCTCCATTGACCGGATCGCCTTCTGGAACGCCTCCTTAAACGTCCGCCCGATGGCCATGCCCTCGCCCACCGATTTCATGTGCGTGGTCAGCGTCTCGTCCGCCTCCGGGAATTTCTCGAACGTCCACCGCGGAATCTTGACCACCACGTAATCGATGGTCGGCTCAAAACTCGCCGGGGTCTGCTGCGTAATGTCGTTCGGTATCTCGTCCAGCGTGTAGCCCACCGCCAGCTTGGCCGCGATTTTCGCAATCGGATACCCGGTCGCCTTCGACGCCAGCGCCGACGACCGCGACACCCGCGGGTTCATCTCGATCACCACCTGTCGACCCGTCCGCGGACACACTGCGAACTGAATGTTGCTGCCCCCCGTCTCTACGCCCACTGCGCGAATGATCGCGATCGCCGCGTCGCGCATCTGCTGATATTCCCTGTCCGTCAGCGTCTGGGCCGGGGCCACGGTGATCGAATCCCCGGTGTGTACGCCCATGGGGTCCACGTTCTCGATCGAGCAGATGATGACCACGTTGTCCGCCCGGTCGCGCATCAACTCCAGCTCGAACTCCTTCCAGCCGACCAGGCTTTCCTCGATCAGGATTTCGCTGACCCGCGACGCCGCCAACCCGCCCCGCGCGATCCGCTCAAAATCCGCGGCCGTCGTCGCCAACCCGCCGCCCTCGCCGCCCAGCGTGTACGCCGGTCGGATCACGCACGGCAACCCGATCTCCGCCACCGCTTCCCGCGCCTGTTCCCACGTGTGTGCCACAACGGAACGCGCCACGTCCAATCCGATCCGCTGCACGGTTTCCTTGAACTCCGTTCGATCCTCGGCGCGATGAATCACCTCCCGCGATGCCCCGATCAACTCCACGCCGAACGCCTCGAAGATCCCCCGGTCGGCCGCCTCCACCGCGCAGTTCAATCCCGTCTGACCGCCCAGCGTGGGCAACACCGCATCCACCGGCCGCCCGGCTCGCCGCTCACACTCCAACACCTTCTCCAGAAACTCCGGCGTGATCGGCTCGATGTACGTTCGGTCGGCCATCTCCGGGTCGGTCATGATGGTGGCCGGGTTGGAATTCAGCAGAACGACCGAATACCCCTCCTCGCGCAGGGCCTTGCACGCCTGCGTGCCCGAATAATCGAACTCGCACCCCTGACCGATCACGATCGGCCCCGACCCGATGATCAAAATCCGCTGGATGTCCGTTCGCTTGGGCATGGTTTGGGCAATCTGTTAGCTCGAAATGCCTGGCGTTCGTTTCCGATCAAGGAACTTCGCCATTCCCCGTACTCCAACCGCCGCAGTCGATCCGGGCGGTGGAACCGTCACGTTTGGCACTTCGAACGGCCGGGCGTAGAATATACACTGTGGCGGCGAGCGTATACATCGAATCGAGCGTGCCCAGCGCGTACGTGACGCCCCGAACCGATTCCGCCAGCCGTCACCGCCGGGATTCAACGATCGAGTGGTGGGATCAGCAGCGCCCGGCGTACGAACTGTGGTCGTCCGACACGACCATTGCCGAGCTTCGTGAAGGCCAATGGCCTGGACAGCAGCAGGCGTTGTCGCTTATCGCAGACTTGCCGCGGCTGAGCGTCACGGATGAGGTGGTCGCAGTTGCGAGGCGTTACGTTCGGGAACGCGTCGTGCCGGCCGATCTCGGCGGCGACGCGATGCACCTCGCGGCCGCCTGCGTACACGAGATGGATTTTTTGCTGACCTGGAACATCCGCCACCTGGCAAACCCCAACAAGCTGGATCATCTTACGGTAATCAACCGCCGATTGAGCCTGCTGACGCCCCGGATCGTTACGCCGGAAATGTTGTGGAAGGAGGATTTCTGAAATGTCCCAGCACGAACAAGGTTCTTGCGATCTCCTCATTGACGAGGTTCGACAACGCCGCCGCGACCTTTTCACCCGAATGGACCTCGATCTCGACAGACTCGTTGAGGCCGTCCGCGCCATCGAAGCCGAACATCCCGAAAAGGTCGTCGACCGCCGCGCGATGCTGGACCGACGGACCATGCCGACGGAGCGTTTTGGGGTGAACATCGAGGACGTTTGATATCGGGCGGTTCGCTTCCTGAGGATTGAGATCGCCGACATCCCGGCCGGATATGATGCAATGACAAATAACGACCGAGAATCATCGAAATCGACACTCGCGGATTATTGGGGACCTTTCTGCGGCGGATGCCTCGAAACCCTGCCGCCTCGGCGAGGTCGCGGCCGGAGTCGTAGCTGGCAAATGCATCACCCGATCTACGAGTCGCTTCGCAGCTCGACCCTATATCCCCAGTTCTCCTTTTCGAATCGATGGTCCCACCCCGCATGTAACGATTGTCACTACGAGCTTAACAGGCACGCAGGTGGCCTGCAACAGCGGATCGACGAGCTCCTGAAATTGCCACCAACGCAAATCGAAGACGCGGCGAAGCGCACGACGGATCATGGTGCATACGCACTCGCCGCGCCCTTGGATTTGATTCTGGCTGGTCGCGCGAAGCAGGTCGGCGATGACGAGGAATACTGGCGGCACCTTGCCTACGCGATGCCGGTTATTAACGGAATCGCACGACCTACGTCGATGGCTGGCTTCATTCCACCAGATACGCATTCCATCGAGAATGCGCGGTTTCAAATCAACCTCGTTGGCTTCTCATTTGCTTGTAAGGGTCGGGAAGCGGCACGGGCGGCACTGGATCGCGCACAAGACTTCACGACTCGGCACCAAGTATTACGCAACGACGAATTGCGTAGTCTGTTCCATCGGCGCCGCTTCAACGTTTCGAACGATGTACAGGACATCAAACAGGCACAGGAAGTGACTCCGTCACCTTATTGTGCATCGACGCACCATGCGCTGTGGGGTGCGCGAGAAGCGACAGTCGGGAATCCGGCCGAAGCGAGGCGACAATTCGGGCTGTCCGTCGAGCAAGGACCCCATGCCTCACTCTTGTACCGAGCGATGCAGTGGTGGAACGACGCGCTGCTGGACTGGAACGGCCCCAATTCGGCTGGGCCTGTCTACAAGAACCTCATCAAGGCACAATATGCGTATGTCATTTGTTACTTGGGCCACAAAGGAATTGCCACTCCTGGAGATTCAGGTCCATTCTGCGTGGAATTCCCCGGTCACTACTTGCAGGATTCCCGATGGGCGCACCATTCGAACGCCGAGCTGACCGACTGGCGAAAGTGTGCTCTAATTCACGAGGGTCCGCTCGGCGGAATTAAAAAAACGGTCAACGACTTGCTCTACGGATTGATTTGATCCGTTGGTGGTCGATGTCGTTCAAATGGCCGCCCTTTCACGTGCGACAGGCCTAATCGCCGAATCGGATCCCCTGTGCCAGCGGCAACTCTGTCGAGTAGTTCATCGGGTTCGTCTGCCGACGCATGTACGCCTTCCACGAATCCGAGCCGGCCGCGCGGCCGCCGCGAGGCGGGACCCGATTCAGGGCGAATCGTAGTCCCGCGAACACCCTTCCACCTACGGTCGTGCCGCTGCACCTCCTGCCGTCTGGGCGTGCGCCGCACCCATTGGTCGGCTTCGCTCGTACAGCACGTCCGGACAGAAATCCGCCCCGTTGGGCCAGACGATCGTGCCGATGTCGGAATTGACGCGAACGGAACGGAAGTAGTCCTGGTTCCGAAGCGGGGCGAAGACGCCGTCGAATGGCACAAGTTCCGTAACGTCGAGCTCGCGTCGCGCCCCGTCCTCAAAGGTCAGCGCCAGGCGATGATTCTCCAGACATTCAACCCCCGTGACATCCGGCATGGGTACGACTCCTATTCCAGCGGCTCAATGGGTTTGAGCGGCTGTCGCGTGACCGCCAACTCCCAGTCGAGCCGCAGGGCATCCTGGTGGCGGCTGGCCCACTCCACGACGAGGCCGCGCACGCGCGGACTGAGGTGCCCGGCGAGTATTCGCAGGTCGTCGATCGCCAACTGCGCCCTCTCGGAGCCGTAGCGAACATGAAAATGCGGCGGATTATGGTCGCCGTGATACATCGCAACGATTATACCAAAAAATCGCGAGATTTCAGGCACCCGCGGACTCCCGTCACTCAATCGCCGAACTTAATCCCCTGCGCCAACGGCAGTTCGGTCGAGTAGTTGATCGTGTTCGTCTGCCGGCGCATGTACGCCTTCCACGAATCCGACCCGGACTCCCGCCCGCCGCCGGTTTCCTTTTCGCCGCCGAACGCCCCACCGATCTCCGCACCGCTGGTGCCGATGTTTACGTTGGCGATGCCGCAGTCCGAGCCGACGACCGACAGAAAGCGCTCGGCCTCGCGAAGATCGCGCGTGAAAATGGCGCTCGACAAGCCCTGCGGCACGCCGTTGTGCACGGCGACGGCGTCTTCAAACGACTTGTAACCGATGATATACAGAATCGGCGCGAACGTCTCTTCCTGCACGATGGCGAATTCGTTCCGCGCGGCCGCGATGCACGGCGTGACGTAGCACCCGCCGGGGTATTTCGGCCCGTCGAGTTTCTGAGCGCCGTACAGAATCTCGCCGCCCTCTTCCTTAACTCGTTTGACGGCCGCGAACATGTCCTTGACGGCTCCGGTATCGATCAGCGGACCCATCAGCGTCTTCTCGTCCAGCGGATTGCCGATCGGCACCTGCTTGTACGCCGCGATCAAGTGCTCGATCAGCGTCTCACGGATGGACTCGTGAACGATGATCCGCCGCGTGGACGTGCAGCGCTGACCCGCGGTGCCCACCGCGCCGAACACGATCCCCCGAACGGCCAGCGGCAGGTCGGCATGCTCGGTGACGATGATGGCGTTGTTGCCGCCCAGCTCGAGAATGGTGCGGCCGAGCCGTTTGCCGACCACCTCGGCGATTCGCCGGCCCATGCGGCAGCTTCCGGTGGCCGAAATTAATGGCACGCGGTGATCGCCGATCAACTTCTCGCCGATGGTCGATCCGCCGCCAATCACCAGACTGAAAATGGCCGGGTCCACCCCCGTCTCGCGGCAGACGCGCTCGGCGATGCGCGTGCACGCGACGGCCGTCAACGGCGTCTTGCTCGACGGTTTCCACAAACTGGCGTCGCCGCAGACGGCCGCGATGGCCGCGTTCCAGCTCCAGACCGCGACCGGGAAATTGAACGCGCTGATAATGCCCGCCACCCCCAGCGGGTGCCATTGCTCGAACATGCGGTGCAGCGGCCGCTCGGACTGCATGGTCAGCCCGTAAAGCTGGCGGGACAGCCCGACGGAGAAATCGCAGATGTCGATCATTTCCTGGACTTCGCCGTGCCCCTCGGCCCGGATCTTGCCCGTCTCGATGGTCACCAGATCGCCGAGCGGCTCCTTGAATTCGCGAAGGGCGTTGCCCAGCCGACGCACGGTCTCGCCGCGGACCGGCGCGGGCACGATCCGCCAGGATTCGAACGCCTGATAAGCACGATCGACGATGCGGTCGTATTCGTCGGGGGTGATCTGCCTTACGGAGGCGATTACGGAGCCGTCGATGGGACTGACGCTGTCCAGCAACGGACCGGACCCGAGCCACTGACCGTCGAATCCGCCGGGATTGACCTTCTCCAAACCGAGTTTCGACAAAATCGCGTGCATGGGTCACCTGTCCTGTTGGTGTGGTCGGAAACCGACGCGCCAGCTTAGGCGGGCGGTCCCCACCGATCAAGCAGGTTATTCGGCGATGACGATTTGCGGCCGGTAGGTTTCCAGCATCGAATCGGGTTCGGTGGGGGGGACGTTAACAAGATCCGTCCCCTGCCCGACACGGTAGGCCTGGGCTTGGTCCGGCTTGCCCCACGATTCGTAGAGCTGCACGACCCGTTCGCGGGCGACGCGAGATCGCCAGTGGTTCTTGCCCAAGCCCAGCTCCACGCCGTTCATTCCCTCGATCAGGAATCGCTCGCCGCGCTCGGGCATGCCGCGGCGGACCATGCACTCGCCGATGGCGCTGCGGAGGTCGGCGCGGAGCCAGTGATCCCGCTGAATGACCGTACGGCGCACCGCGTCGCTGACGATGGTCATCGCGTCGCGGAGCATGGGCTCGGCGATCTCGGGAGCCCCGGCGTCCAGCAGCAATTCCGCTACGTTGGTCATGTACGACGCGGTCTCCGGGGAGTTGCCCAGTTCGACGAATTTCCGGCGCAACGCGCGGAACACCTGGCTGTAGTGGGGGCGAAGCTGCTCCGCCGGTCCCGGCGCGGCGAACAGATTGGCGAACGATTCGAAATCCTCGCCGGCGCCCGGCATCGTCGCGGTGATCGCCCGGCAATACAGCACCACGGATCGCACATACGACTCCTCCGCCGTAGCATAATCACGATTGGCGTGTTGCAGGATGGCCATCCGCCGCATGTAACTGAACGGAGTCCAGCCGCCGCCGACCAGTTCCCCGGTCATGCGCATCGCGTCCGCCAGCATCAGTTCCGATTCGGTGTATCGCCCCATCGTGTGCAGCACGCGGGCGTAGTTGTCGAGGCACTCGGCCACGTAGGGATGGTCTTCGCCGAGGGCCGATCGGTATGCGGGAAGCACCTCCTTGAAAATGGCGTCGGCCTCATCGTAACGCTTCTCGTATTCGCGCAGGGCGGCCACGAAGTGCCGGCATCGCGCCCGTCCCAGCGCACTTCCCGCCCCCTGCCGGTCGTAGCGTTCCGAAGCCTCCTGAAACAACCGTTCCGCGTCGGCGACGGGAAGCGGCGGCACCGAACACCCCAGGTAGGCGTTCCCCAAATCACGGATGCAATCCGTGACCCGGGGATCGGCGTCGCCGTACAACTTGCGATGCAGCCGGAGCGATTGATCGGCGATATCAAGCCCGGTGCACGAATGGGCATACGTCAGCACCTCGGTTAGCGCGGACAGACATCGGGCGACGTCGGGATGTTCGAGGCCGTGCACGCGGCGGTTGAGCTCCAGGGCGATCCACAGGTGCGGCTGGGCGTCGTTCCATCGCCACAAGCTGGCGTAGGTCTTGCCGATGGCGAACCGCACGCCTGCTTCAATTTCCGGCTGATCGTGCAATTCGGTTTCGACGCGGCGGACCGCGTCTTCCAACATTTTCAACACGCTGGCGTCGCCGCCCGCCCGGCGCGGGTTCACCGCTACAAGCGTGTCCTGCAGAAACGCCGCGATGCGTTCGGCCTTGCCGCGTTGGGCGGCCTCGCCGCGGGCTGCGTAGGTGGCTTGAAACGCGTAGTTGGTAATCAGAATCACCGACGTGATCAGCATCACCAGCACGGCGCTGCCCGCGAACACCAGCGGACGATTGCGCCGCGCGAACAAACGCAGTTGATAAGGCCAACTGGGCGGGCGGGCCTCGATCGGTTGATTGTTCAAAAACCGGCGGATGTCGGCGGCCAGGTCCGCGGCCGAACTGTATCGCCGGTCGCGGTCTTTTTGCAGGGCCTTGATCGTGATCGTCTCGATGTCGCCTTCAAGGTCGGCCCGCTGGATGGAAAGACGCGCCGGAGGATCGTTCTGGATGATACGCACGGATTCGGGGATCGGTTTGTGACGCACGTCGTAGGGCAGCCGACCGGAAAGCAGTTCGTACAGAACCACGCCGAGCGTGTAAATGTCGCTGCGGATGTCCAACTCGTCGGGATCGGCCGTACACTGTTCGGGGCTCATGTAGGGCAGCGTACCCATCAACTGGCCGACATCGGTGTGAACCGTGCCCGCCGCCGCGTCGGAGTCGATGGCCCGGGCGATGCCGAAGTCGATGACCTTGGGTTGGCCGGATGCGTCCACCAGGATATTCCCCGGCTTCAGATCGCGGTGAATGATCCCCCGCTGGTGCCCGTGGTGCACGGCGTCGCAGATCTCCACGAACAGTTTCAACCGGTCGCGCACGTCGAGCATCTGACCGTCGGCGTAGCGGATCAGATTGCGGGCGTCGGGAACGTGCTCCATCGCAAAGTACGGAACGCCGGCCGCGCCGTCGCGATGCGTGCCGGCCTGGTAGACCTTGGCGATGGCCGGGTGACGCAATCGGGCCAACGCCTGCAATTCAAATTCGAAGCGCTTGATGGCCCGCGGCGACGTGCTCCCGACACGCAGCACCTTCAGGGCGACGGAGCGCTGCGGGTGATCTTGAACGGCCTCGTAGACCGTGCCGTTTCCGCCGGAGCCGATGACCCGGACCAAGGTGAAGGAACCGATGCGCCCGCCCGATGGCAGCGGACCGTCGCCGTTGCCGCCCGCCAGCAGCCCGTCGGGTGGATCCATGAACCCGCCGTCGCAGGGATGGTGATTCACCAGTCGGTCGACGCATCGGCGAATCTGGACGTCCGCCGCGCTCGCGTCGGCCAGGAAAGACGAGCGTTCCGCCGGGGGCATGGCGATGGTGCGATGAAAGAGGTCTTCCACGGAGTCCCAATAGGGATCGCGGGTGGAGAGGTGGCCGATCGACGATGAATCGTCGATATCCGTTCGATCGTTGTCCGGGAGACGCTCGATCATTTCAGACACACTTGTCGAACGGCGACCGAAGGCCATCGCCGCAGCCGTCAATCACAGGCCGGGACCGATGTTGCCCCTCCAAAGAACCGCGACGCGAAGCATCTCGCGGCCCGTTCTCCAGTATACCGCGTCGAATGCAGGCGCGTGCCGCAAGAAAAGGGGTCCGAATCCCGACGAATCTGCGATCACGATGCGCCGCGGGCCGACGGTCAGTCACGGCCCAGCTCGGCACGCAGCCAAGCCTTGGCGAATGTCCAGTCGCGTTCGACGGTCCGTTGCGGCACGTTGAGAATGGCGGACGTTTCCGCGACGCTGAGCCCCCCGAAGAAGCGCAGCTCGACGACCCGGCTCTTGCGGGCATCTATTGCGGCCAAACGGTTCAACGTCTCGTCCAGCGCGGGCAGGTCGGGTGCGGTCATTTCCAGGCGGTCGACGACGTCGTCCAACGATGTCCGAACTTGTGTGCCGCCGCGCTTGAGCGCCCGCCGGGCTCGTGCGTGGTCCACTAGAATACGGCGCATCAGCTTGGCGGCCACCGCGAAAAATTGGTTGCGATCACGCCAGCCCACGGACTCCTGACCGATAAGGCGCAAATACACTTCATGAACGATCGCCGTCGGCTGGAGCGTGTGGTCGCCGCGCTCGAGAACGCGAAAGCGGTCGGCCAACCCGCGGAGTTCGTCGTACACCAGCGGCAGCAGTTGATTGACGGCGTCGCGGCTTCCGCGGCGCGCCGCTTCCATCAATTGAGTGACATCGTTGGGCAATGCGCAAGTCACGGACCGGCCCCCGCGGGAATTGTTGGCGGAAACGCTGGTGCATTATCGCGGTTCCCCGTGAAGCACTCAAGAACGTAATCGCCGGGCCGGGACGCAACGAATACGGACAAACGGACGCAATGACAAAGTGCAGGCCTTATGGGACGGGCATGGAGCCTCGCGAAATCGTGCGAGAGTGCCAAATTGTGGCGTTGCGGGCGATCGAGGGTGTGGGCGTCGAGTGCGTGGTCCGGGGAATTGCGGCGTCTTGCGGTGGGAGTTCGGGTCTCTCAATTGAGAGGAAAGTCGAAAGCGCCGCCCGTTTCGAAACGTCTGTCGTGGAACTCGAGAGGGTTTGTCCGACGGATTCCGAAATGAGGACCGGCCATTCAAGAAAGATTTGGGGAGACGTTCGGTACGGCGTACGCCGGAAGTACGGACGCATCCTTCAGGATCCAACCATCCTTCGGATTCCGTCGGGGGCGCAAGCCCCCGGCGGGACCGGGGATTTTTACGGTGTGCGAAACACGACCCGGCCGCGTTGGGTCGCGTGTCGTTTTTCGTCGGTCGCCCAGCGCGGGCGGTCGAATGCCGGTGGCGGTCCGGCGGCGTCAAGTGCCGTGCGTTGACACCATCGCCGGAACGCAGCACGGCGGGGGAAGAACGCCCGCCGATTCAGGACGGCCCATCTCCAGGCGGCGGTCCTGCGCGAGGCAATGACCGATTCCAGGACGACGCGGCCGCTACGACCACACGGCCGCGGAATCGGACCCGCGCATGACCGCCGTTCTGCCATCCACGCCCAACGTGGCCCAGCACGCCCAACGTGGCCCAGATTGAGTAAGGGCCCGCGCAAATAGAGTGAACGAATTTGGCGATCCCCGCGGTTCAGCACCAGCACACGGCCGAGCCCTCGCGGGAGCGTTTGCGGGAGTGTGGCTCCCGTCGGGCGCGAGGGCTTGGCCATGCCACCCCGGCCTCGTTTGTTCACGTTGTTTTCGCGCGGCGCCTAATGCCGTGGAAGGGCCGGCTTTCGGGGGTCAGCTCGGGATTCGGCGGGGGCCGAGTTGTTTGCGGGCGGCTTCGGCGGCGCTGTGCAGGAGCACGGCCACGGTCACCGGTCCGACGCCGCCGGGGACGGGGGTGATGGCCGACGCGACGGGGACGACCTCGTCAAATGCCACGTCTCCCACGATGGCGGCGTTCCCCGACGAGTCGGTCACGCGGTTGATGCCCACATCGATGACCACGGCGCCGGGTTTGACGTGTTCGCGGCCTATCAACCGCGGACGCCCGACGGCGACGACCAGCAGATCGGCCTGGCGGGTGTGGCGGACGAGGTCGCGGGTTTCCTTGTGACAGGCGGTCACCGTCGCGAACTGGTGTTGCAGGAACAGGGACACGGGTCGCCCGGCGATGGCGCCCTGCCCGACGACCACGGCGTCCATTCCCCGCGGCGCGCAACCGATGCGCCGCAGGATTTCCATCACCGCGACGGCCGTGCACGGGGCGATGATGGGATTGTCATAAAACAGCAGACCGATGTTGGCGGGGTTGACGCCTTCCACGTCCTTGTACGGATCGATGTGGTATTGGACGGCCGGGGTGTCGATGCCGTCGGGCAGCGGCAGGTTCAGGACGATGCCGGTGACCCGGGGATCGTCATTGAGCGAGCGAATGCAGTCGATGATGTCCGCCGCGGTGCCGTGGGCGGACAGGTTGTGCAGCCGATAGGCGATGCCGACTTCTTCGCAGCGGGTTTGCTGGGAACGGGCGTAGATGGCCCCGGCCGACGGGTCACCAACCATGATGGCGTCGAGGCGGACGTCGTGGCCGTCCGTGCGCATCTGCCGGACGGTGTCGGCGGCGCGCTGTTTGAGCGTCGCGGCGATGGCCCGGCCGTCGATGATGGTGGCGCTCATGGCGGCGATCCGTAGTCTACGTGCGAGAATAGGGAAACCGACCCGCGGTCCCTCGTGAACGAATCCCGGCCCGTCGAGTTTTCGGGTAGCCCCGGAGGGGCGACCGTCAATAGCCGGGGGCGCTAGCCCCCGGACCGGTCACGCCTGCGAAATAGCCCCGGAGGGGCGGCAGACCCATCGGGCAACCGGTGCACCCATCACCCGAAAGCGCCACACACGACCAGCGTACGGCATCACCATTCAGAGCACCGGGCGCAAGCCCAGTGAGGGAACGGCGACGGGTTTCGCACCAAGGCGTCGTCCGTGGGCTTGCGCCCACGGCTCTGATGTCGCGTTTCGCACGCTAAACACGTACGAAGGGCCGGGCGAAATTCACCGCGCCCCTGCGGGACGCCAAACACGTACACGCCCGACGCGTATCGGCGGCACTTCGAGACCGCCGGAATTGACGGATCACTGGGTTAACCGCGGCGGCGGAGGACGTCAACGACATAGGGCGCGACGTACCAGGCGGACACGATCAAGCCGCCGACGGAGCCGATGATCAGAACGATTTTAATCGCGCGGATGGTGCGTTCGAATCGGCGGAGTTGGCTGGCGTCGCCCGCCAGGCGGCGCAGATTGGCGACGCGGCGGGCGATCGAAGCGTGCCGCCAGCTGTGTTCGTGCACCGGGATTCCGTTGAGCCGGGCCACGCGCAGCAGCGCGCCGGCGAAGATTTCAGCGCCGGTGGCGCATAGCAGATCGGAAGACGCGTGCGGCGGTGGGTCGGCGTGGACGCCGCAGGGCAGCCGGCAAAGCGCGGGATCGGCGGGGGAGACGCACCGCGCCCCAAACAGGTCGGCCTGGCGTTCGAACCGACGCGAAACGAAACCGAATCCGAAGCCCCAAACGAAGGCGATGGTGATCAGTCCGACTGCCTGAACGATCAGCCGTTCGCCGCGGGCGGGCTCGTCTGCCATCCACGCCGATTGAAAAAGGAGTTCCATCGCGCCCGATGCCAGCAACATGCTGATGACGGCAAACAAGAGAAAATAGGGGATGTGGCGATGCACGATGTGCCCGGCCTCGTGGCCGAAGACGGCCCGGGTCTGATCGGGGTCCATGGCATCGAGGAGCGCGTCGGTCAGGACCACATATCGAACCGGCGTCACCACGCCCATGACCGCGGCGTTGACCACCATGCCGTTGCTTCGCCAGACCAGTATGTCCCGGCATTTCAGGCCGATGGTTCGGCACAGGCGTTCGAGGTCGTCGCGCAGCGGCCCGCGTGGGAGGGGGTGGGTGGTCCAGATGTGTTTGAGCAGCCAGGGGGCGATGACGAAGACGACGGCCGCCGCGATTCCCAGGAGGATGTCGGGCGCCCAGGGGATGGGCAGGGCGCGGTCGATGCGGCGTTCGAACCGGCGGGTAAGGTCGTGGGCGGTGAGGATGAGCATCATGGGGACGACCACGGACAGCAGTTGGTGGCGAATATGAAAGCCGAGGTAGGCGCTGCGCGACCAGGTGACAGGATGCGGCACCGCGTGGTCGAGGAATCCGGCGGTGGTTTCGCGCCCCAGGCGTTCGACGTCGTACTGGCACAGGATCACGCCCACGGCGGCGGCCAGAAACGGGCCGACCACCACCAGGTCGACCAATCCGGGAACAGCCGCCAGCCGCGATTTTCCGATAAGGTTCGCCCAAGGGGTCAGGGTGAGTTCGGCCACGAAGGCGGCCAGCGCGAGGGTGCGGAGCACGACGGGCAGGCGGCGCAGCGATTCGACGGGACGATCGATCGCGTGGGCGCCTGTCCGAATACCGCGACGGGCGCGACGAATGAACGCCTGGCCGCAGGTCCATAGTGCGATCGGCAGGGTCAGGACCACCAGCCAGGTGGTCATGGAGTCGTTGAACCAAGGGGTGAAGGGCGGCTCGCGCGACCACCAGAGAAGCAGGGCAAACGCCGCCACGACGTGTAAGTGCATCATTGATAAGTAGTTATCGTCGGAGTTAGCCGCAACGGTCCAACGCCGCGACCATCAGGCGGTCCGCCGCCAAGGGTCGGAATTGGCGTTGAAAGTACGCTTCCGGTTAGAATCGCCCGCTTGACTCCGCGTCCATTCACGATGGAGGCGGCAATGGATTTGTACACGGAGACGGTTCAGATGAGAAGTTACGGTTGGGTACGGGATTGGGTAACGATGGGTTTGATCGGATTTGCCGTGGGCGCTTTGTCGCTTCCGTGTATTTCCATGGCCGCGAACGACGGCAAACCGCCGGAGAAACTGCCGGAGCCCGCGGATGCGGAAAAGCCGGCTTCCGATGCGCCCGCGGCCACGGTTACGGCAACGACGGACGGGAGCGCCCCGCCGGCGGCGGTTGATCCGCTGCAGCAGCGGCTGGACTATGTGAACCAGTTGCGGGAGGCGATTCAGCGCGAACTGGTACCCACGCCCGAGCAGACCACCAAGCTGAACGAGGTGTTCGACCGGCACGTCGAAAAGCTAACGAAAATTGTCAGCGACCTGCGGCAGTTGCGTGAAAGCAACGCGGCGGAAATCGAATCCCTGCGCAAGGAACTGGACGACGCCCGTCAGGCGGGCGACGCCGACCGTTACCGGAGCCTGATGGGGCGGATGCAGGAATTGCGCGGCCGGGACGACTCGCTGATCAAGCCGGTGTTGCTGTTGGAATCGGACGTGCGCGCGGCGGTGGACGACGAAGGGAGAACGAAGAAACTCCAGATTCTGATGTACAAGCTCCAGGAGCCCTTCCGCAGGCAGTCCGGGATCAAACCGGCGAGCCTGGCGATCGTGTTGGTGCGCTTCCGCGAAATCGAACCGACCAATGAACAGAACGACAAGCTGCAGTCCATCCTCCGTGAGGTCAGCCCGGCGCTGCGCGAAGCCGCGCAGAAAATGGATCGTGCGGGAATGAAGAAAGTTGAAGACGATTTCCGTGTCCGGGCGTTGGAGCTTCTTACCGAAGCACAGCGCGCGAAATACCTGGAGATTGAAAAAGCGGAGGACGCGAAATAGGGACGCGCGTGTCGGGCGACGGGCCGTGGCGGCGGGATCCTATCCGTCGCTGTACGGTTGGACGCGCAGTTCCAACACCAGTTCGTCATGAATGGGGATGCCGTCGCGGCCGATTTCGGGGATTTGCGGTTTGATTCTGCGGGCCTCGTCGACCATGCCGATGTGCACACCGACGATGCGGAACCCCAGCCGCTGATAGAATCCGACGGCCCGCAGATTGTCGTTGGTGGTGGAAAGCCAGATGCGCGAAATTCCCCGTTTGCGCCCCTCGTCGATTACCGTCAACATCAGCGACGAGCCGATGCCCTTGCCTTCCAGCGTGCTGTTGAGCGTCAGCAATTCCATCGAGTCGCCGTCCGTCCGGAAGGTCAGCAACGCAACCAGTTCACCGTCGCGGCGTTCGAGCAGACCTTCCAACAAATGCGGATGGTACACCTGCCCGCCCGACAGGATCATCGTGCTGCCCCAGTGACGCTCAATGAACCTGGCCACGTCGGCACGGTCGCCATCGGTCATGAATTTCCGGCTCATTTCGCGGTTTCTACCTGTTTCGCGACCTCCCCGCCAGCCGAACGACGATTTCGCCCGCGGACCCGGCGAATCACGACGATCAGGATCACCAGTACCGCGCCTACCAGCGGCGTCTGACGGGCCAGCCACGATTCCCGCACCGGCACTTCCGCGGAAATCTCGATTTCAAGCCCGTCGGCGAATCGAATCCGCACCGCTCCCGGTCCCGGCCGAACCCCAAGCAGCCCCGCGTAGGGGCTGATCCGCATCTGAAACCGCGCCGGCGTGCCCCGGTAAATCCAGCCGCCTGCGCCGTTCGCCTCCCCGACGGAAACACCTCGGTCGCGGCCATTCGCATCCACGTCCTTCGCGGTTCCGGACCATTCGAACGGAGCGATAAACAGGTCCGCCCGATGATTCGGGAATTCAATCGAAACCATCGGCGACGAGTGGTCGTGGTCCACCGTCCAATCGAAGGAGTGTCCCGTTGCGTCGGCACCGCCCACAATCGTGACCCGCGGCTGGGCCGCGGCCACGGAACAAGCGAACAAGACCGCGATTCCGATACCGCTTCGAATGCGCGACGTGCGCCGGCTCCGCGGTGTGCGCCCCTCGAGTCGGGTCCCCTGATTCGGTTGAACGTCCGGTAGTAACATACGTCTCCCGTTGCCGACTGTGCGGCGCCGCGTCGATCTCCAGGATCATATCCGACGAACGGATCGTCAGATGGGGATATCGGCCGTTTCGACCGATCCAGACCGGTCGACGTTCGCCGTGGGGATCACGCGGAGGGGGTCCATGACACTTTAGGCGACGATCGCATTAGCCCCGGCAGGGGCGCCCGTCACTAGCCCACGGCGGAAGCCGTGGGAATGAATGACCGCGTTCCCGTCTCAAGCCCCGGCAGGGGCGGCCGAGGTTAGGCCCGATCGCCCCTGCCGGGGCTTGGGGTCGATGCTGTTCTACGGGTTCCCACGGCTTCCGCCGTGGGCTGACCACGAACGCCCCTGCCGGGGCTTCGGATCGATGTCGTTTTCACCTTGCCCACGCCGTGCGCCGACCCGCGGCTCTTGGCCGGGGCCGAAAGACGCCGCCGCATGTGTCACGCACCCCGCGGAGGCGACGCCGGTCACCCGCATGGTCCGCCGCCCAAGTTGCAGCTACAATGATCCGCGGAACGCATTGATGAACCGACGCAACGATTCACACGACGAAACCAACCCTGCATTCGGAAACAGATCCGAACGTTCGAAGGCCCGCGCCGACGCCATCGACCAGTTTCTGCGGGCATTTGCGCCCTGCGACAGCCAGGATCAACTGGCTGAGATGATGGTCACCATCACCCGGCTGGCGGCCGACGGCTGCAACCGGGGCGACGTGAAGCTCCTGAACCGGGCCCTTAAAGAACTACGCTACGCGTTCAAGGTGTTCGCCCCGTTCGCAAGCGTGCCGAAGGTGTCTATTTTCGGCTCGGCGCGAACGCCGGTCGGACATCCGCAATATCAGCAGGCGGTCAAGTTCAGCTGCATGATGCGCGAACATGGCTGGATGATCATCACCGGCGCGGGCGACGGAATCATGCGCGCCGGACACGACGGCGCCACCCGCGAAGCCAGTTTCGGCGTTTCGATATCACTGCCGTTCGAACAAACGACGAACGACATCATTGCCGGCGACGCTAAGCTTGTAAATTTCAAGTATTTTTTCACGCGCAAGCTCCTGTTCGTCAAGGAAGCCGACGCCATCATCCTATTTCCCGGCGGCTACGGAACGCAGGACGAGGGGTTCGAGGCGCTGACGCTGATTCAGACCGGCAAAAGCGAACCGGTGCCCATCGTTCTGTGCGACGAGCCCGGCGGCACGTATTGGCAACATTGGCGAACCTGGGTCAAGGCCGAGCTGCTCGCCAACGGCATGATCAGCCCGCAGGACATGGGGTTGTTTTTTCTGACCGATCGCGTGGAAGATGCCGTGAATGAAATCCTGCGCTTCTACCGGCGGTATCATTCGTCGCGCTACGTGCAGGACCAGTTCGTCATCCGCATGAAATCACGGATTTCGGACGCGGCGCTGCAGGCGATCAACGACCAATTCCCGGATATTGTGGGCGAGGATCGCATCCGTCAGATCGATCATGCGCTGCCCGAGGAGGAGGGCGAATACGCGGAATTGGCGCGGCTGGTGTTCCGGTTTGATCGGCGCAGCCTGGGACGATTGCGGTTTCTGATCAACGCGATTAATGGCGCCGACTGACGCGGTCCCGGCAGCGAAACATCGCCCCAACGAGCGCCGGCGCCACGGGGACGACTACCACGCGGAATTGGACGCGGGAGGATGATGAATGGTGGATTCCAAGGGCGACACCCCGGCGCGACCGGACGACGTGGCGGCCGCGCGGCACCTCGTCGAATCCTACGGCCGCCTTCGCGCCGAGCTGGGCAAGGTCATCGTCGGACAACGTGGCGTGCTGGAAGAATTGCTGGTGGCCATGTTATCGCGGGGGCATTGCATTCTGGAGGGCGTGCCGGGTCTGGCCAAGACGCTGCTGATCAGCACGGTGGCGCGGACGATGGACCTGTCGTTTTCGCGGATTCAGTTCACGCCCGACCTGATGCCGTCGGACATCACCGGGACGGAAGTGATCGAGGAGGACAAGCGCTCGGGCGGGAAGTCGATGCGCTTCGTCGAGGGACCGATTTTCGCGAACGTCATTCTGGCCGACGAAATCAACCGCACGCCGCCCAAGACCCAATCCGCGCTGCTGGAGGCGATGCAGGAACGACAGGTCAGCGCGGGCGGCGTCACCCGGATCGTGCCCGAGCCGTTTTTCGTGTTGGCCACCCAAAACCCCATCGAGCAGGAGGGCACGTATCCGCTGCCCGAGGCCCAATTGGACCGGTTCATGTTCAAGATTCTGGTGGACTATCCCAGCGCGCAGGAAGAGATGGACATCGTGCGGCTGACCACCGGATCGACCGCGGCCGTCATCGACCGGGTGATGGATGCCGAGGGGCTGTTGTCCATGCAGGAGACGGTCCGCCGCGTGCCGTGCAGCGATCATGTGATCGGCTACGCGATGGCGTTGGCGCGGACGAGCCGCCCACGGCGGGGCGACGCGCCGAAATTCGTCGAGGATTACGTGGCGTGGGGAGCGGGACCGCGTGCGTCGCAGCAATTGGTGCTGGCGGGCAAGGCGCGGGCGTTGATCCACGGACGCCACTGCGTGTCGACGGACGATATTCGGGCGGTGGCGCCGCCCGTTCTGCGGCACCGCATCATCACCAGTTTCAACGCCGAGGCCGATGGCGTGACCAGCGACCAGGTGGTGCGCCTGTTGTTGGACCACGTGCCGCGCGACGCGTCCGAAACGATCGACGATTCGCTGGCCCGGCGCGTGTTCGCGGCACCGGGTAGTTCGTAGCAGGCGATCCGCCGGAAGACCTGACGACGATGCCCCAAACGAGAGCCGACGCGTCATCCCCGACCGCACCGCACTCCGGATCGCGCCACATGCAACGCGGTCTATTGGACCCGAAGATTTTGGCGCGCATCGGGTCGCTCGAATTGCGGGCCCGTCTGGCCGTCGAGGGATATTTTTCGGGCATGCACCGCAGCCCGTTCCCGGGAGTGAGCATCGAATTCGCCGATCATCGGGCGTACACGCAGGGCGACGACATTCGTCACGTCGACTGGAAGGTGTACGGGCGGACCGACAAGTACTACATCAAGCGCTACGAACAGGAGACCAACCTGAACTGCATGGTTCTGGTCGACGACAGCGAGTCCATGACCTACCGCTCCGCCGACGTCGCCATGACCAAACGGCAGTACGCCGCGAGCATGGCGGCCGCGGTGGCGTACCTGGCGCTTCGCCAGCGCGACGCCGTGGGGCTGGTGGTGTTTGATGAGACCATCACCCGTTTCATCCGGCCGTCGAATCATCCGGCCCACTGGCGGCACATCGTCCAAGGTCTGGCGGCCCACGGCGCGGGGCGCAAGACCGGCGTCCGACCGGTTTTGGACGATCTGGCCGAGCGCTTGCCCCGGCGGACGCTGCTGATACTGATCAGCGACCTGTTCGGCGACGTCGAGGAAACATTGATGGGCCTGAAACGCCTGCGCTACCAACGCCATGAGGCGGTGGTGTTCAACGTGTGGGATCCGGCCGAGCTGAATTTTCCGTTCAAGGGACCGACCCGATTCGAGGGGCTGGAATCAACCGGACGCCTGTTGACCCAGCCGGAGGCCATGCGCTCGCAATACCTGGCCGAGGTGGCGCGATTCGTCGAGTCGTTGCGCCGCGGTTGCCGGGACATGCAGATTGAATGGACGCAGTTCGACACGTCCACGCCGCTGGATGCGGCCATCAGCACGTATCTGGTGACGCGGAGCGCGCGCCTCCGGCAACGATCGTCGCGCGTGCTGGGCGGACGGTGATGATTCCGAGCGCCATCGCCATGATAATGGACGGTGGTCATAAGGGACCTCGGCAAGGCAACCATGCCCACCAGCACGTTTTTACATCCCGCGTTCGCCGCCGTCGCCGTCGCCAGCGCGCTGTTGCCGGTGGTGATTCATCTGTTGCACCGCAGTCGGTTCCGGCGCGAACCGTGGGCGGCGATGGGGTTTCTGTTTGCCGCCAACCGCCGCAGCGCCCGCCGCATCCAACTGGAACAGTGGTTGCTGTTGTTGACACGCATCGCCGTGATAAGCGGGTTGGGCCTGGCCGTTGCGCGGCCGTTTTTCCCGGCCGCCGTGCTGGGGGCGCTGGGCAGGTCGCGTTCGCACCACGTTTTGTTGATCGACAATTCGGCATCCATGCAGATCGTCGATGCCGATGGTCAACCGGGCGCGGCGGGCGCCGCGGCGAATGACGCGAGCCGATTTGGCCGCGCGGTCGAGTTGTGCGAGTCATTGATCGCGGCGGCGCCGCCGGGCGACGGAATCAGCATGGTCAGCCTGGCCGCCCCGGCGTCGGCGGTGATCGATCACCCGGCCTACGACCGGCGCGGGGTGCGCGATCAATTAACCCGCCTGTCACCGACCTGGCAGGCGACGGACATCGCCGGGGGGTTGGGCGTGGCGCTGGACATCGTCCGGCGCGGACGGGCGGATTTTCCGCCGGGCAGTCAATTCGTCTACGTCATCGGCGATCAACCGGCATCGGGCTGGCTCGGCCAATCGGGCGACGCCGCGGGGTCCGCGTCGGCCGCGTGCCAAATCGCGGAGACCGCGTCCGTTGTCATCGTCGATCCGGGCCATCCCAACGCAGCAAACGTTGCCGTCACCGGGTTGCGAACCACATCGACGCTGGCGGGCGCGGAACTGCCGATTCGATTCGAGGCGGACGTTTCCAATTTCGGGAACGAAACCGTCCGCGACGCGACGTTACGACTGTCGCTGGACGATCGCATTGTGCACCGCGTCGCCATTCAACCGATCGCCCCGGGCGACACCACCACCGCGAGCGCCAACGTCATCGTATCGCAAGCGGGTCCGCATACCGTGTCCGCGACGGTGGTATCCGACGCCGTGGATGCATTCCCCCGCGACAACGTGCGTCTGCTGGCCATCGACGTCGACGACGCCGTGCCGATCCTGCTGGTCGACGCCCATCCCGCGCCCGACGCGCTGAACGGCAGCGCCGGCTATCTGGCCGCCGCGCTGTCGCCCGGCACGGACCGGGGCGAACACCGCACGTTTTCGCCGCGCCGACTGTCGCACCGGGAATTGCCCGCGGAACCGCTGGACGACTACGCCGTGGTTGCGCTGTGTGGCGTGCCGTCGCTGGAAACGGAACTGTGGAGTCGATTGGAAGGTTTCGTCGCCGCCGGCGGAGGCCTGCTGGTGTTCGCGGGCGACGGCGTCAACGCCGCGGACGACAACGAACGCGGGTATCGAAACGGTGCGGGCCTGCTGCCCTGCGCCTGGGGCGAGACGGTTGGTGAAGCACGTCGGACCGGCGAATCGTCCGCCCCGGCGGCCGCGGACGCAATTGGATTTGCGGCCGACGCGTTCACCCACCCTGTGCTGGCCGATTTCACCGGCAGGACCGACAGCAGCCTGTTTCAAGCCCGCATCGAACGATTCAACCGCGTGCAACTCGTGCGCGAGGGCGCGGAAGTGCCGCTACATTACACCGACGGCTCGCCCGCCCTCGTGCTGGCCACGCACGGGCGCGGTTCGGTGGCCGTGATGACCACCTCGGCCGACATGAGTTGGACCAATCTGCCGGCGCGCGGCGATTACGTCTCGCTGATGGTCAATCTGTGCGTCTACCTAACCCGCGGGCGCGGGGCGTCGCGGACCTGTCAGGTGGGTGACGAGGTCCGTTACCCGATTCCCGCGACGGCGTCGGCGTTCGCGCCGCACGTCACCGGGCCCGATCGGGGGGCACATGACGCTCGCGTGTTGGTCAACGACGGCGTCTACACCGCCGAATTCGGTCCGGCCGAGGACGCTGGGGTGTACACGCTGACGCTGGGACCGCAACAGACCACCTTCGCCGTCAATCTTGACCCGATGGAAAGCGATACCCGCCCGGTGAATGCTGAAGCGCTGCGCGAAGCGCTCGAGTGTGACGCGAGCATCGTATCCGCGGACGATTTGCGGAAGACCATTCTGCAGCGCCACCGTTCCAGCGAGCTGGGCGATCGCATGCTGTTTGCGGTGTTGATACTGCTGGTGGCCGAATCGTGGCTGGCCGCGAAGTGGGGGGCGTCCCGCTGATGAATGTCCCCCCGTCCATCCAACGGCTGGTGGAATGGTTGCTGGACCTCGACCACATACGGCTGGGGCGCGACGCACCGCTGCTGTTGCAATGGCAAATGCCGTTGCCGGTGTGGTTTCTGGCGCCGATGGTCGCGTTGCTGGCCGTGATCGTCGTCATCGCCTATCGCGGAGACGGATCGGCGCGGTCACGCTGGCTGCCGGCCGGCATCCGCATCGGCCTGCTGCTGCTGGTCGCGGTCATGATCTGTCAGCCGGTCCTGGTGCTGCAACGGGAGCGCATCGAACCGTCGCGCGTCGTCCTGCTGGTCGATACGTCGCGAAGCATGGCCGAGCGCGACGATTACGCCGACGATCCCCCCCGCGCCGCGCGGATTGCCGCCGCCACCGGCCTGAACCCGGTTGCCGTGGCCGACCGCTCGCGATTCGAGCTGCTGACGGCGGCGCTGCGCCATGACGGGGCCGCGCCGCTGGCCGCCATGCTGTCGCGGAACGAGTTGGAACTGTACACGTTTGGACGAGACCTGCGGCGGGAACTGTCCGTCACGGACGCCGCCGATCGCGAACAGGTGACGTCACTGTTGGAACGGCTGTCCGCGGACGACGCGGCCACCAACCTGCACAGCGCATTGGCGTCCATTCTGAAACAAACCGGGGGCGAACGCACGGCCGCCGTCGTGCTCGCGTCGGACGGTCGCTGCACCGAGCCGGGAAGCATGGGCGACGCCGTCGGTCTGGCCCGCGCCCAACAGGTGCCGATCTATCCGGTGCTGATCGGTTCGCCGGTGCCGCCGCGAAACGTCGCCGTCGAGCCGGACGCGGTTCAGGACCGCGTCCACTTGCGGGACAGTTTCATCGTGCGTGTCCGCGTGACCACGAGCGGGCTGGAGGCCGATCAGCGGACCGCGCTCCGCGTCGTGGACACCGCGGACGGCGCCGTCTGGGCCGAGCGGCAAGTCGATTTGGATCCGGACGCCGCCGAGATGGAGGTCTCCGTTCGCGTGAAAGCCGCGCGGGCCGGCGCGGTCGATCTGCGCGTCGAGATCGAGCCGGTGAACGGCGAGCACGACACGACCGACAATGCGTTTGGAGCGGCGATCCAGGTCATCGATAAACCCATCCGTGTTTTGTACGTGGACGGATACCCGCGGTTCGAATTCCGCTACCTGAAGAACACCCTGTTACGCGAACCGACCATCCGCTCGAGCATCATCCTGTTGAGCGCCGACCGCGATTTCGCGCCCGAGGGCACCGATCCCATCGTCCGGTTTCCCACCACGGCCGACGAGCTTGCGGAATACGACGTCGTGCTGTTCGGCGACGTCGACCCGACCGGCGATTGGTTAAGCCCCGGTCAACAGGAATTGCTCGTGGAATTCGTGTCCCATCAGGGCGGCGGGTTCGGGCTGATCGCCGGAACGCGGCACGCGCCCATCGCGTTTCGGGGCACGCCGCTCGAAAAGCTGATTCCGGTTCGCATCGATCCCGATTTCCTCGGCCGCTACGACCGGCCGCTCGATGAATCCCTGCAACCGAACATCACCCCCGACGGAAGGACCGGCGGGCTGTTTCACGGCATCATCGCCGACGCCGACGCGAACGGAATCCCGGACGGTCCGCCCAACCACGCGATGCCCGCCGTTTATTGGGTGGCGCGCACGCTGGGCGCCAGACCGGGCGCCACCGTCCTTGCCGAGCTGACCACCGCCGCCGCCGGTGAAGCTGCGTGGCCGGTGATGGTGTTGGGACGATACGGCGCGGGCAGCGTGTTTTTCAGTGCCGTCGATGAAACCTGGCGCTGGCGGCGCGGCGGCGGCGAATGGTGGTTCGATTCGTTCTGGCTGCACGTCTGCCGCACGCTCGCCCGGCCCGCGGTTGAAGGAGCGGACCGCGTGACGCTGCGGACCGACCGTCAGCGCTACGCGTTCGGCGAGCCCGTTCTGGTGATTGCGGAAATACGCGACCCCGCGTTGGTCACGTTATCGGGGCACGAGTGGCCGATCGTGATCCGCGACGCCGCGGACCGCCCCGTCGAGCGGATCACGCTGACGCGCATCGGCGAGTCCGTTCCCCGGTTTGAAGGCAGCTTCACGCCCCGCCGCGCCGGAACCTACGCATTAACCCCGGATGAATCCGTGGTCGGTTCCGGCGGTCGCGATATCAAGACCGTCGTTTACGTGTCCGACGCGGATTTGGAACGCCGCCGCACGCAAGCCGATCACGACGGTTTGGCGCGATTGGCCGCCGAAACCGGCGGTCGCACCATGGAATTGGACGAAATCGCCGACGTGACCGGCGGCATTCTCGACCGCAGCCGGCGGATTCCCGACGATTTCGTCGAACCGTTGTGGGACTCCCGTTTGGTTTTGACCGTTTTCATTCTTATGATCGGTTGTGAATGGGTGCTGCGCAAGTCGCGCGGCCTGTTGTGACGCCGTCGAGGTCTGCATGAACGCTCCCAGCGTCGACGTCCTGCGCAAACTCGCCGAATTACGGGTGGCGATCCGCCGCCGCCTGATCGCGTTCGGCGTCCTGTCCGTCCTATCGGGCGGCTGCCTGTCGTTTCTGACCGTGGTCACGCTCGACTGGCTGCTCGAACTGCCGTCGCTGCTGCGCTTGCTGGGGTCCACGCTGTTCATCGTCGGCTGCGGCGGCGCGACCCTGCATTGGGTCATACGGCCGATGCAGACGCGTTTCACCCTCGGCCAGGTTGCCGGAAAACTGGAACGGCAGTTCCCCGCGCTCGGCGACCGGCTGTCCAGCACCGTCAGCTTCCTGACCAAACCCGTCCACGCATCGCCCATGATGGTCACCGAAGTCGTCGCCTCCACCAACGCCGCCCTCGCCCAACTGCACCTCCGCAGCGCGCTGACCCTGCGGCCGGTGTTGATCCAGGCCGCCCTCCTGACCGTCGGCGTTGTCGCCCTTCTGACCGTCACCATTCGTTCGCCGCAATGGATGGCCGTCGGCGTCACCCGTTACGCACGCCCGTTCGAGGCGCCCGATTGGCCGCGCCGGGTTCAAATCGAACCCATCACCAACCGGGTCCGCGTCGCGCTCGGCGATTCGACGACCCTGCGCATGCGCGTCACCCGCGGTCTGGAACCCGATCTCCGCGGCGTCGTCCATCTGGTGGACGCCGATCGGCGGAAAACGCTGCTGGCCATGCACCGCGACGCCGACGGCGAGTTCCGTTGCACCGTCGACGCGGTCAACGCCGATTTGCATTTCTGGTTCCAGGCCGGTGATCACAACACCCGGAAATCGCCCGGCCGAATCGAGGTCGTGCGCCGCCCTGCGATCGAGTCGGCCATCGCCACTGCGGCGCCACCCGATTACGCCGAGCACGCCGAACCCATCGTCGGCGATCTGCTCGCCGGTCCGCTGGCCGTCGTGGCCGGCAGTGCGGTAACCATCGACATGCAGGTCAGCAAGCCCATCGGTTCGGACGCCGACGGTGAACCCGACGCGTGGCTGGAAATCGACGACGGACGGCGGATTCCGCTGCGCTGGGCGGATGACAGTCGTCGCGCCTTGTCCGGCGACGTCGCCGTGGAGGTTTCGACGTCGATCCTACCCCAATTGGTCGATCGGGACGGTCTGACCAGCCTGGGCGAGGAACCCTACACCATCATCGCCCGCCCCGACCGCGCCCCGACCGTCGTCGTTCAGGAGCCGCCGGCGCTCGTCGAGGTGACTCCGCGGGGATCGGTGCCGCTGGTCGTTCGCGTGGACGACGATTTCGGCGTCGCCGACGTGCTACTACGCGCCTCGACCGGCGATCCGCCGCGGTTCATCGAATCGTCGCTTCTGACGGATGCCCGCTGGGCCGTTTCGCAACAAGGCGTCGGCGCAACCATCGAACACCTGTGGTCCATCGCCGATCTGCAACTGACCCCGCCCGCGACCATCACCGGGCACGTGGAGGCCGTCGACAATTTCGCGACCGCCGCCGGTCGCGGTCAGGTGGGAACGTCGTCGCCGCTACGGATTAACGTCGTTTCCGAGTCAGCTTTTCAAACCCACATCCGCGACGAGTTGCAACTTCTGCAACGCCGCATTCGCGCCATCCGCCTCGATCAGCTCGCCGTCATCGACGCCACGCGAGTGATCGAACGGCAAGCGGCCGATGCCCAGCCTGCTTCCGGCGATGTTCGGAACGTGGCCCGCAATCAGGGGGACGTGGGCCGGCGCATCGCCGGCGCGGCCGATCAGTTGGCACGCGTCCGAACCCGCATGGAACTGAATCACGCCCACGACGCCGACGCGGTCGATCGCGTCCGGCGGAACGAACACCGCTTGGTCGCCGCGGCCGGCGACGGTGTGGCCGGGGTGATCGCCGCCCTCGGCGACGCCCGCGGCGACGGCGCCGACCCGGCGCCATCGCCGCCCATCGACCTTGCCGTCGCACTCGATCGGCAACAGGCGTTGGCCGACGCGCTCCGCGATGTGATTCGGGAATTGGACGAATGGGGCGATTTCCAGGCCGTCGTCAACCGCACCCGCGACCTGTTCGACCGCCAACAGGCACTGCACGACCAGACCGCCCGCCTCGCCGAACGCACGCTCGGTCAACGCGCCGACGAATTGTCCGCCGACAACCACGCCGCCGTCCGCCAGACCCACCGCATGCAGGATCAACTCGCCGGCGACCTGAACGGTCTTCTCGAACGCATCCAATCGCTGGTTCATGATGAAACCGGCGCCGCCCGCGTCGAATCGGCCTCGCCCGACGGCCGCGATCCGCCCAACGCCGTCGAACAAATACCCACCCTGATTGGAATCGCCGCCGCGGAGGAAACGGTCAAGCACATGCACGCGGCCGCCGACGCCATCGATCAAAACCGTCTCGCCGGGGCGGGCCTCGAACAACAGGCGGCGCAACGCGGGCTGCGGGAGATGCTCGCCCGCCTCCAGGAACGCGACGTCCGCCGATTGATGGAACTGGCCAAGCGCAGCCGCGACGCCTTGCGCGCCGTCGCCGAGTTGCGCGACCAACAGACGGCCCTCCGCGTCGCCGTCCGCGAAGCCGTCGACCTCGCCGCCCCGGCCGACGTCCTGACCGGTCTCGCCGCCGAACAGACCCGTCTGCGGCAGAACGCCGAACAACTGGCCCGTGACCTTTTCGACGACGAGGAGACCGCCGCCGCCGGCGAATTCGTCCGCATCGCCGCCGCCGACATGAACCGCGGCGAGCGGCAGTTGCTCGACGGTCACGGCGCCGCCGCCGATCCGTCGCAGGCGGCCGCCATCGACCAACTCAATCGCGCCGTCGCCGTTCTCGAGGAACAAGCCCGCAACGCCGCGCAAGCCGCCACCCAGCGCATGCTCGCCGCGGTCGGCAATGCGCTGGAGCAGATTCGCGACGGCCAGCAATCGGTGAACACCGACACCGCCGCGTTGATTCGACAGGTCGACGAAAAAGGCCGCCTCGACCGCGCCGCCGCGCGTCAGGCCGCCGGCCTCGCCCGCACGCAGACCGATATCCACGCCGAATCCGCGAGCCTCGAGCAGCGTCTCGCGGAAACCGTGGTCTATCGCCGCGTCATGCAGCAGGTCGTTGAGGGCATGGACCTCGCCCGCGAAGCGCTCGACGCACGCCGTCTCGACGCCGATCTCGGCCGCGGGCAGGCGCAGGTGTTGCGCCGCATCGACCAGCTCCTCCGCGCCCTGCGCGACGCCCGCGACCTGCCCCCGCCCGACGAATTCGCCGAATCGTCCGGCGGCGGCGGGGACAGCGCCGACGGGTCGGCCCCGCCCGTCCCCGGCGCCGCCGAGCTGCTGATGATCCGCATGATGCAGGAGGACCTGCTGACCGAAACCGTGGAAACGCACGCGGCCATCCCCGCCGATCGCACGCCGTCCGAACAGCAACTGGCCGCCGTCGAATCGCTGGGCCTGCGTCAGGAAGAAATCACCGCGTTGACCGAACTGGTCGTGGCCAACGCCGAACGCTGAACGGTGAACGCAATGCCAAATAGTGGCACCGTACGAATCGTAAGAAAGCTCGCTTGCGTGTTACGCCGCCTGGCGGTCCGACGCGCCCGGATTCCCGGGTGGCACGGGCAAGCGTACTCGCTTGCCCGTGTTTTCAGCCGCCTGCACCCGCCCGGTTTCACTACTCCCGCCTGCGGCACACGGACAACGGGGTACCGTTGTCCGTGCCACCCAGCCGGAAGATTCTTCCGCGGCGTGGCACGAGTCTTCGCCCTGGCGCTCGCCACCACCGCGTCGGCCCAACCGCCCGACGGAACCGTCCCCCCGCCCGTTCCGCCCACGGACGAACGCCGCACCGACGA
>JABFSN010000129.1 GCA_013140575.1 Phycisphaerales bacterium | reverse complement strand
GGATAATGGGGGGCTGGCGTTGAAGGAGTAGGGGGAAAGGCGAAACGTCGAAAGAAGAAAGAAGAGAAGCCACAGAGGGCACAGAGGGCGCGGGGGCAGGCAGGATAACACTGAAACGCTAAAACGCGGAAAAGCTAAAACGCGGAAACGGCCGGAAGAAGATGATCCACAAGTTACACGGATTAACGCAGATCAGAATTCGGAGAGATTCATTCTGAGACCGTTTTCCATGTCCATTCACCGTGTCCGACCCCCTGCGTGGTGAGAGGAACGGAGAGGAAATGCGGGCGATGAAGGGATCGCGGCGATTACAGCTGTAGCGTGAATCATATCATTCCGCTGGTACGGCCTTGTTCTCAATTGAGAGAAGGCGTTGCCGAAGGGCGTGGTCTATTGGGCGTAACTAATTGTTGCACAATAGGTTACGGCATGGTGGCGCGTCGCGCGGCCGGTATTGAAAGTGTTAAGGTTGTACCCGATAATAATGAATGGCGAGATTGTTATTCCGCGCGGTCGGTTTGCGCATTGCGGCCGGCCGGCGCGTCGGGTTTCCGTGTGGGGGCTCGGCGCGGACGCATCATTCCTTATTTCTGGGAGGTACGAATCATGTTACGCGAAGTGAGGTCCAGGCGTCACGGACCGGCGAGGCCGGCCGCGTTCACGCTGGTCGAGCTGCTGGTGGTGATTTCGATCATCGCCCTTCTGATCAGCATATTGCTGCCGTCGCTGAAGAAGGCGCGGGAGCAGGCGAAGATTGTCTTGGACGTGTCGAATCTGAAGGGCATCGCCGGGGCGGGGAACACGTATGCCGCGGGGCGGAAGGATGAGCGCTCGTTTCCGCAACACAAGCTGATGGGAAAAGTGGCCGGCGCGTTCGGCGAAGTTGAGTGGGGCGGCAAGTCGGGCGCCG
Source organism: Phycisphaerales bacterium (assembly GCA_013140575.1). GTDB lineage: Bacteria > Planctomycetota > Phycisphaerae > UBA1845 > UBA1845 > JABFSN01. Next base: position 1,657 of record JABFSN010000129.1, on the reverse strand, counting down.
GTGAACCGCGGGCGGGCAACGACGCGGTCAACTCCAAGTGGGGGACGCAGGAAGGTCGCGGACCGGCGACGCGGGACATGAACGCGACCATTTACAAGAGTTCGTTCACCGACTTTATTGACGACCCGGGGCCGAACCAGGCGAACTGGGAGAGCGACCGCAAACTGGATCTGAAGATCTTCCAGTGTCCGGGGGACAAGGGGTACGCGGGTCATCACTACCTGGCGTGGAAGAATTCCAAGCTCAGTTCGTACGACCACTACGGGAACAGTTATTCGGCGAGCACGTCGTGGATCGGCGTGCCGACCGGCGACTGCAAGCTGGAGAGCAATTCGGCGTTTCTGAAGCCGATCTCGCGCGTTCCGAATCCGGCGAACACCATCTACTTCATGGAGAACGTCGGTCGATTCGGCGTCCGCAAGAATTACGGAAAGGACGGATGCACTTCGTTGTCGGGTGCGTTGGGATCCGACGTGGAGACGATTATCAAGGGGTGGCACGGTCGCCCGTGGTATTTCCAAGTGTCGTATGTCGACGGTCACGGGGCCACGGTCAAGATGGAGGGACACCAACAGCCGCAGCCGCATCTGTCGAGCTATCCGGGATGCGGTGACCAGCCGATCGAAGCCTGCCACCAGCACTGGCATTGCGTGATCTTCCGGGGACCGGGCTGGCAGATCGACACGTTGCCGGCGCCGTCGGTTCCGACTGAGTTCCCCTGCGGCGGGAGCGGATTGAACATCAATCCGATTCAGTAGCGTTTCGAGCGAATCAGACGAGATGAAACGGCGGGGCGATCGGCGGAATGGCCGGTCGCCCCGTTTTTCGTGCGCGTCGGGCCGGGGGCGACAGGCCTGATAGGCGTTATTGTGGGAGCGTGGCCGTTTGGGCTGGTCCGGCGATGGTGTGGTCGGGGTGGTGTTCAATTGAATCAAATGGGGCGTGGGGACGGCGTGCGGGGGCGGTTCCGGCTTGACTTGCGGTGTCGGCGAACGGTACGATTTTCCCGGTCAGCGCACATTCGAAGTTCTTGTCGCGGAAACCGGCGACGCCGTGCATTGGATGGTTGGGAATCAGGTAGTTGATCGCCGGGCAGGATTCTCGTCGTTCTAAATAAGAACACACAAAAGGGAAACTGGGTTTCGGCGCCCTCCGGGCGGGAGTTGGACAGGGGCTGTCGTCCAGGGACTGAAGTCCCTGGCTAAGATCGTGCGCCCTGCGGGCGAAGAAAAACGCGTCATGATGGAATCGGTTTCCCTATTCTGTGGTCCTATTTAGTTGGGTGGATCATGGCGCCAACCCAACCGAAATCTTCCGGCGTCGTCGAACGTAGTCGACTGGTGAGGAATTGAGGTTGCGTCCGGAACGGGGCCGTTGCGTCGGCGTCGTCGGTGTCGCACGTAATGGGTGGTTGAACGGTGGAAAAGGCGAAGCTCATCAAGATCGTGGCGGCGGGGGTGGTGCTGGTTGCGGCGGCGGTTCTGTGGATCACGCGGAGCAGTGCGACCGACGATCAGGATTTTGTGACGGCGGTGATCACGGATGAAGATAAGGCAGCCGCGAAGGCGGCGGCCGACGAGGCGATCAAGAAGAAGGGGGACAAGCCACCGCCGGTGACGGCGAACGAGGACATCGGATAGGGCGGGCGGCGCGGGGC